>NZ_FRCS01000001.1:309305-618610 GCF_900143005.1 Cryptosporangium aurantiacum
GTCCGACGTTGTACGGAGCAGGAAGCCGCAGGTCGACCGCGACGCTCAACCCCACCGCGCGCAGGAACGACTGCTCTTTGCCCTCGGTCACCAGCCAGGTGACGCCGTCGATCTGCACGGTCTGGTCGGCGCTTCCGGCCGTGGTGGCCGGTGGACCGATGCCGCACCGGAGCACGATCGCCGGGTCGCCCCAGGCCGCGGTCCGCTCGGACGCCGTCGCCGGCGACACCGGGCGGCTGGCGTGTTCGGCCAGCGTGGTGGGCAGGTTGGCGAGCAGCGCGCGGCAGATCGTCTCGGTGTTCGGCTGGGCCTTCGAGACGTCGACCGTCACCGCGCTCGAGGCGGCGGGCTTCGGCTCGGCGTCCTCGGCGAACCCGCCGGACCACCAGAACACGCCGAGGCCCGCCACCACCGCGAGCGGTATCGCGACGAGCGTCGCGGTGACCGCCGCGCGGTAGCGGTCGGACTTCGTAACCTCTCCAGCCACGGTCAGAGGTGGACGACCGAGCAGGTCAGCGTGCGGGTGATACCGGTGACGCTCTGCACCTTGCTGACGACCAGCGAGCCGAGCTCGTCCACGGTCTCGGCCTGGGTCAGCACGATGACGTCGTACGGACCGGTGACCGCATCCACCTGGACGACGCCGGGCAGGTCGCTGACCGTAGCGGCAACATCCCGGGCCTTGCCGACCTCGGTCTGGATGAGGATGTATGCCTGTACCACGGACACGCTCCCTGTAACGCCATTCGACACCGTCCGTACCGGAACGACGGATGGTAGGACGGGTGCACGCTACCGCACCACCTGGTTGGGATATTCGGCCCAGGTCACGCCGGTGTGGTGTAGGTCGCGGCAGCTCAGAATGTGGGCAGGGGAGGAGTGGGCGGCGTGACCGTCTCGGACATCGGGGAAGCCGGTCTGCTGGAGCGGGTTTTCCCGCGGCTGCCGCAGAGCCGCGCGACTCTGCTCGGCCCCGGCGACGACGCCGCTCTGGTGGCGGTGCGCGGTGGCCGGGTGGTCGCCACTACCGACCTGCTGGTCGAGGGCAGGCACTTCCGGCTGGACTGGTCGAGCCCGCGCGACGTCGGGCGGAAGGCGGCCGCGCAGAACCTGGCCGACGTGGCGGCGATGGGCGGCGTCGGCACCGCGCTGCTGATCGGCCTGGCGCTGCCCGGTGACACCGAGGTGAGCTGGGCGGAAGCGTTCTACGACGGCCTGCGCGAGGAATGTGACCTGGTCGGGGCGGGCATCGTCGGCGGCGACGTGGTGCGCTCGGAGCACGGGATCACGATCGCGGTGACCGCGCTGGGCTCGATGCGTGGCCGCGAGCCGGTGACCCGGTCCGGCGCGAAACCGGGTGACGTCGTTGCGATCGCCGGCCGGGTGGGCTGGTCGGCGGCCGGCCTCGCGGTCCTGTCGCGTGGTTTCCGGACGCCGCGCGCGCTGGTGGACGCTCATCGGTTCCCGCAGGTGCCGTACGCGGCCGGTCCGGTCGCCGCCGATCTCGGTGCCACCGCGATGTGTGACGTGTCCGACGGGCTGGTCGCGGACCTGCGGTCGATCGCGGTCGCCAGCGGCGTCTCGATCGAGATCACGACCGACGTCCTGGAAGTCACCGCGCAGATGCGGGACGCCGCGCTCGCGCTCGGGGTCGACCCGGTCCGCTGGCTCCTGGACGGGGGCGAGGACCATGCGTTGATCGCCACGTTTCCGCCGCGCGTCGATCTTCCGGAGAAATGGCTGACGATCGGCCGCGTGGTGCGGGGCCGCGGCGTGTACGTCGACGGGCAACCCAGCGCTGACCAGGGCTTCGACCACTTCCGCTGACCCGCGTCCGACCCCTGCGTGGGCTTCGTCTCAGCCTTGGACTATGGTCGCCGATGGGTGATTTGTGCCAAATAGGCATCCTGGGAGAGGCGTGCTGATAGACGGCGTGCGTCGGATTCGGCGTTTCGTCCTTCCGGTCGGAGGCTAATCCGCCTCCAGTGAGCTGATACCTCCAGCGGGCCGACGTGTGAACGAGGGGCAGGGTGGACTGTGAAGGCGAACGAGACCGACACCGGTTCCTCCGCTAGTCCACCGCTCCTTCTCGACGGCAGGTACCAGATCGAAGACCGCCTCGGCGGTGGCGGCGCCTCGGACGTGTACCGGGCCCGTGACCTGCGGCTCGGTCGTCCGGTCGCGGTCAAGATGTTCCGTGTTCGGGCCGGAGCGCACTCCGACCGGCGGTGCGGCGACGAAGCCCGCCTGCTGGCCGCGCTCAACCACCCGGGCCTCGTGGCGGTCTACGACGCCGGTTGGCACGACGACCGTGAGTACCTGGTTTTGCAGCTGATCGAGGGACGGACGCTCGGTCGCCGGATCGCGGCAGGCGCGCTCTCGCCGAGGGACGTCGTCCGGATCGGGGCCGTGCTCGCCGACGTGCTGCACCACGTGCACGCCCGCGGCATCGTCCACCGCGACGTGAAGCCGTCGAACGTCCTCTGCGGGTCCGACGGAGCCGTGTTCCTGGCGGACTTCGGCATCTCTCATCCGGCCGGCGCCGAGGAGACCAACGGGTCCGGCGTGGTGGTCGGAACCGCTCCCTATCTGGCGCCGGAGCAGGTCCAGGGCGGTCCGGTCGGGCCGCCCTGCGACGTGTACGCGCTCGGTCTGGTGCTGCTGGAGTGCCTGACCGGCAAGCGTGAGTACCCGGGCGGGCAGCTGGAGGCCGCGATGGCCCGGTTGCACCGCGAGCCCGTCGTCCCCGACCACACGCCGGCGCCGCTCGGACGACTGATCCGCGCGATGACCGCGTTGGACCCGGCGTCCCGGCCGACCGCGCTGCAGTGCCGCAAGCTGCTGGCGGTCCACGACCCGAACCTCTCGCGTCCGACGTTCCCGGTCAGCCCGCCGGTGGAGCTGCCGGCTGCCGACGGCAACCGGTGGGACAGCTCCGATCTGCCCACGGCCGAGGTCCTGGTGGCTGCTGCTCTCGAGGACGAACAGGCTGCGGACGTCGTCCCGGAACCGGTCGGGGACGCGGACGTGGGGCTCGACGTCCTGCTCTCCGAGGCCGGTGCGGAGGAGCCCTCCGAGGAGGTCGCCGTGGAACCTTCGCCGCAGGCGGAGACCGGCCATGCTCGGCGGCGCCGGACGACCGGAGCGCACCGCCGACGCCGGGGTGCGGGCCTGGGTTCGACGTTCTGGTTGTCGCGTGGCCGGGAGAGCACACCCGAGGCCCGCGCCAGCTGAGCTGTGGCACGGTGGAAGCGTGTCAACCGCTGCCACCGAGATCGAACTTCGGCCGACGCCCTTCGACGCACCGGAAGCCGTGGCGCTGATCGCGGCTCTCCAGCAGGAGTATCAGGTCCGCTACGGCGGCCACGACGAGACGCCGGTCGACCCGGCGGAGTTCGCGCCCCCGGACGGGTGGTTCGTCGTCGCCTGGATCGGTGACACCCCGGTCGGCTGCGGCGGCTGGCGCGCGCACGCGTTACCCGGCGAGCCGGCGCCGGTGGCCGAGATCAAGCGGATGTTCGTCGCGGCGGCGGCGCGTCGCCGTGGCGTGGCCCGCTCGCTCCTGACCGAGCTGGAGCGCACCGCCGCAGCAGCCGGGTTCTCGCGGCTGATCCTGGAGGCCGGTGACCAGCAGCCCGAGGCCATCGCCCTCTACACCGGGGCGGGATTCCGCGCGGCGGAGCCGTTCGGGCTCTACGTCGACGAGGACGGATCGGTGTACTTCACGAAGGATCTGTAGACACGCCGAAAACGCGTAGCCCGCTGGGGGCTACGCGTTTTCGAAGCTGCGGGTCTCAGCCCCGGACGACCTTGCCGGCCTTGATGCAGGAGGTGCAGACCTGCTTGCGCACGGTCGTGCCGCCACCCGCCGGGACCCGGACGGTCTGGATGTTCGGGTTCCACCGGCGGTGGGTGCGCCGGTGGGAGTGCGAGACCGACATGCCGAAGCCCGGCCCCTTGCCACAGACGTCGCACACGCTCGCCACGGAAACACTCCTGCACTAGTGGGTCAAAAGCTTGGGTGGTTCAAAAGCTCGGGTGGTTCAAAAGCTTGCCCACGTTCTGAACACGTGGACGCACCCGCCCGGAGCGGGTGCACCGCAACAGCCTACCTACTGGTCCGACCGGCGCCAAACCGACGGGGTCCGCAGGGTGGCGAACGACCACGTGGCGTGATGGGCCACCATACGTGCCAGACGGGGACCGGACCGAGAGGAGTCGCGTGCTCGAGCACCTCGACGCCGGTGCGGTGCAGCGATGGTGCGCGGGCACGCTGGCCGAGCTCCGGCGGTGGCAGCGGGAGATCGACGCGCTCAACGTCTTCCCGGTCGCCGACTCCGACACCGGCACGAACCTCGTCCTCACCATGGAGGCGGCGGTCGACGCGCTGGGGTCGCAGCACGCCGGCACTGCCCGGGACGCCTGGACGCGGATGGCGCGCGGCGCGCTCCTGGGCGCTCGGGGCAACTCCGGGATGATCGTCTCCCAGCTGCTCGCCGGTGCGGCCGCCGCGCTGCCCGCCGACCGCCCGGTGCGCGGGCGCGCGCTGGCGGAGTCGCTGCGGGCGGCGGTCACGGCCGGGTACGAGGCGGTCGTGCAGCCGGTGGAGGGCACCGTGCTCTCGGTGGCAGACGCCGCGGCGCGCGGAGCGGTCGAGGCCCGCTCCGACGACCTGGCGGTGGTCAGCGCCGCCGCGCTGCGCGGCGCGCGGCTGGCGCTGGAGGCCACGCCGGCCCAGCTCGCCGCGATGGGCCTGCCCGAGGTCGTGGACGCCGGTGGGCGGGGCCTAGTCGTCGTGCTGGACGTGCTGGACGCGGTGGTGCGCGGCGCAGCGCCTGCCGAGCCGCTGACGTCAGCCGGGCCGGTCGAGGCCGCATCCGTGGTCAACGGCGTCCAGGAGGGCTGGGAGATCCAGTACCTGCTCGACGTCCCCGCCGACGCCGACCGGCGGATCGCCGCACTGCGGACGCGGCTGTCCGAGGTCGGCGACTCGGTGGTCGTCGCGTGTGCCGACGCGGGCGTCGGGCTGTGGACGATCCACGTGCACGCGCACGACATCGGGGCCGCGCTCGAAGCGGGCCTGGACGCCGGGCGCCCGCACCAGGTCGCGGTGGAGCCGTTGATCACCACCGGAGGGTTGAACGGAAACCCCCATTCCGGTCATATCTCCGGTGCATTGTCGGACGCCGCTCGGGAGCGTGCGGTGGTCGCGGTCGTGCCCGGCGCCGGGTTGGCGCAAGTCTTCGCCGCTGCGGGCGCGGAGACGGTGGAGGTCGCCCCCGGCACGTCGCCGACCGTCGACGCGCTGCTCGCGGCCGTCGAGCGGAGCGGGGCCACCGAGATCGTCCTGCTGCCGAACGACAGCGCACACGCCGCGGTGGCCGAGGCGGCGTCGGCGGCGGCCGGTGCCGACCGCACGATCTCGGTGCTGCACACCCGGTCACCTGTGCAGGGCATCGCCGCGCTCGCGGTCGCCGACCGCGAGCGCCCGTTCCGTGACGCGGTCGTCTCGATGGCCGAGGCTGCGGCGGCGACCCGGTGGGCCGAGGTGGCGGTCGCCGAGGAAGCGGCGTTCACCGTCGTCGGCCCCTGCCGCGCCGGTGACGTGCTGGGCCTGGTCGACGGCGACGTGGTGGCGATCGGCACCGACACGCTCGCGGTGACCAGGGACCTGGTGGACCGGCTGCTCAACGCCGGGGGCGAGCTGGTGACGCTGGTCCTCGGCGCGGACGCGGCCCCGGCGCTCGGCGACGCGCTCGCCGGCCACCTGCGGGCCCGCTGGCCGTTCTGCGAGACCCACGTGTTCGACGGGGGGCAGCCCCGCGCGGTGGTTCTGCTCGGCGTCGAGTGAGGGCGTGCGGCCCGGGGCGGGCTGGACTTGTCGCAGGCGCCTGGTAGGAGTTGAGCCGCCAGGGTCGATTCAGGAGCCGGAGAGGTGACATCGGTGCAGCGCCCCACCCTCGCTTCGCCGCTGCGGGACGCGGTCGGAGCCAAGACCGCGAACGCGCTGATCGAGAAGCTCGGCTTGGAGACGGTCGGCGACCTGCTGCACCACTACCCGCGCCGGTACGCCGAACGCGGTGAGGTGTCCGACCTCGGCGCGCTCGAGATCGGCGAGCACGTCACGGTGGCGGCGAAGATCGAGAAGATCACCGTGCGCCCGATGCGGCAGAAGCCGCGCAGCAAGATGCTCGAGGTCACGGTCACCGACGGCAGGCGCAACCTCCAGCTGACGTTCTTCAACCAGGCGTGGCGTGAGAAACAGCTGACGATCGGCCGCTGGGGTCTGTTCTCCGGCAAGGTCGGCCAGTTCCGCGACAAGCTGCAGCTCAACCAGCCCGACTACCAGCTGCTCGCCGAACCCGGTGAGCTGGCCGACAGCGACGGCAGCAACGCGCTCGCCGAGTTCGCGAACGCGCTGATCCCGGTCTATCCGGCCGCGGCGAACGTGCCGACCTGGGTGATCGCGCGGGCGGTCCGGGCGACGCTCGACATCGTCGCCGACGTCGATGACCCGATGCCGGAGGGCATCCGGCGGCGGCGCCACCTGATCGACCTGGCCACCGCACTGCGGGCAATCCACCAGCCCACCTCCAAGAGCGAGCTCTACCAGGCCAAACACCGGCTGAAGTGGGACGAGGCGTTCGGGCTGCAGGCGACGCTGGCCAAGCGGCGGCAGGCCGCCTCCGCGCGTCCGGCCAAGGCGCGCCCGTCCCGCCCCGGCGGGCTGCGGGAGGCGTTCGACGCGGCGCTGCCGTTCGCGCTGACCGCGGGCCAGGCCGACGTCGGGGACGAGATCGCGGCCGACCTCGCGGCCGAACACCCGATGCACCGGCTGCTCCAGGGTGAGGTCGGTTCCGGGAAGACGGTCGTCGCCGTGCGGGCGATGCTGCAGGTCGTCGACGCCGGCGGGCAGGCCGCGCTGCTCGCGCCCACCGAGGTGCTCGCCGCCCAGCACGCCCGGTCGATCCGCGCGATGCTCGGCCCGATGGCCAGGGCCGGTGAGCTCGACGCCGCGGAGACGTCCACCCGGGTCGCGCTGCTCACCGGTTCGCTGCCCGCCGCGGCTCGCCGGGCGGCGCTGGCCGAAGCCGCCGACGGAGCCGCGGGCATCGTCGTCGGCACCCATGCGCTGCTGTCCGAGGGTGTCGAGTTCGCCGACCTCGGGCTCGTCGTGATCGACGAGCAGCACCGGTTCGGTGTCGAACAACGCGACGCGCTGCGGTCGAAGGCCGGCCGGACGCCACCGCACGTGCTGGTGATGACCGCCACCCCGATCCCGCGCACGGTCGCGATGACCGTGTTCGGTGACCTCGAGACGTCCGCGCTCACCCAGCTGCCCAGCGGCCGCTCGCCGATCGCCACGTCGGTGGTCCCGGTCGCGGAGAAGCCCGCCTGGCTGGCGCGGGCCTGGCAGCGGGTCACCGAGGAGGTGGCCGCCGGTCACCAGGCCTACGTCGTCTGCCCGCGGATCGGGGAGTCGCTGGCCGGTGACGAGGAGGAGGAACCGGACGGCGCCGACGACCCGAACCTCGAGCCGCCGCCCGAGGACGACGCGGCGGCGAAGCGTCCGCCGCTGGCGGTACTCGACGTGGCGCCCAAGCTCGCCGAGGGGCCGCTGTCCGAGCTCCGGATCGGCGTGTTGCACGGCAAGCTGCCTCCGGACGAGAAGGACGCGGTGATGGCCGACTTCGCCGGTCGCCGCCTCGACGTCCTGGTGGCGACCACCGTGATCGAGGTCGGCGTCGACGTGCCGAACTCCACCGCGATGGTGATCATGGACGCCGACCGGTTCGGCGTCAGCCAGCTCCACCAGCTCCGCGGCCGGGTCGGCCGGGGGAGCGCGGCCGGGTTGTGCCTGCTGGTCACCGACGCACCCGCCGGGACGAAGGCCCGCGAGCGCCTGGACGCGGTCGCGAGCACCACCGACGGCTTCGAGCTGGCCCAGCTCGACCTCGAACAGCGTCGGGAGGGTGACGTGCTCGGCGTGGCGCAGTCCGGCAGGCGCTCCCGGCTGAAGCTGCTCTCGCTGCTGCACGACGAAGAGCTGATCCGTGATGCCCGCACCGAGGCGAGCACACTGGTGGCCGAGGACCCCGAGCTGAACGCGTACCCGGGGCTCGCCGCGGCCGTGAACGCGCTGGTCGACGACGACGCCGCCGACTACCTGGAGAAGACGTGACGCGAATCATCGCGGGCGCCGCCGCCGTGCTGACGGTTGCGGGCGCCGTATGACGCGGATCGTCGCCGGTGTGGCCGGCGGCAGGCGGATCGACGTGCCGCCGGGCCGCGGCACCCGCCCGACGTCCGACCGGGCGCGCGAGGCGATGTTCAGCGCGGTCCAGGCGGTGCTCGACCTCGAGGGCGCCTCAGTGCTCGACCTGTACGCGGGCTCCGGGGCGGTCGGGTTCGAAGCGCTGTCCCGCGGCGCCGCGCACGCCCTGCTCGCCGAGTCCGACCCGAAGGCGGTGCGGACGCTCCGCGCGAACGCCGCGGCGCTGAAGCTGCCCGGTGCGGAGATCTGGTCCGGGCCGGTCGAGCGCCTCGCCGCCTCGCCCGCTTCCCGCCCGTACGACCTGGTTTTCGCCGATCCGCCCTACGCGCTGACCGCGGACGCGCTGGCGACGGTGCTCGTCGACCTCGATTCCTCTGGTTGGCTCGGTTCAGAGGCCCTCGTCGTGGTCGAGCGAGCGACCAGGGACGAGCCGTGGATGTGGCCGAAGCCACTGGTCGCGGTACGTGAGCGCCGTTACGGCGAAGGGACCCTTTGGTACGGTCGCCGTTCGTGAGACGCGCTGTGTGTCCCGGATCTTTTGACCCCGTGACGAACGGTCACCTCGACATCATCGGGCGGGCGAGCCGCCTGTATGACGAGGTGGTGGCGGCGGTCCTGATCAATCCCCGCAAAGCCGGTCTGTTTACCGTGGAAGAGCGCATCGAGTTGCTGACCGAGGTGACCGCCTCGTACGGCAACGTCCGCGTCGACACGTTCACCGGGCTGCTCGTCGACTACTGCAAGGCCAACGACATCCCGGTCGTCGTGAAGGGCCTCCGCGCGGTCAGCGACTTCGACTACGAGCTCCAGCAGGCCCAGATGAACCACGGCCTGGCCGGTGTCGAGACGCTGTTCATGGCGACGAACCCGCTGTTCTCGTTCCTCTCGTCCAGCCTGATCAAAGAGGTCGCCAAGTACGGTGGCGACGTGTCCGCGCACGTGCCGGAGGCAGTGCGACGTCGTCTGGTCGAGCGGCTGTCTACTCAGTCGTAAGTCCTGCAATCACCTCCGAGGTCGCCCGAGGTGGCCGGAGAAGGCAGGATGACGCCGCGGGCAGATGTCGATGCCTGGTCTCCCGCGTACGTCCGTGCCGGGCAGCAGACCTGACCGTCGGAGCTATCAGACCGGAGCAGTGCCGTGGATCCTCTCGACCGAATCGACGAGATCAGCGCGTTCGTGGAGTCGGCGCGCTCGATGCCGATGTCGTCGAACGCGATCGTGAACCGTAACGAGCTGCTCGCGATGCTCGACGAGTTGCGGGCCGACCTGCCCACCGAGATCCGCCGTGCGCAGGCGCTGCTCGACGAGCGGGACAAGGTGATCGCGGCCGGCCAGCGGGAGGCCGACCGGATCATCGGCGAGGGTGAGGTCGAGCACTCCCGGCTGGTGTCGGTGGCGGAGGTCACGGTCTCGGCCGAACACGAGGCCGCGCGGATCGTCGGAGAGGCGCGGGCCGAGGCTCAGCGCCTGCGTGACGAGGTGGAGGAGTACGTCGACACGACGCTCGCCAACTTCGAGCAGATGCTGAACCGGACGCTGGCCACGGTCGAGCGAGGCCGCGACAAGATGCGCGCGCTCTCCGAGATCGGCGGCTTCGACGCCGCCCCCGAAGAACGCCCGTTGCCGTTCTGAGGGCGGGCTCCACGTCAGAACGAAGGCAGTACGCTTGTACTTCGGTCCGGGTCCGGGCCGAATCGACTATGGCCGTCGTGCTCAGGTAGAGTTTCCCGACGGCCTCACCAGCGCCGAGAGATCATCATGCCCGAGAACAGGAAGACGCAGGAGCGCCTCGACCCCCGGAACCCCCTCGTGTTCGATGCACGCGAGGTCGGTCGCCGTCCAGGGTCGATGAAGCGCCTACGCCGCCCCGTCCCCGTGCCGGAGGACCTCGCGCTGGAACTGGTCCGGGTCCCGGCAGGGGCCACGCTCGACCTCGACGTCCGGCTCGAGTCGGTGCTGGAAGGCGTTCTCGTCTCCACCACCGTCACGGTGCCGGTCGAGGGTGAGTGCGGTCGCTGCCTCGAACCGTTCCAGGACAGCGTCGCCGTGGACATCCAGGAGCTGTACGCCTACCCGGACAGCCAGACGGACGACACGACCGACGCGTACGAGGTCGGCCGGTTGCAGGGAGATTTTCTCGACCTGGAGCCGGCGCTGCGGGACGCGGTGGTGCTCGCACTGCCGACCAACCCGCTGTGCCGCGACGACTGTCCCGGGATGTGCCCCGACTGCGGGGTGCACTGGGACGATCTGCCGCCCGAGCACTCGCACGACGTAGCCGACCCCCGGTGGGCCGCACTGCAGTCGCTGCGAGAGCCGACGGCGGAGTCGACGGACGCCAACGGCGCCCACCGCGGCAGCCAGCCGAACTGAACGACCGTCGGCCCCGTTCGGGGCTGCACGACCATAGAAATCAGGAGCTAGAGCCGTGGCCGTACCGAAGCGGAAGATGTCGCGCAGCAACACCCGCTCGCGCCGCGCCCAGTGGAAGACCACCGTGGTGAACACGCAGCCGTGTGACCGTTGCCGGTCGCCGAAGCTGCCGCACACGGCGTGCTCGAACTGCGGCACCTACAACGGCCGTCAGGTCGTCGCGGTCTGAGCCCGAGGAGACCTCGGCCCGGTGATCCGGCGCGCGACCACGCCACGGCGTCCAGCAACGCCACGGTGATGGTCGCGCGTTCGGTTCGGGTCGCGTTGGACCTGCTCGGTGGCGACCGCGCGCCGGACGTGGTCGTCGACGGGGCGCTCGCCGCCCTCGCTGAGGACCCGCACCTGCACCTGGTCCTCGCCGGCCCGTCCGACCTGCGACCACGCTGGGACGCGGTCGCCGACCGGATCACGCTGCTCCCCACCGACGAGGGCGTCGGGATGGCGGACGCGCCGGTCCGGGCGGTCCGTGGCCGCCGGACCTCGGTGCGGCTGGCCGTCGAAGCGGTCCGAAACGGCGCCGCGGATGCCGTCGTCAGCGTCGGTCCGACCGGCGCCGCCGTTGCCGCCGCGGTCACCGAACTGGGCAAGCTCCCCGGCTACCGCCGTCCGGTACTCGCGGCGCTGCTGCCCGCCGCCGCGCACCCGGTGGTGCTGGTGGACGTCGGTGCGCACGCCGGGGCCTCCGACGCCGATCTGGTCCGGCACGGACGCCTGGGCTCGGCGTACGCGCGAGCCGTCCTCGGCCTCGACCTGCCCCGCGTGGGTCTGCTGTCGGTCGGCACCGAACCGGGCAAGGGCGACCCGCTCCGCAAGAAGGCCGATCGTGGGCTGGCCGGGAGCGGACTGCACTACATCGGTCTCGTCGAGGGGTACGACGTCCCGCTCGGCGGTCGCGCCGACGTGGTGGTCACCGACGGGTTCACCGGCAACGTGGTGCTGAAGACGCTGGAGGGCTCGTTGGCGCTCGCGGCGTCCAACGGCACGGCGTCCAACGGCACGGCGTCCAACGGCACGGCGTCCAACGGCACGGCGGAGGCCACCGGGCCGGGCTCGCGCCGGGCTGCCACGCTGCTCGGCGTCGCCGGAACCGTCGTCATCGGCCACGGCGCTGCCGGACCCGCGGACGTGGCCGACTGCGTCGCGCTGGCAGCATCAGCGGTCCGCGACAACTACCTGCTCCACCTCCGTGCGGCCCTGGACAACCCCCAACCACCGTCCGAGACCGCACCACCGCACGCCGGTCCGGACGAGCAGCACCGGTCGGCAGTCCGACCGCAGACCCGCCCGCAGGCACGGATGACCGCCGCACCGGCGGCGACCTGAGAGAAGGCACGGCGATGAGGGAGCGACCCCCCGCAGCGCTGCTGGAGGAAGCGATCGGCGTCGATCTGGGCGCGGATCTGCTCGAACGCGCGCTGACGCACCGGTCGTACGCGTACGAGAACGGCGGGCTGCCGACGAACGAGCGGCTGGAGTTCCTCGGGGACGCCGTCCTCGGCCTGGTCATCACGTCGTCGCTGTACCTGAGTTACCCCGATCTGCCCGAGGGCCAGCTGGCCAAGCTCCGCGCGTCGGTGGTGAACATGCGCGCGCTGGCCGGTGTGGCGCGCGACCTCGGCCCCGGCGGTCTCGGTGCCCACCTGCTGCTCGGTAAGGGCGAGGAGGCGACCGGAGGCCGCAACAAGGCCAGCATCCTCGCCGACACGCTCGAGGCGCTGCTCGGTTCGGTCTACCTGGAGCACGGTCTGGAGACCGCGTCCAAGGTCATCCACCGGCTGTTCGACGATCTGATGGCGGACGTCGCCCAGCGCGGCGCCGGTCTGGACTGGAAGACCAGCCTCCAGGAGCTGACCGCGAGCAACGCGTTCGGTGTGCCCGAGTACCGGGTCACCGAGGCCGGCCCCGACCACGCCAAGACGTTCACGGCCACCGCGGTCGTCGGTGGCGAGGAGCTGGGCAGCGGCGAGGGCCGCAGCAAGAAGGAAGCCGAGCAGAAGGCGGCCGAGCTCGCCTGGCGCACGCTGCGGAACCGCATCGACTCGCGCGCCGGTACGACGCCGGGCGTCGCGCCTGCGGAGAGCGCGGTCACGCCGTCAGTGGCCGACGGCGAGCCGGACCCCGGCGACGGCCCCACCGCTCCCGACACCGACACCGCCGGCTGACCGGATGCCCGAACTTCCCGAGGTCGAGGTCGTCCGCCGTGGCCTCGACCGCTGGATCCTCGGTCGCCCGATCGAAGCCGTCGAGGTCTACAACCCGCGGGCGATCCGCAGGCACACGGCCGGTCCGCTGCACTTCGCCGAGGTCCTGATCGGTCGGACGCTGCTCGCCGCCCACCGGCGCGGCAAGTACCTCTGGCTGCCGACCGACGGTGGTGACGCCCTGGTGGGCCATCTCGGGATGAGCGGCCAGCTGCTGGTGCAGCCGCCGGACGCGCCGGACGAGACCCATCTGCGGGTCCGGATCCGGTTCGCGTCGGACGAGAGCGAGCTGCGCTTCGTCGACCAGCGGACGTTCGGCGGGCTGTCGGTGGAGCCGTTGCCCGCGCCGGGCGCCGATCGGGAGAACGTCCCGCCGAGCATCGGGCACATCGCGAGGGACCCGCTCGACCCGAACTTCGACCCGGACGCGTTCGCGACCGCCCTGCGGCGTAAGCGCACCGGCGTCAAACGGGCGTTGTTGGACCAGACGTTGATCTCCGGCGTCGGGAACATCTACGCGGACGAGGCGCTCTGGCGTGCGCAGCTGCACTACGCCCGGCCCACCGAGGCGCTGACCGGGCCGCAGATCCGCCGCCTGCTCGACGGTGTCCGCGCCGTGATGGAGGAGGCACTGGAGCAGGGCGGAACGTCGTTCGACGCGCTCTACGTCAACGTGAACGGGGAGAGCGGGTACTTCGAGCGGGCCCTGGCCGCCTACGGGCGCGCCGACCAGGCGTGTCCCCGCTGCGGGACGCCGATCCGTCGCGACGCGTTCATGAATCGGTCGTCGTACAGCTGCCCGAAATGCCAGCCGAGGCCTCGCCGGGCGCGCTGGTAACGCGGGGTTAATGCCCCGTTTTGTGGTTACATCACATCCTGATGCCAACTCGCACGGGGGGCGCGGGATGAGCACGATCCTGGTCGCGGACGACGACCGCGACATCCTCGATCTGGTGGCGTTCAAGCTCAGCGCCGCCGGACACGAGCTGATCACCGCCACCGACGGGGCGTCGGCGCTCACCGAGGCGCGTCGCGCGGTGCCGGACATCGTCGTGCTGGACGTCGCGATGCCGGGCATGTCGGGACTGGACGTCTGCCGCGAGCTGCGGGCCGACGCGATCACCACCGCGATCCCGGTCATCCTGCTGACCGCCCGCGGGCAGGAATCCGACGTCGAGGCCGGCTTCAACGTCGGCGCCGACGACTACATCGTCAAACCGTTCAGCCCCCGAGAACTCCAAAGCCGCGTAACCGCCCTACTAAGCCGGGCGCGAACCTGACCGTGGTCCCCGCAGGGGGCCGCCCACTACTCGGCGCCGAACATTTGGGTCCAGTAGGGGGTTCCGGCGGGGTTGGTCGCTACGCCGACGCCGATCGCCTTCGACCCGCAGTTGAGGATGTTCACGCGGTGGCCCTCGCTGTTCATCCACGCGTCCATCACCGCGTCGGCGTCCCGCTGGCCCAGCGCGATGTTCTCGCCGGTCGGCACCTCGTAGCCGGCTTCCTTGGCCCGGTCCCACGGCGAGACGCCGTCCGGCGTCATGTGCGAGAAGTAGTCGCGGGCAACCATGTCCTCGCTGTGCTCCAGCGCGGCCGCCGCCAGGCGGGCGTCGGCGTGCACCGGCTCGCACCCGGCCTGGGCGCGGGCGACGTTGACCAGCTCGATCACCCGGTCGCTCTCGCTCGCTGGGCCGGCCAGCGCGGTGGAGGGCTCGTCCGGGCTCGCCTCGGACGCGGGCGCCGACGATCCGGCGCTGCTCGGCGACGCCGCAGCAGTCGCCGACGGCGTGGGGGAGCCGGACGTCTTCGGAGCCGCCGCCTCCGGGCGGCGTGCCCGGCTCGCGGTGTCGTCCTCGGAGGTCGACGGGTCAGTGCTGGCCGCGTCGACGGGCTCGCTCGCCGGTGCGTCCACCGAGACCGGGGCGCCACTGGCGGTTTCCAACGTGTCAGCACCGGCGCGCCCGAGGTACCACGGGATCCACGCGCCGACGACGATCGCGGCCAGCACGACGAGCGCCAGGACGCTGCGGGTGCTGAAGCCGGCGCGGTCGCGCGCTGCGCCGCGTCCCCCGGCGGAACGCCAGGGGGTGGGGCCGACCTTGTCGGCCCGCCGGTGGCGGGGTCGGTAACTGCTCCGTTGGTGCTCCATCGGCGGCGAGCCTAGGAACGGCTGCTGGCGACGCACCAGGCCCACGTCGCAACCACAAGGTCGGTTTAATGCGCGGTTAGAGTTGGCCTCCGTGAGCACTCCCGCAGACCCGGGTCGAACCACCGATGGTGGTGTACCGGGTCAAGCGCCTCGTCACCCCGGAGACGAGCCGGACGGGCAGCCGGTTCGACTGACCGCGTGGGTTCGTGGCCGGGTGCAGGGAGTCGGCTTCCGATGGTGGACGCGGAGCCGCGCGCTGGAGCTCGGACTCGTCGGTTGGGCCCGAAACGCGGCCGACGGACGGGTCGAAGTTGTCGCCGAGGGGCCCCGAACCGACTGCGAGGCGCTCCTGGAACTCCTTCGCGGCGGCGCAACGCCGGGTCGCGTGGATCTTGTTGTCGAGCGATTCACTCCACCTAAGGGTGGACTGTCGGGTTTTTTCGAGCGCTGACACGGGTATGGCCGAATGTGGCGGAGGCCATCCCCACGCCTGGCGTGACCTAGGACGCGCGACCCCGTAAGCTGTTTGCGGACCATTTCAGTGGACTGCGTGATCAGGGGTTGACCGCCGCCCTACACGTACCGGCCCGGGATCGCCCACAGGGTCGGTGCCTCTGCGCGTCCACGGGTCACCATAAACACGGCGTTCGAACGCCCATACGAGGAGACACCATGGCGAAGGCCCTCTTCGGCCATATCGGCAATGTTGCCGACGGCCGACTGCGCGACGAGGTAGTGCGGCTGCGCGGGACGGTACGGACGTTGGAGTTCGAGGTGGCTCGACTCCGCGCCGAGAACGACCGGCTCGCTGCCGAGCTTTCCGACCGCGATTCGGAGCTGAGCCGGGTGGCTGAGCTGGAGCACCAGCCCGTCTGACCCCGACCGATCCGGGTGGCGTACGGCGACCGACCGCCCGGAGAAACGGTCAGCGAGGGCTGCGCTGGTCTTCAGCCCGACCGATCCGGCACAGGTAGTTGGGCACCGCGTAGGGCCGCCGCACCGGCCCGCCCCGACACGAACCCGTCTGCGCAGATTGCCGCTGGTGGGGAAGGTATGGTCAGCAAAAGCCTTCCCCCACCCGCGCCTCAACGCTGAGCACCGGCCGCGCGGAGAACCCCACCCAGCCGGAGAGTCGTGCACCTCAAAAGCCTCACGCTGAGGGGCTTCAAGTCCTTCGCCTCCTCGACGTCCCTGCGTTTCGAGCCGGGTATCACGTGTGTCGTGGGGCCGAACGGCTCGGGCAAGTCGAACGTCGTCGACGCGATCGCCTGGGTACTCGGTGAGCAGGGCGCGAAGGCCCTGCGTGGCGGCAAGATGGAAGACGTCATCTTCGCCGGCACCTCCGGTCGCGCGCCGCTCGGGCGCGCCGAGGTCACGCTGACGATCGACAACCACGATGGTGCGTTGCCGATCGAGTACGCCGAGGTGTCGATCACCCGGCGCCTGTTCCGTACCGGGGATTCCGAGTACGAGATCAACGGTGACTCCTGCCGTCTGCTCGACATTCAGGAGCTTCTCTCCGATTCCGGCATCGGCCGCGAGATGCACGTCATCGTCGGCCAGGGCCAGCTCGACAGCGTCCTGCAGTCGCGCCCGGAAGACCGTCGTGGGTTCATCGAGGAGGCCGCAGGCGTCCTCAAGCACCGCAAACGCAAGGAAAAGGCGCTGCGGAAGCTGGACGCGATGCAGGCGAACCTCACTCGCCTGACCGACCTCACCGCCGAACTGCGCCGCCAGCTCAAGCCACTCGGCCGGCAGGCCGAGGTGGCCCGCCGGGCCGCCGGTGTCCAGTCCGCACTGCGGGACGCGCGGCTCCGGCTGCTCGCCGACGACCTGGTGACGCTGCGGACCTCGCTGGAGCAGGACGTCGCCGACGAGGCCGCGGTGCGGGCACGGCGCGGGCAGGTCGACGCGGACCTGGAGGCCGACCGCGCTCGCGAGTCCGAGCTGGACGCCGCGATGGCAGCCGACGCCCCGGTGCTCGCCCGCGCGCAGGACACCTGGTACCGGCTGTCGGCGTTGCAGGAGCGTTTCCGCGGGCTGGCGCAGCTCGCCGACGAGCGTCTCCGGTACCTGTCGGCAGAGCCGGAGGACAGCCGCCCCACCCGGGACCCGGAGGCGCTCGAGCGCGAGGCCGCCGTCGTCCGCGGCCAGCACGAGGCGCTCACCGAGGCGCTCGAAGCCGACCAGGACCGCCTGGCCGAGGCGACCGAGGCGAGGGCCGAGTACGAGCGGCGCGCCTACGACGCCGAACGGGCCCACGTCGCCGCGATGAAGGCGGTCGCCGATCGCCGGGAGGGCCTGGCGCGGCTGACCGGTCAGGTCAACGCGCTGCGGACGCGCGCGACCGCCGCCGAGGACGAGATCGCCCGGCTGTCGGCCTCGCTGAGCGAGGCGCACACCCGCGCCGACGAGGCACAGACCGAGTTGGACATGGCGCAGGAAGCCGCCGACGGCCTGGACGAGGGCGACATCGACCTGTTCGCCCGCCACGCCGCCGCCCGCGAGGAGCTCGAGGTCGCCGAGGCCCGGGTCCGCGAGCTCGTCCAGAGCGAGCGAGTTGCCGAGCGCGAGGCCTCGGAGTGGAAGGCCCGGCAGGAAGCGCTGGCACTCGGACTGTCCCGAAAGGATGGTGCGGGCGCTCTGCTGACCGCCGGTGACCAGGTTCCCGGCCTGCTCGGCGGCGTGTCCGGGCTGCTGAGCGTCGAAGCCGGGTACGAGGCCGCGCTCGCGGCGGCGCTCGGCGGGCTCGCCGACGCGGTCGCAGTGGCGTCCGTGGACAGTGCGGTCGACGCGATCGAGTGGTTGCGGTCGGCCGATGCCGGCCGGGCCACGCTGCTGGTGGCGGAGAACGCCCCCGGGGCCGACGGCCCCTGGCCCGTCCTGCCCGACGGCGCCCGGTGGGCGGTCGACCTGGTCAAGGTCGACGACGACCTGCGTCCCGCGGTCCGGCGCGCGCTGCACCAGGTCGCGTTCGTGCCTTCGGTGGACGCCGCCCGCACGCTGGTGTCCCGCGAACCGAGCATCCGTGCGATCACGCCGGAGGGCGACGTCGTCGGTGCGGTCGAGGCGGCTGGCGGCGCCGCCAAGGCGCAGAGCACGCTGGAGATCCAGGCCGCAGTCGACGACGCCCGCGACCACCGGGCCGAGGCCGAGCGGCGCGGCGAACGGTTGCGCGCCCAGCTGGACGCCGCCCGCGCGGAAGTGGACACCCGCAAGGAGACCGTGCGGGTGGTCGCCGCGGCGCAGAAGGAAGCCGAGGGAGCCCGCCACCAGGCGGCGAGGCGGATCGCCGAGCTGTCGGCCGCCGCCCGCTCGGTGCGCGGCGAGGCCGAGCGGCTGGCGCAGGGCAGGCAGCGCGCCGAGGAAGCGCGGGACAAGGACCTCGAGGGCCTGGCCGCCCTGGAGGAACGGCTGGTGGCGGCCGAAGAGACCCCGTTGGACGACGAGCCGTCGACCGACGAGCGGGACGAGTTCCAGGCGCTGGCGAGCCAGGCGCGGCAGAACGAGATGGAGGTGCGGCTGGCCGTCCGCACCGCCGAGGAACGGGTCCGGTCGCTGGCCGGCCGGGCGGAGTCGCTGGAACGGGCCGCGGCGTCGGAACGGGCTGCCAGGGCTCGCGCCGAGGCCGCCCGCGCCGCGCGGGCGCGGGGTGCTGCGGTGGCGCGGGCCGTCTCGTCCGGTGCCCGGACGGCGCTGGATCGCATTGAGATCTCCCTCGCCGCGGCGGCCGAGGAGCGCGACGCGGTGGCCGAGGCGCGGGTCGCCCGCGAGGCCGAGCTGACCGGTGTCCGGGCCCGGGTGCGCGAATTGGCCGCCGAGCTCGACCGGCTCACCGACGCGATGCACCGCGACGAGGTGGCCAGGGCCGAGCAGCGGATGCGGATCGAGCAGCTGGAAGCCAAGGCCGCCGACGACTTCGCGATCGACGTCGAGACGCTGGCGAACGAGTACGGGCCGCAGATGCCGGTGCCGCCGACCCAGGCCGAGATCGCCGAGGCGGAGAAGAACGGCGAACCACCGCCGCCCGCGCTGCCGTACCACCGGGCGACGCAGGAGAAGCGGGCCGCGAAGGCCGAACGTGACCTGCAGCTGCTCGGCAAGGTCAACCCGCTGGCGCTGGAGGAGTTCGCGGCGCTGGAGGAGCGGTTCAAGTTCCTCAGCACGCAGCTCGAAGACCTCAAGGACACCCGTCGGGATCTGTTGACCGTGGTGAAAGAGGTCGACGACCGGATCCACGACGTGTTCAAGAGCGCGTTCGAGGACACCGCGCGAGAGTTCGAGGTGGTGTTCCGGACGCTGTTCCCCGGCGGCGAGGGGCGCATCTTCCTCACCGACCCGGACGATCTGCTGACCACCGGCGTCGAGGTGGAGGCGCGGCCGCCGGGCAAGAAGGTCAAGCGGCTGTCGCTGCTGTCCGGCGGCGAGCGGTCGCTGACCGCGGTCGCGCTGCTGGTCGCGATCTTCCGGGCGCGCCCGTCGCCGTTCTACGTGATGGACGAGGTCGAGGCGGCGCTCGACGACACGAACCTGGGGCGGTTGATCACGCTGCTGGAGCAGTTGCAGGAGTCCAGTCAGCTGATCATCATCACCCACCAGAAGCGGACGATGGAGATCGCCGATGCGCTGTACGGCGTCAGCATGCGCGGTGACGGGATCACGCAGGTGATCAGCCAGCGCCTGAAGGACGCGGCGAGCGCTTAGCGGTCGTCGCGCGGACGCGCGGTGGCCCGGTAGTAGTAGCCGTTCTCGTAGCAGAAGTAGTCGGTGCCGGCCGAGCCGGACTCCTCGTAGGTTTCGGTCCCGTAGCTCATCGTCCCGCTCCTTCCGCTCGTTGTGTTGGTAGGACCAGGATGGCCCCGCCGGCGTGCGCGGACGTTCGCCCGGCGCACGCCCCGAACGTTCGGTTGCCGACGTTCAGTTGAGCTCGGCGCGCGCCGGGAACGGTGCGACCGGGTCGGCAGTCGCCCGGTCGCGCCAGGACAGGGGTGTCTGGTTCACCGTCGACAGCCGCGGTGCGCTGCCCGGCGTCCGGAGCGCACGCTCCAGGCTGAACCGGGCCACCCGGCCGTCGATCACCAGCGTGCCCAGCTCGTTGCCGTAGAACGGCCCGGACAGCCGGGTCCAGCGCACGGCCGACTTCGGCACCTTCGCCCAGCGCGCCATCGGCCGCGCCACCGCCGCCGCCAACCGGCTCCAGCCCACGGTGAAGCCCAGCTTGATCGCGCTCGGCACGGTCTGGTGCACCGGCGACACGACGAGCTGGTAGACCGGCGTTTCCCCCGGCGGGTCGAACGACGCCTTCGCCACGTACGCGTGGTGGACGTCCCCGGAGAGCACCGCGATGCTCGCCGGACGCGGGCCACGCTCGCCGCGGGACACCTCCGCCAGCAGCCGTCCCAGCCGCTCGAACGACTCCGCGAACGCCGACCAATGCTCCAGGTCGGCGGCTCGCCGGACGACCTCGCCGATCTTGGCCAGCCGCGGCCCGCGGCTACCCGCGCACAGCGCCTCGTTCCAGTTCTCCACGTGGTGGATCGCCCACGGCAACAGCCACGGCAGCGAGGACGCGACGAGCAGGTGGTCGTAGTCGCCGTCGAACTGTTCGGCGAGCCACTCGAACTCGGCGTCGCTCATCATCGCCCGGTCGGTCTCGGTCAGGACCCGGCCGCACCGGGTGTCCACGACGACGACCCGGGTCCGCCCGTAGTCGATCGTGTAGCTCCAGCGCACGCCGGCGTCCGGCTCGCCGTCCACCTCCGCATCGGAGGTCGCGGCCAGCTTCTCCAGCAGCGGCGCGGCGTCCACCCCGGCGTCGCCTGCCGCGCGGACCGCGAGCCACATCGGGTCGAGCGCTAGGTCGGACGGGGAGAGATTCCCTAAATGCTGGTAGATCCAGTAGCTCGTCAGACCGCCGATGATCCGGGACCGCCACCACGACGTGTTCTCCACGTCGCGCCGCCATGCGTACGAGGTGTTCCAGTCGTCGCGGACGTCGTGGTCGTCGAAGATCATCGCGCTCGGGACGTTGGCCAGCAGCCAGCGGATGTCCGGGTCGCTCCAGGACTCCTGGTAGAGCGCCGTGTACTCCTCGAAGTTCGCGACCTCGAGGAACGGCGGCTCGTCGACCGGGCGGCGGCTGCGGATGAACTCCTGCGTCTTCGGTGAGGTGTGGTCGGCGTACACCTGGTCGCCGAGCAGCAGGACGGCGTCCGGCCACCGGCCGGGCTCCTCGGTCGCCATCCGCTGGGCGAACGTGTCCAGCGCGTCCGGCTCGTAGCCCATCTGTTCGAGCGCGTTGGGGGTGGCGTGCCTGCAGGAGCCGAAGATCAGCCGTTGGGTGTGCTCCGGTGCCGGTGTGCGCAGCACCGAGGGCGGATAGGGCGAGTCCGGTTCCGGCCACACGACGGTGTCGTCGAGCGTGACCTCGTACTGCTGCTGGGTGCCGGGCTGCAGGCCGTCGACGACGACCAGCGCGTAGTGGTGGCCGTGGACGCAGAACGTCCTTGCCGTGCGGCCGAGCACGTCGACCTCGCAGGGAGCGTCGGTCTCGACCCATACCGTGACGCTGGTGTCGGTGACGTGCCGGAGCAACGGACCGAGTACGAGCGCAGCCATGTTCGCCCAATCTGCTGTCAACGTGACCAGCTCAGGTGTTCCCCCGAAGTCCATCATCCCGAACGTCCTCCCGCGCGCCCCACCGCACTCCGGCAACCGCCCCATGAACGATCACGTAAGCGCTCCCTGTGGAGGCACGACGCCGAACGAAGCACGGGTCTGACAGGATTCGTGTCATGGAGTACCTGATCCTCGGTGCAGTCCTGCTCGTCGTGCTGATCGGCGCGGGCGTCGGACTGCTCGTTCCCCGCCGCCGTGGCCGGATCGACCTTCCGCCGGTGACCCCGGGCAAGGTCGCCGACGAGGTCTCGGGCGGCACCGACACGCTGGTCCGGCCGCCGGTCGAGGAGGCGCCGGTCGTCGAGCCGGAGGCTCCGGCGGTACCGGAAGCGCCGGTGGTGCCGGAGAAGCCGGCGATCGAGGTCCCGGAGCCGACCGCGGGCCGTCTGGTCCGGTTGCGGTCCCGCCTCTCCCGCTCGCAGAACGCGCTCGGCCGCGGCCTGCTGGCCCTGCTCTCCCGCGACCACCTCGACGAGGACGACTGGGAAGAGGTCGAGGACGCGCTGCTCACCGCCGACGTCGGGGTGGCCGCCACCACCGAGATCGTCGAGCGGCTGCGCGAGCGGACCCGGGTACTCGGCACCCGTACCCCCGACGAGCTGCGGAAACTGCTCGCCGACGAGCTGGTCGCCGCGATCGGCGCCGACGTCGACCGGGCACTGCGCACCGCACCGCACGCCGACCGTCCCGCGGTCGTGCTCATGGTCGGCGTCAACGGCGTCGGCAAGACCACGACCTGCGGAAAGGTCGCGCGCGTCCTGGTCGCCGACGGCCGTACCGTGCTGCTGGGCGCCGCCGACACGTTCCGCGCCGCCGCCGCCGACCAGTTGCAAACCTGGGGCGAACGGGTAGGTGCGGAGACAGTCCGCGGTCCGGAGGGCGCCGACCCCGCTTCGGTGGCGTTCGACGCCGTTCGGCAGGGAATTGCGGCGAAGGTGGATACCGTGCTGGTAGACACCGCTGGCCGGTTGCAGAACAAGGTGGGTCTCATGGATGAGCTCGGCAAGGTCAAGCGGGTGATCGAGAAGCACGGGCCGGTCGACGAGACCCTGCTCGTCCTCGACGCCACCACGGGCCAGAACGGCCTGGCGCAGGCCCGGGTGTTCACCCAGGTCGTCGACGTCACCGGGGTGGTGCTGACGAAGCTGGACGGCACCGCCAAGGGCGGCATCGTGATCGCCGTCCAGCGTGAGCTGGGCATCCCGGTCAAGCTGATCGGGCTCGGCGAAGGCCCGGACGACCTGGCTCCGTTCGAACCGGCGGCCTTCGTCGACGCGCTCCTCGGCGAGGCGGCGTGACGCAACAGGAGATTCCGCTCGAGGGCGGCAGCGTCAGCACTGTCGTCCGGGTCGGTGACACCGTCAGACGGACAGCCGGCCCGTGGACGCCTGCCGTGCACGCGCTGCTTCGCCACCTCGAAGCGGTCGGCTTCACCGGCGCGCCGCGCGCGTTCGGGATCGACGAGAAGGGCCGCGAGGTTCTCTCGTACCTCGACGGCGAGACCGGGGAGTACCCGCTCAAACCGCACTGGACGACCGACGAAGCGCTGGTCACCGTCGCGACGATGCTGCGGCTGTTCCACGACGCCCAGGCCGGGTTCGTGCCACCGCCGGGCACGCGCTGGCGCTCGTTCGGGCCGCCTCCGCCCGACACCGAGGTGATCTGCCACCACGACGCGGCGCCGCACAACGTCGTCTGGCGGCCGGACGGGACGCTGGCGATGATCGACTTCGATCTCTCGTCGCCCGGTGCCCGGATCTACGACGTCGCGTACTCGGCGTGGACCTGGGTACCGCTCTTCTCCGACCGGGACTCCCGGACGCTCGGCTGGCGCCATCCGGATCGGCCGCGGCGGCTACGGCTGTTCGCGGACGCGTACGGGCTGACGCCGCGCGACCGGGCTCGGTTGGTGCGCACGATCCGCACCCGGATCGTCGATCACATCGAGGGCATCCGGCGGATGGCAGAAGCGGGCGAGCCGGCGTTCGTCCGGATCGTGCAGAAGGGCCACCTCAAACGCCCCGTGCGCGACCTCCGTCTCATAGACCACGAGCGCCATCTTCTGGAGCACGCGCTGCGTTAGGAGTCATCCGGAAACCCGGCACTTCTCCGCGTGAGCGCTGACTACCATTTCGAGGATGCGCGACGCGGATCTGGGTGCCGTGGCAACCATGTATTCGCAATTGGCCGGAGTGCTGGCCGGCTTCGCATTCGCGGGCGTCGTCGTCATCGTTTCGGGATCATTAGGGGGATCGGCGTCCGATGGACGCCAGGCGTTCGTGCTGCGCGAGGCGCTGGCGACGATGGTCTGTTCGTTCTTCGGACTCGCGCTGGCGGCGCTGACCTACGCGGCGATGGGCGCGGATGCGAACCGGCCCGGCTCGTTGGCCGCCGAGCACCTGTTCGCCGGGGTGCAGTTCCTGATCGCCGGACAGTTCTCCGTCTTCTCCGTGCTGGCCCTGATTCAGGCGTCGATCGGCGGAGACGTCTTCTACTACGCGAATCGGTTACTGAGCCAGTTCTCGGCAATTCCGATGTTCGCGCTGCTCTGCCTCGGGGTCGACCTGTACTGCGATATTCGTTACCCGCAGGGCGGGCCCGACTGGATCAGCGTCTGCATCGTCCTGCTGATCGCGCTGCTGACCGTGTGGGGCGCATTCGGTTATCTCTCGTACGGGTGGGTGGCGACCCGCCGCCTCCACGTCGCCAGCTGGACCGCGATCAGTCGGCTCTACGTCGAACGGCGCAAGTCGTTGTTGGCGATCGCGGCTTCCGGGTTGTTCATCATGACGTCCTGCACGCTGGCGGTCTGCTTCCTGGTCGCCCATGACGCCTCCGCCCGCTGGACGCCGCCGCTCGCCGTAGCGGTGGTGATGCTCCTGGTCGGGTTCCTCGGTGCGGCCACGTTGCCGATCTACCTGTATCTCACCCGGATCCAGCCGCAACCGTTCGCACGCGGCGACCGGGTCGCGTTGGCGGCCGACAAGCACTACCTGACCGGCAACATCGAGGAAGGGGCGCCGGGCACCGTCACCGCCATCCACGGCTCGGCCGCCTACCACGTGCGGTACACGGTGCAGTTCGACCACCGGGACGCGAAGACCACCAGGCTGTACGCACACGATCTGGTCCGGCTTCCGGACGACCCGGCCTAGCGATCTGTCACGTACCTCGTCGCCAGAACCGGCGGCGGGGCTTCGCCGGACGGGGCGCGCGCTGGGCGAGTTCTTCGGCGGCCAGCGGGGGGAGTTCGCCGGCGTCGCGGAGGGAGTGAGCGAACGCGAGGCCGTCGGCGAACGAACCCGACGGCGGGCGCCCGGCCGCCCACTGCACGAAGCGCGGAGTGAACGCCGCACCCAGCGACGCGGCCAGCAGCGGCCAGGCCCGCGCGACCTCGCCTGCCCGCTTCCGCAGCAGCGCCCGGCGAGCAGCGCCCACCCGGTCGGCGTCAAAGCCCGGCGGTAGCTCGCCGCCACCGACGAGCGCGGCCACCAGCGCAGCCTGCGCCGCCGCCAGCTCCGCGGCGCCGCCTGCGCGGGCCGCCGCGCCCGCGCTCGCGGCGCCCGCGCTCGCGGCGCCCGCGCTCGCGGCGCCCGCGCTCGCGGCGCCCGCGCTCGCGGCGCCCGCGCTCGCGGCGCCCGCGCGCCGGCCTGGCGCGCCCGCGCCTGCGTTCCCGCCTTCGGCGCCCGCGGCGGGCTCGTTCATCGGGCGCCTGCGACGACGCCCGCCTCGACCGCCGTGGTGATCGCGGCGAGTTCGGCGCGGAGCACCTCGGCCGGCGGGTAGTCGCCGTCGCGTTCGAGCAGCCACCCGGCCGGCGTCGCACGCTCGGCCAGCGCGGTCACCAAGTCCAGTACCGGCTGCGGCACCGGATCGGTGTGCGTGTCGTGGTACAGCCCCTCGTGCTCCCGCCCACCGGCCACGTGGACGTACGCGACCCGATCGAGCGGTAAGCGGTCGAGCAGCGCGACCGGATCCTGGCCGCGGTTCTGCGCGTTCGCGTACACGTTCGCGACGTCCAGCAGCAGGAGCGCGCCGGTTCGGTCGAGGACCGCGTTCAGGAAGTCGGCCTCGTCGTACTCGTCGTCCGGCCAGTCGAACAGCGCCGCGATCGGCTCCAGCGCCAGCGGTACACCACCCAGCCCGTCGACGGTGCGGGCGTAGTTCGCGGCCAGCGCGTCCACCGCGGCTCGGGTCCGGGGCACCGGCAGCAGGTGCCCCGCCTCCAGGTCACCGGCCCGAACGAACGCGATGTGTTCGCTGACCAGCGGTGCGTCCAGCAGCGCCGCGCACTCGGCCAGGTGCGCCACCCGCGACGGCTCGACCGGCTCGGCGCCGCCCAGCGACAGCCGGACGCCGTGCGGCACGCACGTCACCCCGCGTTCCCGCAGCGTCGCCAGCGGGCCGGACAGCGGCAGGTGCGTGTGGATGCCCTCCGCGACGACCTCGCAGAACCGCAGGTCCGGCAGCTCCGCGACGATCCCCGCGATCTCCGGGCGCCAACCGACCCCGACGCCCAGCTCCGGCAGCGAGCTCATCCGCCGCACCCTCCTCCTCCGCCGCAACCACCGCCGCCACCGCAGCTCGACCCGCTCGAACACGATGACGAGCTGCTGCACGACGAACCGCTGTCCCCGCTGCCGCTGCTCGACGAGCTCGACGTACCGGCCGCCGCCGCTCGCCGGATCTCCGACTCGGCAGCGAACGCGGGGTCGGCAGCGTACAGCGCCGCGGTGCCGAACAGCGCGACGCCCATCGCCGCACCGACCGCACCGTACGCACCCCACGCCGGGTTGAGCTCGGGCTTGAGGTGATCGTGGCGGCGGATCTCGTCCCGGAGCGCGGTTTCACCGGCCTTGGTCTTCTCCGGCGCGCCACCGAGCAGGAAGAAGATCTGGATCACGGTGAGCACGATCAGCAGCGCGGTCAGGTACCCGACCGGCTTGCCCGCGGCCGCTCCGTCCCAGAACCGGACGGCGCCGAGCATCAGCACCGGCGCCGGCAGCAGCCCGAGGAACCGGTAGGTCACCCGCTGCGGGCCGGTGAGCACCAGCCCGGCCTGTTCCAGGTCCTTACGAACGATGTCGACCGCCTGCCGGACCCGCTGGTCGGCCAGCAGCATCCAGACGTGCTTGCGGCCGCCGGTGATCGCCCGGTGGACGGCGTTCTCCAGCGGGTGCAGGCCGTTGATCGGCGGACGGGACGCCGCGACGCCACCGCCGGAAGCAGCGGTGACCAGGTGGCGTGCCCGTAGCCCGGCGATCGCGGACTGGACGGCCTGCAGCGGCCCACCGGCCAGCAGCGCGAGCGCGAACGGATCGGACACCGGCAGCAGGGTCTCCGGTCCGGCGCCCCGCGCGATGCCGCGGCGCAGCACGACCGCCAACCAGATCGAGACCCCGGCCAGGACCGCGTATCCGATCAGGAACGTCGTCCCGGGGATCCCCCAGGTGTCACCAGGAGCCGCGAGGATTCTCATCGGGCGCCTCCTTCCGCTTGTCCGCTCCCGTGCCCGTCCGTCCGGGACAGGCCCTTCTGAGCTGAGAGTGGCAGGTCGACCCGGTGCGCGGCTCGGGCGTGTCGCAGTATTGACAGCCTGGTCAGCCGCCGCAGCTCGACCCGCTCGACGAGGACGACGAACTGCACGACGACGAGGACGAACTGCACGAGGACGAGCTGCTGCACGACGAGGACGAACTGCCCGACGAGGAACTGCTGCACGACGACGACCCGGATCCGCTGTCAACCGTCGAACCGCTCGCGCCCACGTCCGAGTTCGGGATCCCGGCCTCCGTGGCGAACGCCGGGTCGGCGACGTACAGCGACGCGGCGCCGAACAGCGCGACGCCCATCGCCGCACCGGTCGCTCCGTAGGCGTCGAAGGCCGGCCGGTACGACGGCCGGAGGTGTTCGTAGCGGCGAACTTCCTGCCGCACCGCCGTTCGACCGGCGTGCGTGGTGTCCGGGACGCTACCCAGCAGGAACACCAGCTCGACGAGGACCAGAACGAACACCAGCAACGTGAGGACGCCGACCGGCTCGCCACGCGCAACCCCGGCGAACCACCGCACGACCCCGAGTACCAGCACCGGCACCAGAAGCAGCCCGGAGAGCCGGTAATACGCGCGCTGCGCCGCGGTGGTGGCGAGCCCGTCCTGCTCCAACCGGGCCCGCGCGGCGCCGATCGCGGCCGCCACGTGCCCGTCGGCCAGGATCGTCCACAGCCGGGTGCGCCCGGAGGCGATCGCCCACAGGGTGGCCGCCTCCACCGAGCCCAGCCCGTCGGCGGTCGACCTGCTCGCCACGATGCCGCCGCCGGCAGCCGCGGTGACCAGGTGGCGGGCGCGCAACGTGGCGATCGCGGTCGGGACGGCGAGCCACGGTCCGCCGCTCAGCAACGCGACCAGCAGGGGATCGGTGATCGGGCGGAGCGTCTGCGGCGCCGGGCCGCGAGTGAGCGCGTGCCGGATCACCACCGTGGCCCCGATCGCCACCCCGGCGAGGACGACGTAGATCAGGAGGAACGCGGGACCGGAGATGCCCCAGGTGTCACCGGGAGCCGCGAAGGTTCTCATCGGGGGCCTCCCTGCCGTCGGCCGCGGGGTCCCCTCGCGGAACGTTCTGGTCTGCTCGGCGGTCGAGGATCGCACGCAGCGACGACCAGGGGCTCCACGGTGTCGTCACCGCGACAGGCCCGGACCGCCACCGGCCCGCCAACCGCGCCGACACCGGGCGGAACCGACGTCCGGCCGGCGCTCCGTACGGCGGACCGGCGTCCTCCGGAACACCGCCCGCGTCCGGAACGTCGCTCGTCGCCCCCGTGCGCAACAGCACGTCGGTCAGCCCGGCTCGGGTCGCCACCAGTAACACGGTGTCTCCGGCGGCGACCGTGGCGTCCGGGCGGGGATGCCAGGTCAGGGTCCGCGTCCGTCCGGCGCCTGCGCGGCCACCGTTGCGCGGTGCCGCCACCTCCCGGACGTGGCCGAAGACCCGCACGCGGCCGGACTGCTCCAGGTCGCTCAACGGCTGCTGGTCGGCGGGGCTGCCGGGCCCGACCGGTACCTCGGCGACCAGCAGCACGCCCCGGCCGTGCCCGATCGCGGCCTTGACCTCGCGGCCGAGCATCGCGGCGAGGAAGACCGGCGCGGCCGCGGCCGAGACCGACAGCGAGACGGCCTGCGGCAGCGCGCCGGTGATGCGGTCGGAGAGGTCCTGGTCGAACAGCCGGAGGACGATGCGGAGGTCCTGGTCCATCGCCCACACCGCGAGCCCGACCTCGACGTTCGCCACGTCGTCGTCGGTCGCCGCGACCACGCTGCGCGCCCGGTGCGCCCTGGCGGCGCGCAGCGTGTGCTCGTCGCTGGCGTCCCCGCGCACGACCGGGACGCCCAGCCGCCGCGACACGGCCGCGACCGAGGCGTCCGGATCAGTGTCGATCCCGACCACCGGAACCCCAGCGGCCCGGAGCTGTTCGACCATCCGGAGGCCCACCGTCCCCAGCCCGCAGACGACGACGTGCCCGGTGACCCGGCCGACCGAGGGCCCGAACGTGCCCGCCAACCGGCTGCCGAGCAGGTCGTCGACCGCGAACGCGGTGATCAACGCGATCAGGACGACGCCGGCCAGCATCGAACCGGCCACGAACAGCGTGACCGCGGCGCCCGCGCGCTCGACCCCGTCCGGCGCTCCGGTGGTGAGCGTGGAGACCATTCCGTAGAACGAGTTGAGCCAGCTCAGCCCCAGCCCGTCCTTGAGCACGAAGGAACCGACCGCCACCAGCGCGGACAGGCCGGCGAGCGTCCATCGCAGACGGCCGCTCGCCCACCGGGTGAACCCGCCGGGCCAGCGCATCCGGCGGCGGGTGACGTCGGCCACCCGCAGCGCCGGTTCGCCGAGCACGAGTTCGGCGTCCGTGCAGTCGCGGTCGGGCAGCAGCGCGGTGCCCTCCGGTGCGGCCGGATCGGTGCGGGCGAGGACGACGTACGGGCTGCCTGCGACGGTTTCGGGCGGTCCCGCGTTGAGTGTGCGGCCGCCGATCTCGATCAGCTGCTGTCCGTCGCCGAGCGCGGCGTCGACGAACGACGGTGCCGCGATCAGCGACGACGAGAGCACGGTGCAGTCGTGGCCGAACAGACCCTCGACGCGGCGCGCGAGCTTCTCGTCGAACATCCGGATCACCAGGCGGATCTCCGGGTTCAGCTCGCGGGCGGCCAGCGCGGCGTGCAGGTTCCCGACGTCGTCGTCGGCCAGTAGCACGAGCGCCGACGCGCTCGGAACCCCGGCGGCCTCCAGCACCGCTTTGTCCCGCCCGGAACCGGTGCGGACCGTCGCTCCGGACCGTCGGAGGTGGGGGACGAACGGCCCCTCCAGGTCCGGCACGACGACCGTGACCCATCCCGTCTCCGATGAGGACGCCGGGCGAGCGGCCGGCCGTGCGGACGGAAGCCGACGGAGCCGGGAACCGTTGGCCGGCATCGTGGTCGGCTTCCTACCGGTCGCGACGTCCTCCAGCTTGCCGAGCTCCTCGACCAGCCGAACGGCTAGCGCATCGGAGCCCACCAGAACGACCGGCGGGTGTGACCCCGTTAACTCCATACAGGCGACCTCGGAGTGAGAACAGTGGGCGTCATGCCCGGGATGGTACGGATTTCTGCAGGTCAGCGCGCCGCCACGTGAAATCCGTGTGGGGAAGAGTTAACTGGCAAGAAACACAGCGTCACGAACAAGAAACTCCTCTGAACGCCCGTCGAAACGTCCTCGCACCACGCTGGCGTCGACGCAGGCGAAGGGTTACCCGGCCCTAACCAGTCTGCGGTGACCCCCACATCTTTGTTCCTCGGAAGGAGGGGCATGGAAATCAACTCCGGCGATACCGCCTGGATCCTCGCCAGCAGCGCCCTCGTCCTACTCATGACGCCGGGTCTGGCGCTCTTCTACGGCGGGATGACCCGCGCGAAGAGCGTCCTCAACATGATGATGATGAGCTTCGGTGCGCTCGGGCTCGTCACGGTCCTCTGGATGCTCTACGGCTACTCGCTCGCGTTCGACGACGACGCCTTCGGTGGCCTCGTCGGCGGCCTGGGCAAGATCGGCCTGAAGGGCACGCTCACCGGGGTCTCCGGCACGCTGCCCGAGACCGTGTTCGCCTCCTTCCAGCTCATGTTCGCGGTGATCACCGTCGCACTGATCTCCGGTGCGATCGCGGACCGGGCCAAGTTCGGCGCGTGGATGATCTTCGCCGGCGTCTGGGCGACGCTGGTCTACTTCCCGGTCGCCCACTGGGTGTTCGCGTTCGACGGCGACACCACGCAGGGTGGCTGGATCGCCAACGACCTGCAGGCGCTGGACTTCGCCGGTGGGACCGCGGTCCACATCAACGCCGGTGCCGCCGGCCTGGCGCTCGCGCTGGTGCTCGGCAAGCGCAAGGGTTGGCCGCGGGAGAGCTTCAAGCCGCACAACCTGCCGCTGGTCCTGCTCGGTGCCGGTCTGCTGTGGTTCGGCTGGTTCGGCTTCAACGCCGGTTCGGCCGTCGCCGCCAACAACACCGCGGGCATCGCGTTCATCAACACGCAGGTCGCCACCGCTGCCGCGGTGCTGTCCTGGCTCGTGATCGAGAAGGTCCGCGACAAGCACGCCACCACCCTGGGTGCGGCGTCGGGTGCGGTCGCCGGTCTCGTCGCGATCACCCCCGCCTGTGGTTCGGTCAACCCGGTCGGTGCGCTGATCATCGGTCTGCTGGCCGGTGCGGTCTGCGCCCTGGCCGTCGGTCTCAAGTACCGCCTCGGGTTCGACGACTCGCTCGACGTCGTCGGCGTCCACCTGGTCGGCGGTCTGGCCGGCTCGCTGCTGATCGGTCTGCTCGCCACCGACACCGTCGTGGCCGACACCAACGGTCTGTTCTACGGCGGCGGCCTCGGTCTGCTGGGCAAGCAGGCAGTCGCCTCGTTCGCGGTCCTGGGCTACTCGTTCGTCGTCACCTACATCATCGGCTTCATCATCAAGAAGACGATCGGTTTCCGGGTGGACGAGGAAGCGGAGATCGAGGGCATCGACACCGCGGTCCACGCGGAGTCGGCCTACGACTTCGTGTCGGGCAGCAGCCTCCGCTCGGGCGTCGTCGGTGGTCCGGCCCCGGCTGGTATCAACGACCAGAGCGTCCGCGAAGCGGCTCCGGCCGGTAAGGAGTAGAGCCCGATGGCGAAGCTGGTCACCGCAGTCATCAAGCCGTTCAAGCTGGAGGACGTCAAGGGCGCCCTCTCGGCGCTGGGCATCGCCGGCCTCACGGTCTCCGAGGTCCAGGGCTACGGACGGCAGAAGGGCCACACCGAGGTCTACCGGGGCGCCGAGTACCAGGTCGACTTCGTACCGAAGGTGCGCATCGAGGTCGTGGTCGACGACATCGACGCCGCCAAGGTCGTCGACGCGCTGGTCGCCGCCGCCCGCACCGGGAAGATCGGCGACGGCAAGGTGTGGGTCACCTCGGTCGACGAGGTGATCCGGGTCCGTACCGGCGAGCGCGGACTCGATGCCCTCTGACAGGCAGAATGGCAGCCTGAACGGGCCGGCCGGGTCGAATGACCCGGCCGGCCGTGAGGCTCCGGACGTCCGAGCGCCCTTCGGAGTCGGCGGCCCACCGTCGCGGGCTCAGCTCTCCGACGCGCTCGACCGCTGGCTGGCGGGGCTGTTGCCGCCGGTCGCGGGCGTGGCCCTGGTCGCCGTCGGCAGCCTGGGTCGCCGCGAGGTCGTCGCCCACAGCGACGTCGACCTCGTTCTCCTCCACACCGGACATCCCCGGATCTCCGAGATCGCCGAGTCCGTCTGGTATCCGATCTGGGACTCGGCGGTCGGACTCGACCACGCCGTCCGCACCGTCGACGAGGCGGTGGCGGTGGCTCGCACCGACGTCAAAGCGGCCCTGGGGCTGCTGGACGCGCGATACGTGGCCGGTGACCGGGCGCTGGCCGACGAACTGGCCGCCGCCGTCCGCGCCGCCTGGCGGGCCAGCCCGGCCGGTTGGCTGGGCGAACTGCGCGAACTCACCGAGGCGCGCTGGCGGACCGCCGGTGAGCTGGCGTTCCTCCTCGAACCCGACCTGAAGGAAGCCCGCGGCGGAATCCGCGACGCGGTGACCCTGCGTGCGCTGGCCTACGCCCAGCTGGTGGACGCGCCCAGGGGCAGCGTGCGCGACGCCTACCGGCTGCTGCTCGACACCCGGGACGCACTGCACCGGACGAGCGATCGTGCGCTCGACCGGCTCCTGCTGGCCGAACAGGACGCCGTCGCCGAGGCCCTCAACTACGCGGACGCGGACGCGCTCCTGCACGCCGTGGCCGATGCGGCCCGCACCATCGCGTACGCGTCCGACACCGCGTGGCGGCAGGTCGACGGCCTGCTCAGCAAGCGTCGCCGGTGGCCGATCCGGCGCCGCTCGACGGTGAACCGGCGGCCGCTCGCCGAGGGTGTCGTGGAGCAGAACGGCGAGGTCGTGCTGGCGCGTGGCGTCGACCCGGCGCTCGACCCGGTGCTGCCGCTGCGGTTCGCCGCGGCCGCCGCGGTGGCGAACATTCCGCCGGGCCGGTCGGCGCTGGAGCGGCTGGCGACCGCCGCGCCGCCGCTGCCGGACGTCTGGCCGGAGACCGCGGTGCACTCGCTGGTCGCGCTGCTCGGGGCGGGTGAGGCCGCGATCGGCGTCTGGGAGGCCTGCGACCGGCACGGCATGGTGGAGAAGTGGCTGCCGGAGTGGGGCCGGGTCCGCTCGCTCCCGCAGCGCAACGCGCTGCACCGCTACACGGTCGACCGGCACCTGGTGGCGGCCGCCGTGGCGGCGGCGCCGCTGACGCGGCGGGTCGCCCGTCCGGATCTGCTGCTGATCGGCGCGCTGCTGCACGACATCGGCAAGGGACTACCGGGTGACCACTCGGAAGTCGGTGCCGAGATCGCGAGCCGGATCGCGGTCCGGCTCGGACTGGCGGGAGAGGACACCGACGCGCTGGTCCGGCTGGTCCGGTACCACCTGCTGCTCGCCGACACCGCCACCCGGCGTGACCTGGACGACCCGGCGACGCTGGAGGTCGTCGCCGAGGCGGTCCGGCATGACGGGGTGCTGCTCGACGTCCTGCACGCGCTCACCGAGGCCGACGCCGCGGCCACCGGCCCGGCGGCCTGGAGCGGCTGGAAGGCCGGCCTGGTCAGCGACCTGGTCCGGCGGGTGCACGTCCTGATCGGCCAGGGGACGCCGCCCACGCCGCGTCCGCGCCCGGCGGAGGTGTTCGCGGCCACCGACCCGCTACCGGCGCCGGGGGAGTGCACGGTCACCGTCCACGGCGACGAGGTCGCGGTGGTCGGCGGCGAGGGCGTGCAGCAGTTGCTGAGCCGGACCGCGGGCATCTGCGCGCTGCACCGGCTCGACGTCTACGCGGCCGACGCCGGGACGTTCGACGGCCGTCCGGTCGTGGTGGTGCGGGCCTCGCCGCGGTTCGGGCGGTTGCCCGATCCGACGCTGCTCACGGCCGACCTGCGCCGGGCGGTAGCGGGCAACTACGACGTGTCGTCCGCGCTGGCCCGCCGCGAGGCCGAGGCTCGGGAGAACACGACGGTGGCGCCGCCGCAGGTCAGCTGGGTGCCGGACGCCTCGAGCAACGCCACGGTCCTGGAGCTGCGTGCCGAGGACCGGCGCGGGCTGCTGCACGACGTCACGGCCGCGCTGGAGGAGGCGGGTGCGGTGGTGCGGGGTGCCCGGATCAGCACGTTCGGGTCCGCGGTCGTCGACGCGTTCTACCTGATCGGAAGCGACCTGGAGCAGGACGAGATCACCAAGGCGGTGCTGGCCGCCGCGCAGAACTAGGGCGTCACGCGGTCCCGTTCCCCGGCGCAGCACGGAAAGTGCGGCGGTACGCGCCGGGGGACGTACCGACCGACGCGGCGAAATGCTGCCGTAGCGACGCGGTCGTCCCGAAGCCGGCCCGGTGGGCGATCCGCTCCACGGACAGGTCGGTCTCCTCCAGCAGGTGGCGGGCCCGGTCCACCCGGTGCGCGGTCAGCCACGTCCCCGGTGCCTGCCCGGTCTCCTGCCGGAACCGCCGGGTGAACGTCCGGACGCTCATCCCGGCGTGCGCGGCCAGCGTCGCGAGGTCGAGTGATTCGTTCAGGTGCTCCAGCGCCCAGGCGCGGGTCGAGCCGGTGGACGCGTCGGACGTGGCCGGCATCGGACGCTCGACGTACTGCGCCTGGCCGCCCTCGCGCCACGGCGGCGCCACGCACCGCCGCGCCGCGTGGTTGGCCACCTCGCTGCCGTGGTCGCGCCGCACCAGGTGGAGGCACAGGTCGATACCCGCGGCGACCCCGGCCGAACTGGCGATCGGCCCGTCGTCGATGAACAGCACGTCGGGGTCGAGCGTCACCTGGGGGTAGCGGGCGCGGAATGCGTCCGCCCAGAGCCAGTGCGTGGTCGCGCGCCGTCCGTCCAGCAGGCCGGTCGCCGCGAGCACGAAAGCGCCGGTGCAGATCGACGCCGTCCGTGCGCCACGCGCGGCGGCCGCGCGCACCGCGTCCAGCGCCTCGGTCGGAAAGTCTCGCGTCCCGGCGGTCTTTCCGCGGATGCCGGGGATCAGCACGGTGTCGGCGGTCTCCAGCTCCTCCAGCCCGTACTTCGGCAGGATCGCGTAGCCGGCGGTGGTCTGCACTGGCGCGGCGCCCGGCGAGCACACGTGCACGCGGTAGAGCCCCTTGCCGCCCCGGTCGGCCGAGCCGAAGACTTGCCCGGGGATACCGGCGTCGAACGGGACCGCATCGTCGAGCAGGAGGACGGCAACGCGATGGCGAGCATCCATGGCCTGATTCTTTCACATGGTGTCTCGCGGGCCACTGGTCGGACGCAGAGCCGTCGGCGAAGCTGGTTGCCGTGGTCAACTCCGCTGCCGCTGTGAAGCCCAGGATCCACCGCGCCTGGCTGGTCGCCGCCGTCGCGTTCGTCGCGCTGGTCGGCGCCGCCGCGTTCCGCGCCGCGCCGAGCGTCCTGATCCTTCCGTTGCAGGAGGAGTTCGGCTGGTCGACGGCCGACATCTCGCTCGCGGTCACGGTCAATCTCGTGCTGTTCGGGCTCACCGCTCCGTTCGCCGCCGCGCTGATCCAGCGGCTCGGCCTGCGCTGGGTGACCACCGGCGCGTTGCTGCTGGTCTCGGCTGGTGCGGCGGCCACGGTCGGGATGACCGCGCGCTGGCAGCTCGTGCTCTGCTGGGGCGTCCTGGTCGGGCTCGGCACCGGGTCGATGGCGCTGGTGTTCGCCGCCTCGGTCGCCGACCGGTGGTTCGTCGCCCGGCGCGGCCTGGTGGTCGGCATCCTCACCGCGGGCAGCGCCACCGGCCAGCTGGTCTTCCTGCCGCCGGTGGCCGCGCTGGCCGAGTCCCAGGGCTGGCGGGTCGCGTCGCTGGCGGTCAGCGCGTGCGCCCTCGCGGTGGTGCCACTCGTCGTGTTGTTCCTCCGCGACCGGCCGGAGGATGTCGGGCTGACCCGGTACGGCACCGACGAGCCGAGCCCCGAGCGTTCCACCAGCACGGGCGCTGTCCGTTCCGCCTTCGGTGGCCTCGCGCTCGGCGTCCGAAGCGGTACGTTTTGGCTGTTGGTGGGCGGGTTCGCGATCTGCGGAGCGTCGTCCAACGGGTTGATCGGAACCCACCTCGTGCCGGCGGCGCACGACCACGGCCTGCCCACGACGGCGGCGGCGAGCCTGCTCGCGATGATCGGGATCTTCGACATCGTCGGGACGATCGCGTCCGGCTGGCTTACCGACCGCTACGACCCGCGGCTGCTGCTGCTCGTGTACTACGGGCTGCGTGGTGCGTCGCTGCTGTTGCTCCCGGCGCTGATGCCGTCGCTGGGGCACGGCGTGGGGCCGACGATGCTGCTGTTCATCGTGTTCTACGGGTTGGACTGGGTGGCCACCGTGCCGCCGACGGTGGCGCTCTGCCGGCAGGCGTTCGGCGATCGCGCGCCGGTCGTTTTCGGGTGGGTGTTCGCGTCCCACCAGCTCGGCGCGGCGCTGATGGCGACCGGTGCCGGGTGGATTCGGGACACGTTCGGCACGTACACGCCCGCCTGGTACGCCGCCGGTGCGCTGTGCCTTCTCGCCGCCACTCTCTCGGTCGGCGTCGGCCGGGGTCGAGGGGCGGCTACGCTCAAGGGGAAGGATTTGAGCCCAGTAGTGGCCACAGCCAGCTGACCCCGTGAGGACCGATGTTCGACACGCTCTCCGACCGGCTCTCCGCCGTCTTCACTTCGCTCCGTGCGAAGGGTCGCCTGACCGACGCCGACATCGACAAGTCCACGCGGGAGATCCGGGTGGCGTTGCTCGAGGCTGACGTCGCGCTGCCGGTCGTCAAGGCGTTCGTCCAGTCGGTCAAGCACCGGGCGCGCGGCGCGGAGGTCCACCAGGCCCTCAACCCGGCGCAGCAGGTCGTCAAGATCGTCAACGAGGAGCTGATCGGCATCCTCGGCGGCGAGACCCGTCGGCTGCAGTACGCGAAGAACCCGCCGACCGTGATCCTGCTGGCCGGTCTGCAGGGTGCCGGTAAGACGACGCTCGCCGGCAAGCTGGCGCTCTGGCTGCGCAAGCAGGGGCACGCGCCGCTGCTGGTCGCGGCCGACCTCCAGCGTCCGAACGCGGTGCAGCAGCTGCAGGTCGTCGGTGGCCGGGCCGAGGTCGAGGTGTTCGCGCCCGAGCCCGGTAGCGGCGTCGGCGACCCGGTGGACGTCGCCCGGCGCTCGATCGACTTCGCCCAGCGTCAGCAGCACGACATCGTGATCGTCGACACCGCGGGTCGCCTCGGTATCGACGCCGACATGATGGCGCAGGCCGCGGCGATCCGGGACGCGGTCAACCCGGACGAGATCCTGTTCGTGGTCGACGCGATGATCGGTCAGGACGCGGTGACCACCGCCCAGGCGTTCAAGGACGGCGTCGGCTTCAGCGGCGTCGTGCTGACCAAGCTGGACGGTGACGCCCGCGGTGGTGCCGCGCTGTCGGTGCGGCACGTCACCGGCGAGCCGATCATGTTCGCGTCCTCCGGCGAGAAGCTGGACGACTTCGACGTCTTCCACCCCGACCGGATGGCCTCGCGCATCCTCGGGATGGGCGACATGCTGACGCTGATCGAGCAGGCCGAGCAGGTCTTCGACGCCGAGCAGCAGCAACGCATGAGCGAGAAGATGCTCGGCGAGGGTGACTTCACGCTCGACGACTTCCTCGAGCAGATGGTCGCGGTCAAGAAGATGGGCCCGATCAGCAACGTGCTCGGGATGCTGCCCGGCATGAACCAGATGAAGGGCCAGCTCGACAACCTCGACGACAAGCACTTCGACCGGGTCGCCGCGGTGATCCGGTCGATGACGCCGGCCGAGCGGAACGACCCGAAGATCATCAACGGGTCGCGGCGCCTGCGCATCGCGAACGGTTCCGGTACCACGGTCACCGACGTGAACCAGCTGGTCGAGCGGTTCTTCGAGGCGCGCAAGATGATGCGGCAGATGACCAGCCAGATGGGCTTCGGCGGGATGCGCCGTGGCGGCTCGTCGAAGAAGGGCAAGGGAAAGAAGGGTCGCAAGGGCGGTGGCGGCGGTCGTCCGCGGCAGCAGCTGCCCGGCGGCTTCCCGGCTGGGTTCCCCGGCGCGCTGCCCGCTGAGCCGCCGCCGGCGGCGGCCCCGGAGGCCCTGCCGGGTGGGTTCGAGATGCCGAAGATCGACTTCTCGAAGCTGCCGAAGAAGTAGTCCTTGGCTCCGGTGCTGGTCGTCGACGGCGCGAACGTCGTCGGGTCGGTGCCGGACGGGTGGTGGCGCGATCGTGCCGGAGCCGCGGTGCGGTTGCGGGACGCGCTGGTGCCGGTAGCGGATGCCGGGCTGGATGGTGTTCCTGGGCCCGTGCGCGTCGTACTGGTCGTCGAGGGCGCGGCGCGCGGGGTCACCGGCGTGGACGGCGTCGAGGTCGTGTCGGCGCCGGGCAGCGGCGACGACACGATCGTCGAGGTGGCCGCTTCGGCGGACGGCCCGGTATGGGTGGTGACCGCCGACCGAGCGTTGCGCGAGCGCGTACGCGCCGTCGGCGCTCACGTCGTCGGCCCGCGCGCGGTCCCGCGGCGCTGAGCGATGCACATTTTGTGCCCCCGGGGCGGCACGGAATGTGCAGCGCTCGAGAGCGGTGGGCCAGAATCACGTGGGTGACGGCACTTCATCTGCGGGGCGTGGTACTTCCGGACGACGTCGAGCGTGACGTCTGGATCGTCGGTGACCGGTTGACGTTCGAACCGGTGCCGGGCGCGTCCACGGTCGCGTCGGGCGGTTTTCTGCTGCCGGGGCTGGTCGACGCGCACTGCCACCCGGGCATCGTGCCCGGCGGCCCGGTGACCGAGATCGCCGAGGCCAAGCGGCTCGCGCTGATCGACAGGGACGCCGGGGTCCTGACGATCCGGGACGCCGGCTCGCCGCTGGACTACCGCGAACTCGACGACGATCCGGACATGCCCCGGCTGATCAGGGCCGGACGGCACCTCGCGCCGCACCGCCGGTACATCCCCGGCCTCGCCGTCGAGTGCGAGCCGTCGGAGCTCGCGGCCGCCGCTGTCACGCAGGCAAAACTGGGCAACGGTTGGGTGAAGCTGGTCGGCGACTGGATCGACCGCGGCGCGGGCGACCTCGGCCCGACCTACGACGACGCGACGTTCGCCGCGGCGGTGACGGCGGCCCACGACGCGGGGGCGCGGGTCGCGGTGCACACGTTCAGTGAGGCGGCGCTGCCGGGCCTGATCGCGGCCGGGGTCGACTCGATCGAACACGGCACGGGGCTCTCGCTCGATCTGATCGACGCGATGGCCGCGCAGCGCACCGCGCTGGTGCCGACGATGACGAACATCGCGACGTTCGATTCGATCGCCGATCGCGCCGAGGGGAAGTTCCCCGGGTACGCCGATCACATGCGGCGGTTGCGGGCCGGCTTTCCGGCGGTGGTCCGGGCCGCATACGAGGCCGGCGTCCCGATCTACGTGGGCACCGACGCGGGCGGCGGGGTCGAGCACGGGCTCGCCGCGGGGGAGATGCTGCGGCTGGCCGACGCGGGGATGGCGCCGATCGACGTGCTGGCGGCCGGGTCGTGGGGAGCGCGGGCGTGGCTCGGGCTGCCGGCGATCGAGGAGGGTGCGCTCGCGGACGTCGTCGTCTATCCCGAGGACCCGCGCACCGATCTGCGCGTGCTGGAAGCGCCCGCCCGCATCATCCTGCGGGGCCGCGTGGTCGCCTGACGGTTACTCGGTCACGGAGTGTTCGTGACACGCCCTAAGATCAACCGTCATGGCAAAGGCTCCCGTTCTCACGCCGCAGGCTGAGGACTTTCCCCGCTGGTACCAGGACGTGATCGCGAAGGCCGAACTGGCCGACAACGGGCCGGTCCGCGGCACGATGGTGATCCGACCGACCGGGTACGCGCTGTGGGAGCGGATGCAGCGCGAGGTCGACGACCGGATCAAGGCCGCCGGGGCGCAGAACGCGTACTTCCCGCTGTTCATCCCCGAGTCGTACCTGCGCAAGGAAGCCGAGCACGTCGAGGGTTTCAGCCCCGAGCTCGCGGTGGTCACCCACGCCGGCGGCAAGCAGCTCGAGGAGCCGGTCGTCGTTCGCCCCACGTCCGAGACGATCATCAACGCCTCGTTCTCCAAGTGGGTGCAGTCGTACCGTGACCTGCCGCTGCGCGTGAACGCCTGGGCGAACGTCGTCCGGTGGGAGATGCGCCCCCGGGTGTTCCTCCGCACCACCGAGTTCCTCTGGCAGGAGGGGCACACCTGCCACGCGACCCAGGACGACGCCCGCGCGTACGCCCGGCAGATCCTGCACGAGGTCTACCAGGACTTCATGGTCAACGTGCTGGCCGTTCCGGTCGTCGTCGGCCGGAAGACCGCCAAGGAGCGGTTCGCCGGCGCGATCAACACGCTGACCTGCGAAGGCATGATGCGCGACGGCAAAGCGCTGCAGATGGGCACCAGCCACGAGCTGGGCCAGAACTTCGCGAAGGCGTTCGACGTCCAGTACCTGTCGGCCGAGGGCCAGCGTGAGTACGTCTGGCAGACGTCCTGGGGCGTCTCCACCCGGATGGTCGGCGGCCTGATCATGGGCCACGGCGACGACAACGGGCTGCGGCTGCCGCCCCGGTTGGCGCCGACTCAGGTCGTCGTCATGGTCGTGAAGGACGGTCCGGGAGTCGGGGAGTCGGCCGCGAAGCTCGTCGCCGAGTTGCGCGGCGCGGGCGTCCGGGTCGAGCTGGACGACCGCACCGACACCCCGTTCGGACGCCGTGCGATCGACGCCGAGCTCAAGGGCGTGCCGGTCCGGATCGAGGTCGGTCCGCGCGACCTTGCCGAGGGAAACGTCACGCTCGTCCGCCGCATCCCCGGCACGAAGACCCCGACGGCGCTGGGCGGCGTCACCGCGGCGGTCGGCACCGCGCTCACCGAGGACCAGCAGGCGCTCTACGACGAGGCGTTGGCTCGCCGCGAGGAGAAGACGGCCGACGTCACCACGATCGAGGACGCGGCCGCGGCGGCCGCCACCGGCTGGGCGCGGATCCCGTGGTCCGTGCTGTCCGACGGGGGCGAGGCGCGGCTGGCGCAGGACGCGATCACGGTGCGCTGCCTGCTCCGTCCGGACGGATCGGTGCCGGAGTCGGACACCGAACCCGACGTGATCGCTGTGGTGGGCCGGTCGTACTGACCGTGAGCTACTTCACGCCCGGCCGGACCGCGCTGGTCCGGCACTGCCGGGGTGGTGTGGTGCAGGCGGTCCGCCCGTGCGTCGTGGTCTCCGACGACGCCGACGGCACGCTGCTCTGGCTGCCCAAGGACACGCCGACCCGGACGTCGTTGTTCGCCGACGGGCGTCCGGTGCGGGACGTGCCGCTCGCGGAACGGTTCACCCGTGAGTGGCACACCGGGCCGGGCGTCTGGACCGGCACCAGCGCGCTGGAGTGGATCCCGCCGGGTGCTCCGTGGCACACCGTGTACTGGTTCTTCGACGGTGACGGCCGGTTCCGCAACTGGTACGTCAACGTCGAGACGCCGCCGGTTCGCTGGGCCGACGCTGATTCAACTGCGGCCGGCTTCGACTCCGACGATCTGGAGCTGGACGTCGTCATCGCGCCGGACCGTTCGTGCGTGCTCAAGGACGAAGACGAGTTGGACGCCGCCGTGCGCGCCGGTGACTTATCGGCGCGCGTCGGCGACCGGACCAGGCTGGAAGCGTCCGCTGCGATCGACGCCGCCACCGCGGGCCGGCCGCCGTTCGACGGATGGCTCACCGACTTCCGGCCCGACCCCGGCTGGACGCCTCCGGGGCTGCTCGCCGGGTGGGACCGGCCGGTCGTCTCCCGCACCGCCGAGGACCTGCTGAGCCGCTCGCTCTGACCGGGCCGGAGCCGATTCGGAGCATCCGCGGCGGATCTGGCAGAATAGGCGGCTGAACTGACCACCGTGTGGGCCCTCTATCCCACCCACGGTGTTCGGTCCGCCGGGTCGGCGCACCATCATCCCCACGTGGCGTCGGCGGCCCAACCCGTACCGAAACCCAGGAGCATCCACACCAGTGGCCACCAAGATCAAGTTGCTGCGTCTCGGCAAGATTCGCGCGCCGCACTACCGCATCGTCGTCGCCGACGCCCGCACCAAGCGTGACGGCCGGGTCATCGAGACGATCGGCAAGTACCACCCCAAGGAGGACCCGAGCTTCATCGAGGTCGACTCCGACCGGGCGCAGTACTGGCTCGGCGTCGGCGCCCAGCCGACCGAGGCCGTCGCGGCGATCCTCCGGGTCACCGGCGACTGGCAGAAGCACAAGGGCGAGCCGGCCCCGCCGCCGATGAAGGTCGCCGCGCCGAAGGCTGACAAGAAGGAGATCTTCAACCAGGCGGCCCGTGCCGCGGCCGACGGTGCGCCGGTGGCCGACGCCACCACGCCGAAGAAGAAGGCTGCGAAGAAGGCCGAGTCCGACAGCGCTGAAACCCCCGCTGCTTCGGAGTCCTGACGTGGTCTTGCCCGCAGCGCTGGAACACCTCGTCCGCGGCATCGTCGACAACCCGGACGACGTCCGGGTCGACCTGGTGCACAGCCGTCGCGGCAAGGTGCTCGAGGTTCGGGTTCACCCGGAAGATCTCGGCAAGGTGATCGGCCGGGGTGGCCGCACCGCGAAGGCCCTGCGCCAGGTGGTCGCCGGTATCGGCGGCCGCGGCGTGCGGGTCGACGTGGTCGAGACCGATCTGCGCTGAATCATGCTCCTCGTAGTGGGGCGGATCGGACGTGCCCACGGCATCCGTGGTGACGTCCTGGTCGAGGTGCGTACGGACGAGCCGGACGAACGGTTCGCCGCGGGGTCGGTGCTGGTCACCGACCCCGCGGACGCCGGTCCGCTGACCGTCGCCGATGCACGCTGGCACTCCGGCAAGCTCGTCGTCCGCTTCGAGGGCGTGCAGGACCGGAACGGCGCGGAGAAGATCCGGGGTCTGAACCTCGTGGTCGACTCGGAGGACCTTCCGCCGTCGGACGACCCGGACGAGTTCCACGACTACGAGTTGGTCGGCCTCACCGCGGTCGGCACCGACGGCGCCGAGTTCGGTTCGGTGGTGGACGTCATCCACAGTGCCGCGGGCGAAATCCTGGTGCTGTCGTTCGACGGCTCGGAACGGCTCGTCCCGTTCGTGCGGGAGATCGTGCCGACCGTCGACGTGCCAGGCGGCCGCGTCGTGATCGTTCCGCCGGAAGGGCTGTTCGACCTGTGAAGATCGACGTGCTCTCGATCTTCCCGGGGTACCTGGCGCCGCTGCGCGAGTCGCTGATCGGCAAGGCCGTCGACCGCGGCGTCATCGAGCTGGGCGTCCACGACCTCCGGCAGTGGACGCACGACGTGCACCGCACCGTGGACGACTCGCCGTACGGCGGGGGTCCGGGGATGCTCATGCGGCCGGAGCCGTGGGGTCAGGCGCTGGATTCGGTGGCGCCGGAAGGCGGGCCGCAGCCGCGGCTGGTCGTGCCGACGCCGGCCGGGCGTCCGTTCACCCAGGCGCTCGCGCACGAGCTGGCTGCCGAACCCTGGCTGCTGTTCGCGTGCGGGCGGTACGAGGGGATCGACGCGCGGGTGGTCGAGTACGCCGCCGACCGCATGGTGGTCGACGAGGTGAGCCTCGGCGACTACGTGCTGGCCGGCGGTGAGGTCGCGGTGCTGGTGATCGTGGAAGCCGTGGGCCGGCTGCTCCCCGGCGTGCTGGGGAACGTCGCGTCGCACGAGCAGGACTCGTTCTCCGACGGTCTGCTGGAGGGTCCGGCCTATACCCGGCCGGAAGTCTGGCGTGGCCGGCCGGTGCCGGACGTCCTGCTCTCCGGACACCACGCGGCGATCGCGCGCTGGCGGCGGGACGAGGCGCTGCGCCGCACCGCGGCCCGGCGACCCGACCTGCTGCCGGGTGTGACGCTCGACAAGTCCGATCGCAAGATACTGATCTCCGCCGGGTTTCCGGTTCCGGATCAGGATGTGGCACAGTAGGAGAGTTGCCGCTGACGCCTGAGCTGGCGCAGCGTGCCTGCATTCTCACCGTCTTCAGCTCCGCCTGGCGGACGCACGAAGACGGCCCGACGACGAGGAAAGCGAAGCCGCGATGAACACCCTGGATGCACTGGACGCCGAGACGCTGCGTTCCGACATCCCGGCCTTCCGGCCCGGCGACACCCTGAAGGTGCACGTGCGGGTCGTCGAGGGCAACCGGTCCCGCATCCAGGTCTTCCAGGGCGCGGTCATCCGCCGCCAGGGCACCGGCGCCCGTGAGACCTTCACGGTCCGCAAGGTCAGCTTCGGCGTCGGTGTGGAGCGCACCTTCCCGGTGCACACCCCGGTCATCGAGAAGATCGAGGTCGTGACCCGCGGTGACGTCCGCCGCGCCAAGCTGTACTACCTCCGTGGTCTGCGCGGCAAGGCCGCCAAGATCAAGGAGAAGCGCGAGACCACGGCCGGCTGAGTCGGCTGACACCGCGCGTTCTCGCGTGACGGCGCCCGATCGGTTCGGCCGCTCCGAGCAGGGAGCGGCCGACCAAACGGGTTTCGACGAGTTGGCGCGCCGCCTGGGGCGCCATCCGCGCGCCGACCCGGCGCGACCGCCTTCGGCTCAACTGGACGGCTCGGGATCACTCGCGTGGCCCGGCCGTCCGTTGCCGTCTGCCCGTCGCCCGCTCCCCGACGACCCGCGTGTTACCGGGAGTACCGAACTCAACGCGCCGCCCGGCCGTGATCCCGGTGTGGGACGAATGGGTGGCGTTGAGTACGTTCCGGTCGACCGCTACGGCGAGCCCTACCGGGACGACCGGTATGGGGCTGACCGGTACGCGGATGAGCGGGACGGATACCGGGATCCCTACGGCCGCCCGTCTCGTCGCGTCGAAGCCGATCCGTACCGGTCGTCTGATCGGTACCGGTCGCCTGATCCGTACCAGTCTCCGGACCCGTATCGATCGCCGGATCCGTACCGGTCGTCCGATCCGTATCGGGAGCCGGATCCGTACGCCGAGCGCTACGCCGCCGAGGACGACTCGGCCTACTACCGCCAGACGCGTGGCACCGATCGCCGCTCTGCGAGCGCTGACCGCTCCGGCGCCGATCGGTCCGGCGCCGGGCGTCACCGTGCCGGCGCTCGCCCCTACGCGGGCCGCGGCCGGCGTCGCACGCTGCCGCTCTGGCAGGAGATCCCGCTCCTGCTGATCATCGCGTTCGTCCTCGCGACCGTCATCAAGACGTTCGTCGTGCAGGCGTTCTACATCCCGTCCGGCTCGATGGAGCAGACGCTCCTGGTCAGCGACCGGGTGTTGGTCAACAAGTTCGTCTACGACATGCGGGATCCGCAGCGCGGCGAGGTCGTGGTGTTCCGCGGCACCGACTCGTGGGCGCCGGAGTCCGGCATCACGCAGGACACCGGGACGCTGGCCACCGTCGGGCGGATGCTCGGCGGCCTGATCGGCGCCGCACCGCCCGACGAGAAGGACTTCGTCAAGCGGGTGATCGGGGTGGGCGGCGACACAGTCCAGTGCTGCGACGCCAACGGCCGGGTCGAGGTGAACGGCTCGCCGCTGGTCGAGCCATACGTGTTCGAGGACACGCCGATCGCGCAGCGTCCGTTCGGCCCGGTCACGGTCCCGGAGGGCCGGCTGTTCATGATGGGTGACCACCGCGCGGCCTCGGCCGACTCGCGGGTCTACCTCAACGACCAGTGGCGGGGGACGATTCCGGTCGAAGCGGTTATCGGACAGGCTTATGCGACCGCTTGGCCCGCGTCGCGGTGGGGTTTGCTGCAGGCGCCAGATACATTCGGCAACGTGCCGACAGCCTTGGGTAAGGAGCCGCGAAGCGCGGCCAGCCCGACCGGTGCAGCCGCTCTGCTGGTTCTGCCCATCCTGTTCGGCCCCTTCGGTGGGGTCTGCGCCGGACGTGCCCCCAGGTGGCTGTTGCGCCCAGATTCGCTCCGACGCCGTAGGCTGCGCTGGTGATGCCCGAGACCTCCCGTCGGAAACAGCGGTCCTTCTGGGTCGAGCTCCCGATCCTTCTCCTCGTCGCCGTGATCGTGGCCGTGCTGGTTCGCACGTTCCTGGTGCAGACCTTCTACATCCCGTCCGGGTCGATGGAGACAACGCTCCTGATCAACGACCGGGTGCTGGTGAACAAGATGGTCTATCGCTTCCGGGAGCCACGCCGGGGCGAAGTCGTCGTGTTCGTTCCTCCCAAGCAGTGGGACGCCGGCCCGAGCAAGGACGACTACATCAAGCGTGTCGTCGCGGTCGGTGGCGACAAGATCGTCTGCTGCGATTCCGCAGGCAAGATCACGATCAACGGACGTCCGTTGACCGAGGACTACCTGTTCGAGGACGACGTCCCGTCCTCGCAGCCGTTCGACGTCACGGTGCCCACCGGCCGCCTGTTCGTCCTCGGTGACCACCGGTCGTCGTCGGCGGACTCCCGGTTCCACACCGACTACCAGTACGGCACGATCCCGGTGGACGCGGTGGTCGGGCGTGCGTTCGTGATCTTCTGGCCGCTGAACCGGGTGGGGACGCTGTCGGTGCCGAAGGCCTACGAAGCGATTCCCGCGCCCTCGGGTGGCTGACGCCGCCTGGGAACTCCCGCTCCCCGCGGGAGACGTGGAGCCGCCCGGTGCGCCACCGCGCCCGTGGCGGCTCTCCGGCCGGTTGCTCGTCCTCGATCCGGCCGAGCGGCTGCTTCTGGTCCGCTCCCGTGATCCGGAGTACCCGGATCTGGGGGAGTGGTGGGAGGTGCCCGGCGGCGGCGTCGATGCCGGCGAGGACACCGTCGACGCCGCGTTACGCGAGGTGCGGGAGGAGACCGGCGTCGCGCTGGAACGCACCACCGTCGTTCCGGCCGCCGTGTGGACGCAGGAGCTGAGCTATCTCTGGCTCGGGCGGCGACGCTGGTCCCGGCAGGCGATCCACCTCGCGTGCCCGCCGGTGACGCCGGAGCCGGTCGCGGACCTGCGGTACACGCCCGAGGAGCAGGCGACGTTCCTGGCCGCGGAGTGGGTGCCGCTCGCCGAGGTCGGCGGGTTGCCGCGGACGTTCCCGGACGGCGTGGCGGCGATCGTGCCCCGCTTACGGGCCGGGGACGTGATCGACGCCGGGTTCGCGGTCTGGTGTTGAGCGGCGTCAGCCGTCCAACCGGGCGAAGCTGAGTAGCGTCACCGCGATGCAGATGACCAGCATGCCGGTCGCGTTGAGGAAGAGGTTCCGTCCGAAGTCCTCGGCGCGGACGTGCATCGCGATCGCGGCGATGAAGTACGCGACCAGCCCCAGGCTGACCAGCAGCGCGAGGTACGGGACCCAGATCCCGGCGATCAGCCCCGCGGCGGCGGCGAACTTGAGCACCGGCATGAGGCGCCAGAATCGGCGGGGCCATCCGACGTCGTCGAAACACGCGGCGATGAACGGGAGCGGCCGGAGGCAGAACAACCCGTCGCCGAATTGGATGACCGCGAGGACGACGACCGGCCAGACCGGCCCCGGCAGCGTAGACAGGGTAACCATGAGTCACCGTACCATACGGTATGGTATGCCGCCAGGAGAGTGAGGCGCCGTGGCTACACGAGACGACTGGATCGAGCGCGGCCTCGAGGTGCTGGCGCAGGACGGGCTCCCCGGCGTCCGGATCGACCGGATCGCCGCCCAGCTGGGCGTGAGCAAGGGGTCGTTCCACCACCACTTCGCCGGGGCCGCGGGATACCGGCAGGCGCTCGCGCAGCGCTACGAGGAGCGGGTGCTGGCCGAGCTGAGCCGGGTGGCGGGATCGGCGCAGGGACTCGGTTTCGGTCTGTTCGACCGGCTCGTGGAGGCGCTCGACGACCTCTACGACGCCCGCCTGGAGACCGCGATGCGGGCCTGGGCGCTGCACGACGACGTCGCCCGCGACGTGATGTCGAAGGTCGACGACGCCCGGCTGCGGGTGCTCCAGGACGGGTGGAGTGCGGTGCTGCCGCACGAGGACGCGGCGCGGATCGCCGCGCTCGTGCCGCACCTGGTGGTCGTCGGAGCGAGCGCCGCCGCGCTACCGGCCGCGGATCTGCGGTCGGTGCTCCAGCTGCTGGGCGGGCTCGCCCCGAGCGTTCCGGGAGTCCTGGGCGGCGACGGCCGGGATTCCGCGGCGGGCCGGGCGGGGGATTCCGCGCCGGGCCCGGGGGGCGAATCCGCGGCGGGCCGGGGTGCGCGGTCCTCGTGATCGACGGCCGGGCCCGGCCGCGCGCGGACAACGGATAGGCTCGTCTTCCGATGGACGAAGCGATTCCGCGGCGAGCGGCTCGAATCCTCGTGATTGACGGCGAACGGGTCCTGCTGTTCCGCTGCACCAGCGCAAACCGGCCGCAAGACGGCCCGTGGTGGATCACCCCCGGCGGTGGCCTGGAAGGCACCGAGGACGCTCGTTGGGGTGCGGTCCGTGAGCTCACCGAGGAGACCGGCCTGGTCGTCGAACCGACGGAGTTCCGCGGCCCGGTCTTCGAAGAAGAGATCGAGTACCCCACCTCGACCGGCCCGCAGCGCCAGCGCCAGCAGTACTTCGTGCTCTTCCACCCGGCGTTCGAGGTCGACCGGCAGTTCCAGACCGACTGGGAACGCCGGTTCATGGGCGAGGCGCGCTGGTGGAACAGTGCGGAACTGCGGGAGAGCGGCGAAACCGTCTACCCTCCGAACCTTGCCGATCTACTCGATCAGGTGATCGTCCCGACCGACGGCCTTCTCGCGAAGGAGGACTGACGTGTTCGTCCCCCCGCGTGCGGTGGTTCGCCGCGACGGCGGCCTCTACGCCCTCGAGCGGACGCTACGCCGGCGCGGATTCACCCGCGTCGCCGGCGCCGACGAGGCCGGACGCGGTGCCTGCGCGGGCCCACTCGTCGTCGCGGCGGCGATACTCCCGGCCGGGCCCCGTGGCGAGGTGCCGGGGCTCGCGGATTCGAAGCTACTGACCGCGGCCGTCCGCGAACGCGTCTACGACGAGGTGGTCAAGCGGGCCGAGGCGTACTCGGTGGTGGTGGTTCCGGCGGCGGAGGTAGATGCCCGCGGCCTGCACCGCAGCAACATCGACGCGATGCGCCGCGCGCTGGAGCGGCTGACGATCCGGCCGGACTACATGCTGACCGACGGCTTCGGTGTTGCCGGGCTCGGGCTGCCCGGGCTGGCCGTCTGGAAGGGCGATCGGGTGGCGGCGTGCATCGCGGCCGCCTCGATCTTGGCGAAGGTCACCAGGGACCGGATCATGACGGCCCTGCACGAAACCTACCCGTGCTATGACTTCGCCCAGCACAAGGGATACGTGACCGCAGCGCACACGGAGGCCCTGGCGATCCACGGTCCGTGTCCGGAGCACCGCATGTCGTACGCGAACGTCGCGGCGGCGGATCTCGGTCGACTGTCGGCCGAGCCCGGGGCTGACGCGCTCGTGCCGGTGGCGGTGAGCCACAATGGTTTGGTGGAGGACGAGGTATGAGCGCTGAGGATCTCGAGAAGTACGAGACCGAGATGGAGCTACAGCTCTATCGCGAGTACCGCGACATCGTCCGTCAGTTCTCGTACGTCGTGGAGACCGAGCGACGCTTCTACCTGGCGAACTCGGTCGATCTGCAGGTGCGCAACGCGGACGGCGAGGTGTACTTCGAGGTCGCGATGTCGGACGCCTGGGTCTGGGACATGTACCGCCCGGCGCGGTTCGTGAAGAACGTTCGGGTCGTGACGTTCAAGGACGTGAACGTCGAGGAGCTCGACAAGCCCGACATCTCGTTGCCGGGGAACCCGTCGTTCGGATCGTGACCCGAGTTTTGCGAGGGCACCCTGCCGGGTAGGCCAGGGCGATGGACGAGACTCAGGACCGCGAGCCGGCCGTCGAGCCGGTGGACCCCGTGACCCGTCTGCATGCGGACGGACCGCCGCCGACGATGCCCGACGAGGCGCGGACCGGGTACCCCGACGCGCCGTCGCCCGAGGACTACCCGGCGCCGGCTGCGAAGGCGGGAGGAGTGCCGCACGGCACCGCACCCGAAGTCACCACCGCACCGGGGACCTCGGAGACGATGCTTCCGGTGGACGGTGTTCACACGCCGGACGTCGGGCCCGGCGGACAAGAGTTCGACACCGACGCGACACCGCTGCCCGGCCGCACCGATCACGCCCGTTAGTCGGCGGGCATTTCCAGCGGTGTCGCCAGGTCGGCGTGCGCGTACGTCGCGAACGACTCGTAGAGCTCCTCGAACTTGAGCAGCGCGGAGACGAACTCCTGCTCGCGGTCGGCGTCCCGGGGAGCGCGGGACAGCCTCGCCGCGTAGTAGTTGACGGTCGGCACGTGCATGAGCAGGTCTGAGAGCCGCCGGGAGGCCTCGGGGCCGCCGTGCGCGGATACCGCGGCCAGCAGCGGCGCCGACCGCTCGATGTCCGGCGGCAAGAACTCGGCGTTCTCCCCGCGGCCCACCTTGCCGTACTCCAGCCGAGCCGCGTCGGCGTACTCCAGCGCGGAGGTGTACGCGTCCCGCCGTTCGTCCTCGCGGGCCATCAGCACCGCTTGCCGGTGGCCTGCGGTGATCACCTCCGAGATCTGACGATGGCCTCGGCGGGCGATCCCGATCGCGGTCGCCGCACCGAGCACTGCCACCAGGAGGCACACTCCGGCGACGGTGCCGAGTGAGACCCATTCGTCCGTCATAGTCCGTAAGAGTAATAAGTCTGGTCTGACGAGCGGCGCTGTACCACCGCGCGGCGGGCCGTGCCGTTGTCCACAGCCTCCGGCGTTGTCCCCAGATGCGTCTTCCTGGTCGGGCGCGTCGGCCGCTCCGGCGCCACCGTGGAGCCACCACGAGGCGATCGGGAGGCGGCACATGGGGGCAGCGGCGAGGGGCGCCGTGGGCGCGTACGGCGAGCGGGTGGCGGCCCGTCACCTCGAGCAGGCCGGGCTGGTCGTGCTCGACCGTAACTGGCGCTGCGCGGACGGGGAGCTCGACATCGTGGCGCGGGACGGTACCGCGCTCGTCATCTGCGAGGTCAAGACCAGGCGGAGCGAGCGGTACGGAACCCCGGCCGAGGCGGTGGTGGCCGCGAAAGCGACCCGGTTGCGCCGTCTCGCCGCGCAGTGGATCCGGGCCGCGGGCGTCCACCCGGAGACCGTCCGGTTCGACGTGGTGAGCGTCCGCCCGCAGCGGTCCGGCGCGGCGCACGTCGAGCACCTCCGGGGAGCGTTCTGATGGCGGGCTTCGCGCGTGCGCTGGCGGTGGGGTTGCACGGCGTCCACGGCTGGGTGGTGGAGGTCGAGGCCCACCTCGCCCAGGGGCTGCCGGGCCTGGTGATCACCGGCCTTCCCGACGCCGCCGTGTCTCAGGCGCGCGACCGGGTCCGTGCGGCGGTGCTCAACTCCGGCCAGCGCTGGCCCGACCAGCGGATCACGGTCGGCCTCGGTCCGGCCTGGCTCCCCAAGCACGGAACGAACTTCGACCTGGCGGTAGCAGCCGCAATTCTGGTGGCGTCCGGGGCGGCGCCCGCAGTGGCCCTGGACGGGCTGGGGTTCCTCGGGGAACTCGGGCTCGACGGCCGGATCCGTCCGGTCCGCGGCGTGTTCCCGGCGGTCGCCGCGGGCGCGAAGGTGGGGCTGCTCCGGTACGTCGTCCCGGCGGGCAACTGGTCGGAGGCGGCGCTGGTGCCCGGTGCGGACGTCGTCGGACGCCGCACGCTGCGCGGTGTGCTCGCGCTGCTTCGGGGCGAGGAGCCGCCGCTGGACGACGCGGCGTCCGCGCCGCAGGCGAGGGCGTTCCCGGACTCGCTGCTCGCGCCGGGCGGAGACCTGGCCGACGTCGTCGGGCAGGAACTCGGGCGACGCGCGGTGGAGGTCGCCGCGGCCGGTGGGCACCATCTCGCGCTGTTCGGGCCGCCCGGCGCGGGCAAGACGATGCTCGCCGAGCGGCTGCCCGGCATCCTGCCGACGTTGGACGACGAGGCCGCAGTCGAGGTGACCGCCGTGCACTCGGTGGCGGGCGTGCTGCCCGCCGGGGGCGGCCTCGTCCGGCAGCCCCCGTACCAGGCACCCCACCACACGGCGACGGTGGCTGCGCTCGTCGGCGGTGGCTCCGGGCTGGCCCGGCCGGGTGCGGTCACGCTGGCCCACCGGGGCGTGCTGTTCCTGGACGAGACCCCTGAGTTCTCGCCCCGTGCCCTGGACGCGCTGCGGCAACCGGTGGAGCGCGGCGAGGTCGTCCTGGCCCGCACCGGGGGCGCGGTCCGATATCCGGCGTGCGTCCAGCTGGTGCTCGCCGCGAATCCGTGCCCGTGCGCCACCGCAGCCGGTGACCGGGCCTGCACCTGCACGCCCACCGCCCGCCGCCGCTACCTGGGCCGCATCTCCGGTCCGTTGCTCGACCGGATCGACGTGCGGGTGCTGCTGCTGCCGGTCGCGTCGGCGGCGTTGTTCGCGGGCTTCGACCGGCCGGATCCCACGTCGGTGGTGGCCGCACGGGTGCGTGACGCCAGGGCCGCCGCGCGGGAGCGGTGGGAAGAGTTCGGGTGGGTGTCGAACGCGGCCGTGCCGGGGCCCGCGTTGCGCGCCGAGTGGCGTCTGCCGCGGTCGGTGACCACCGCCGCCGCGCGGGCGGTCGACACGGGGGAGCTGTCCGCGCGCGGATATGACAGGGTTTTACGCATTGCGTGGACGATTTCCGATCTGTCCGGTCGGATGGCTCCCGACCAGGGTGACGTCAACGAGGCGTTGGAACTGCGACGCGGGCTGGTGGCGGCGTGAGCACCGACACCGAGTGGATGGCCACCGAGCGGCTGGCCTGGGTCGCGCTGAGCCGTCTCGTGGAGCCCGGGAAGCGGAACATCGTGGCCGCTACCGCCGGAGGTGCCCGCGCCCTGCTGGACGGGGTGCTGACGGGCGCGCGCGACCGCGTGAGCCGGAGCTTGCGCACCCGGTTGCGGGGCGTCGACCCCTGGGAACGGGCCGAGGCCGATCTGGCGGCGGCGGCGCGGGCCGGTGCGCGGGCAATCACGCCGGTGGACGCCGAGTGGCCGGTCGAGGCGTTCGCCGCACTGGCACCGCTGGCCGAAGCGGAAAAAATCGACGTCGCGCCGCCACCGTGCCTGTGGGTGCGCGGCCCGCTCGGGTTGAACCGCGTCACCGGGCGGACGGTGTCGATCGTCGGGGCGCGGGCCGCCACCGCGTACGGCAAGCACGTCGCGGGCGAGATCGCGTACGGGCTGGCCGAGCGAGGCTGGATCGTCGTATCGGGCGGCGCGTACGGCATCGACGGCGCCGCTCACCGTGGTGCGCTCGCCGGGGGCGGCGTCACGGTGGCGGTGCTGGCCGGGGGCGTCGACGTGCCGTACCCGCTGGCCCACGCCGGGCTGCTCGACCGGATCGCGGAGGAGGGTCTGCTGATCAGCGAGGTGCCGCTCGGCGAGTCGCCGCAGCGCCACCGGTTCCTCTCCCGGAACCGGCTGGTGGCGGCACTCGGGGCGGGTCTGGTCGTGGTGGAGGCCGGGTCGCGTTCCGGCACCACCGTGACCGCCGAGCGTGCGCATCAGCTGGAGCGGGTGCTGATGGCCGTGCCGGGATCGGTGACGTCCGCGCTCTCGGTGGGCACCCACCGGCTGATCCGCGACTACGGGGCGACGCTCGTCACGAGCGCGGCGGAGGTCGTGGAGGAAGTCGGCCCGATCGGCACCGCCGGATGGGGCACGGATCCGGACCCGGCGGAGTGGGATGCGAGCATCCCCGGTGGGCCCCGCGGCGGGGAGCCGGACCGTGCGACGCTGCCGGCGTCGCTGCACAGGGTGCTCGAGGCGGTGCCCGCCGGCCGGATCGTCACCGTGGAGGCCGTGGCGCTCGCCGGGCGTCTGTCGCTGACCGAGGTCTGTCGGGCGTTACCGGAGCTGCGGGTGCGGGGATTCCTGCGCGCGGTCGAGGACGGGTACCGGCTGACCGAGGCGGGTCTCGGACCGCCCACGTTCGCACTCGGCCGGCAGCCCTCCGGCCCCGATCCGGACGACTGGCCCGACCCACCCCCGGACGACCCACCACCCCCGGACTGATCCGCTGCGCCCGGCCCGCCGCGCGGGCACCCGAGCGGCAGCGCGGCGCACCCGAGCCGCCGCGCGGGCATCCGGATGGTCGTGCGGGCATCCGGATGGTCGTGCGGGCATCCGGAGGTCGTGCGGAGCGCTCGGCGGCTGTGCGGCGCACCCGAGCCGCCGTGTGGGGCGCCCGAGCCGCCGTGTGGGGCGCCCGAGCCGCCGTGCGGCGCATCCGGGCAGCCATGCGGCATCCGCGGCCGTGCGGGCATGGGCTGCTGTGGGGGTGGAGTGCGGCGGGTCGGCTTGCCCGGCGGCACCGGAGCGGGCACGGTCGGGGGATGGCAGGGCCTCGACCGCGGGTGGCGCAGCTCCGTGCGGCGCTCCCTCCGCCGCTCGCCGAGGCGGTCGACGCGTTCGAGGCCTATCTCGAGCACGAGCGGAGCCACCCGCCCACCACGCTGCGCGCGTACGTGGCGGACGCCGTGCTACTACTCGACCACGCCACGCGCGCCGGCCACGATCGGCTCGACGCCGTCGACCTCTCGTTACTCCGAAGTTGGCTGGCGCGGCAACGCAGCATGGGCGCCGCGCCGCGCACGCTGGCCCGGCGCGCGGCCGCCGCCCGGGCGTTCACGGCCTGGGCCCAACGCACCGGACGCCGTCCGGACGACCCGGGGCGCGAGCTGGCCAGCCCGAAGCTCCCCGCCCACCTGCCCCGCGTCCTCGACGTCAGCCAGGCCGCGGCCCTGCTCGACGGCCCCCGCACCGCCGCGGCACGCCGCCCAGCCGACCCAGCCGCCACCCCTCCGCCGCCCGCCGAAACCGCCCCGCCCGACGGCACCCCGGCCCGCACCGTGTCCGGCCCCGCCCCGGGTCGCGCCGCTCTCAGCGGCGCCGCGTCCGGTGGCGCCCCGACCGGCACCGCTCCGGACGGCACCAGGTCACGCAGCGCCGCAGGCCAGGTCGCGTCCGGTGGCGCCCCAGGCCAGGTCGCGTCCGGTGGCGCCCCAGGCCGCGCCGCGTCCGGTGGCGCCCCAGGCCGCGCCGCGTCCGGTGGCGCCCCGCCCGGCACCGCTCCGGACGGCACCGTGTCCGGCGGCACCGCGGGCCGCGCCGGGTCGGGCAGTGTCTTGGACCGCGCCGCTTTCGGTGGCGCCCCGGGCGGTGCCGGGTCGGGGGGCGCTCCGTTGGACGGTGCCTCGGCTGACGAGCGGGCTGGTGCGGGCGATACGGGGGCGGAGGCGGCCCTGCTCCGAGACGCGGCCGTCCTCGAGCTGCTCTACGCGACCGGCGTCCGCGTCAGCGAACTCTGCGGCCTCGACATCGACGACGTCGACCGCGAACGCCGGCTCCTGCGGGTCCTCGGCAAGGGCGGCCGGGAACGCAGCGTCCCGTACGGTGTCCCGGCCGAGCACGCGGTGGCGGCCTGGCTGGAGCGTGGCCGCCCTATCTTCGCCACCCCCCGGAGCGGTCCGGCGTTACTGCTCGGCGTCCGCGGGGGACGGCTCGATCCCCGCACCGCGCGGCAGATCGTTCACGACCGGCTCCGCGACGTGCCGGGCGCTCCCGACCTCGGCCCGCACGGCCTGCGCCACACGGCGGCGACCCACCTTCTCGCCGGCGGCGCTGATTTGCGAACGGTCCAGGAACTGCTCGGCCACGCGACGCTCGCTACCACGCAGATCTATACGCACGTCACCGTCGATCGGCTCCGCACCGCGTACCGCCAGGCCCACCCCCGCGCCTAGCGCAGTGCCCACGAACGTCCTCCGGTTCGCGGGCAGATTGCATTTGGAAGACCTATGACCCTTCCAAATGCAATCCGCTCACCGGCACGCGGGCTGCCAACCGTCGGATCGCCGGGGCCGCAGCGAATGGTTGACCCGCGGCGGGTGTGTACGCACCTGCCGCGGGACAACCACGCACGAGCCGGGAGCCGGGAGCGGGGAGTCGGAGCCGGAACGCCAGAGCTGGGGCGCGGTCGGTGGAATCTGCTGGACGTGCTGATCGGCGAACTCGAACGATGCGGCATTGGGCGCTATGACGAGCCCTCGGCCACATCGTTCCGCGCGAAGGAGGCGGGATAGCGTGGCAGGAGTGGCGGATGACATGGTGCTTCTCAGCGATCCGGTGATCGCGGCGGTGACGACTGCCGACAGCGGCGAGCCGGTGGTCGATGCCACCGACGGCACCGGGCTGCGCCTCGACACCCGCGAAGTGCAGCACAACCCGCTCCTGCAGTTCGTCCGGTCCGGGTTGCGAGACCGGCTGCTCCGCGCCGAGGCGAGTCTCCCGCAGGGTGTGCACTTGCTGCTCATCGAGGGGTACCGCCCGCCCGCCGTCCAGCTCCAGCAGTTCACCGCCTACGCCGATCTGTTGCGGCAGCGCAACCCGGAGTGGACGGCCGAACGCATCCGGCGCGAGGCGTCTCGGTTCATCTCGCCGCCGGAGGTGGCTCCGCACTGCACCGGCGGCGCGATCGACGTGACGCTCTGCTCGGAGGACGGCGTCGAGCTCGACATGGGTACGGACGTGAACGCCAGCCCGGTCGCGAGCGCGAACCGCTGCTACACGGCGGCGCCGGACATCCCGCTAGCGGCCGCGGCGAACCGGCGCCTGCTCGTCACCGCGCTGCGGGAGGCCGGTTTGGTCAACTATCCCACCGAATGGTGGCACTGGTCCTACGGCGACCGGTACTGGGCGTACTCGACCGGCACCAGCGCTCGGTACGCGCCGCTGAGCACCGATCAGGTCGTCACCGGGTAGAGCCGCACCGCGCCCGGACCGAGCAGCGTCAGCGGATCGCGGTAGACGCCGTCCACGATCAGCCCCCAGTGCAGGCATGCGGCCTGCGCGCAGCCGAGGTGCCCGGCCTCCAGCCGCCCGAGTGGTGTGCCGGCGACCACCCGATCGCCGGCCCGTACCACTGCCCGCACCGGCTCGTACGTCGTGCGGACGCCGTCGGAGTGCGTGACGCTGACGACGCCGCGGCCACCGACCGGCCCCGCGAACCGGACCACACCGGCGCCCGCCGCGCGGACCGTCGCGCCCGGAGCTGCGGCCAGATCGACGCCGCGATGGCCAGGTCCGTACGGATCGGCGGGCAGGTCGAACCGCCGGACAACCCGAGGCGCACCCTCCAGCGGCCACCGCCACCCACCCCGCCCCGACTCCGGCACACCCGGCACGCGCGGCCCCGCACCCGGCCCGGTCGCCACGGTGCCCGGCCCGGCCGCCACGGTGCCTGGCCCGGTCGCCACGGTGCCCGGCCCGGCCGCCAGGGCGGCTGGTTCGCTCGGCTTCGCTGCTGGCCCGGCGCCGAGCACCCCGGTGGGAACCGCCACGGCTCCCGCCGGCACCGCGGCCCCCACGGCGACCGCTAGCGCTACCCCTGCCAGCGCCCGACGCAGCGCTCGCCCGGCGTCCCCATTGCAGTGCATGAACGCGAGCGTGCCCACCACGGTCCGCCGACACCAGCGGCCATCGGGCCGCTGTGGATAACTCAGCGCGCCCAGGCGCCCGGCTGCTCCACGGTGCCCGGAATGCGGCGCGGCGCGGGCTCGACCACCGGACCGCCGTCCCGCAGACCCTCCAACCGCCGCACCGCCTCCTGCAGGACGTTGTCCTGCTTGCAGAACGCGAACCGCACCAGCGACGCGCCCGGCACGACGTCGTGCGCCTCCTGGTCGTAGAACACGCCGACCGGCACCGCCACCACGCCCGCCCGCTCGGGCAGCGCGCGGCAGAACGCGATGCCGTCCTCGCCGCCGAGGGGGGCGGCGTCCGCGGTGACGAAGTACGTCCCGGCCGGGATGTGGACGTCGAAACCGGCCGCGACCAGCCCCTGGCAGAGCAGGTCACGCTTGGCGCGCAGGTCGGAGGCTAGCGAGGTGAAGTAGTCGCGCGGCAGTCCGAGCGCGGCGGCGACGGCAGGCTGGAACGGCGCCGCGTTGGTGAACGTGAGGAACTGTTTCACCCGCGCGACGGCGGCGACCAGGTCGGGTGCGGCGCAGATCCAGCCGACCTTCCAGCCGGTGGCGCTGAACGTCTTGCCGGCCGACGAGATCGTGACCGTGCGGTCGCGCATCCCCGGCAGCGTCGCCAGCGGGACGTGCTCGCCGTGGAAGACGATGTGCTCGTACACCTCGTCGGTGACCGCGATCAGGTCGTGCTGAACGCACAGCCGGGCGACCTCGGCGAGTTCGTGCCGGTCGAAGACCGCGCCGGTCGGGTTGTGCGGCGAGTTGATCAGGATGACGCGGGTGCGCGGGGTGATCGACGCGGCGAGCGCGGCGGTGTCGAGGCGGTAGTCCGGAGGTCGCAGCGTCACCGGACGGCGCACCGCACCGGCCAGCGCGATCACCGCCGCGTACGAGTCGTAGTACGGCTCGACGCAGAGCACCTCGTCACCGGGTTCGCACAGCCCGAGCAGCGTCGCGGCGATCGCTTCGGTGGCGCCGGCGGTGACCAGGATCTCGGTGTCCGGGTCGAAGTCGAGGCCGTACCAGTCGCCCTGGTGGCGCGCGATCGCAGTGCGCAGGTCGGGCGTGCCGGGGCCGGGCGCGTACTGGTTCTGCCCGGACTGGATCGCGTTCACCGCGGTCCGCAGCATCAGGCCGGGGCCGTCGGTGTCCGGGAAGCCCTGCCCGAGGTTGATCGCGCCGGTGCGAGTCGCCAGCGCGGTCATCTCGCTGAAGATCGTGGTGCCGAAGCCGCGCATTCGGGTGATGCCGCGGCGGGTCTCGTTGCCGGCAGGGGTCATGACCCCAGACCGTAACCGGTGTCTTTCCTGCTCAGAAAAGAGGGCGGGGTTTTTGGCCCACCATATCTTGACTTAAGGTCCGGATAAATCGTGGGTCGAATAGGGTCAAAGTTGGCTAACTTGGTACATCTGTGCGACGAGTGACGCCGGGTCGGGCGCCGGGCGTCGAAGGAGAACTCGGTAACGTCTGCTGCGGCGTGCGGCACGCGCCACAGCGGGAGGAGCGCCGATGGTCGAGAATCCGTCGTCAACGGACGAGCCGGGCGACGCAGCGGCCGTCCCGAAGAAGTCGACGCGTCCTCGGACGTCGGCCGCGAGGAAGGCTCCTGCGGTGCGCTCCCGAAGCACTGGTGGTCGGGCGTCCGGCGCGCGCAAGCCAACTGCTCAGGTGGACGCCCCGGTCGCGGACCAAACCCCGACGCCGACCACCGCAGCGGTCTTACCCGCGGCAGAGCCGTCCGGGGAGGCCACGACGCTTTCGCTGACGCCGATCGAGGTGGAGGTCCCGACGGCGGCGCCGGAGCCGGTGGCCCCCATGGCACCGATCGAGGCCGCCGCGACGCCGGCCGAGGTGGCCGGGACTGGGGTGGCCGGGACTGGGGTGGCCGGGACTGGGGTGGCCGGGACTGGGGTGGCCGGGACTGGGGTGGCCGGGACTGGGGTGGCCGGGACTGTGCCGCCCGCGGCCGAGGCGGCCGGGACTGGGGTGGCCGGGACTGTGCCGCCCGCGGCCGAGGCGGCCGGGACAGGGGCGGCCGCGACTGTGAGGCCGGCGGCCGAGGCGGCCCGGCCAGCCTCGAGTGCGCCCGAGCCGATCGCGGCTGAGGTTGCGTCGGCCGGGGCAGCGGCGGCCGGGGCGGCGGAGGCCAGGACCTCGGCGGCTGGGACGGCGGCGGAGGGCGCGGAGACTGCGGGTGGGCCAGCTGGCGGGCGGGGGGCTGAGGATGGGGTGAACGGGGCGTCGCACTGGTCGGACACCGAGTCGGTGCTGGTCCGCCTAGGGCTGGTGGATCCGGACGGCCGCCCGCTGGGTACCTCCGCCGACGCCGACGCTCCCAACGGCGCGGTACCCGACCCAGCGACGGACGGGGAGCGCCCTGCGGTGTTCCCGATCGGCGCTGTACCGCACCAGATCACGATCGCCGAGCCGGTGCCGACGTTCGACGCGCTGGTCGCCCGCACACGTGCCCGGGCACGCGACGACGACGAGGCTCCGCGCCGTGTGCTCTCCGGCCCGTTCGGCCCCGCGCCAGAGCCTCCCGGAGAGCCCGCCGAGCACCCACTTGCCCCGCGCCTGGCTCGCGTCCTCCCCGGGCGGCTCGTGCAGCGCCTGCTGCCCGGGCGTCCCCCGGCGCTGGAAGGCGTGCCCACGGCGACGGACAGTCCGACGCCGACCGGACCCGGGGCGACGGGCTCGGTTCCCGGCGGTGCCGCATCCCCGTCCGGTGCGACGGCCAAGGGTGCCTCCGGGCCCGTGCCCGTCGACATCGTCACCCCGCGGCCGATCCCGAGCAGGTCCGCACCGGCGCCGTTCGAACCGCCGCCCTCGTCCGAGGCCTCCGGCCCCCGGCGTCGACCGCGGCGCGGACCGACTCCGGCGCAGTGGCGGTCCGGCGGACTGATCGCCGCGGTCGTCGCGGTGCTGCTGGTCGTCGCGGTGCCTGCGGCCGTGGCGAGCTGGCGTTCCGCGCTGGCGGAGGCGCCCAGCGCCGCCGCTGCGCTCGGCGGCGGACTCGGCGTGGCGGGGTTCGTGCTGTTCGCGGTCGGTGTGCTGACGGCGGCGCGGGCCGGTGCGGGCGAGGACAGCGCCCGCTCGCTGCCCGCGCTGCTGGCCCGGCCGGGTGCGCTCCCGATCGTCCTCGGTCTCGCACTCCTGTTCTGCGCCGCGATCGCAGTCGGCTGACCGACTGCCCGGCCGACCAGAGCGCCGCGGCGCCCCCAGCGGCGTCACGGCACCGGCAGCGGTGGCTCGGATTGAGCGGCGGGCCGGGGCCGGGCGGTGACCCGCGGCGTTGGGCGGGTTCGGCATCCGGGCCCCGGTCCGCGTAGACTCCATCCCGGCGACCCGCTCCAGCGGGTCGACTTCGCGTGCCCACCGTGCGCAAGCGCCTCCGCTCCGGCGGACGGCCCACAGCACGGCGGTCTCCTCGGTCCCCTGCAGGGGGCCAATGACCGTGGGGCACCAGGGCGACGGGCCGGCCGACGTGTCGAGCCCGGACGCGACAACCGAGGAAACGCGGCGCGCCGAAAGGCCGCCGCCCGAAAAACGGAAGGACGCGCCACAGACATGGCCGTCGTCGGAATGCGCCAGCTCCTCGAGAGCGGCGTGCACTTCGGGCACCAGACCCGACGCTGGAACCCGAAGATGAAGCGCTTCATCCTGACCGAGCGCAATGGCATCTACATCATCGACCTGCAGCAGACGCTCACGTACATCGACAACGCGTACGAGTTCGTCAAGCAGACCGTCGCGCACGGTGGGTCGATCCTGTTCGTCGGCACCAAGAAGCAGGCCCAGGAGGCCATCGCCGAGCAGGCTCGCCGGGTCGGGATGCCGTATGTCAACCAGCGCTGGCTGGGCGGCATGCTCACCAACTTCCAGACCGTGTACAAGCGGCTGCAGCGCCTCAAGGAGCTCGAGGTCATCGAGCAGACCGGTGGCGAGAACGTGCTGACCAAGAAGGAAGCACTCGTTCTCAAGCGCGAGAAGGACAAGCTCGAGCGCACGCTCGGCGGTCTCCGCGACATGCAGAAGGTGCCCTCCGCGGTGTGGATCGTCGACACCAAGAAGGAGCACATCGCGGTCGACGAGGCGCGCAAGCTGAACATCCCGGTCGTCGCGATCCTCGACACCAACTGCGACCCGGACGAGGTCGACTACAAGATCCCGGGCAACGACGACGCGATCCGTAGCGCCGCGCTGCTGACCCGGGTCGTCGCCGACGCCGTCGCCGAGGGCCTGATCGCCCGCGCCGGTGGTAGCAAGGCCGACGCCAAGCCGGACGCGCCCGCCGAGAGCGAGCCGCTGCCCGAGTGGGAGCGCGAGCTGCTCGAGTCGAAGACCGACGAGCCGACGACGGCCGAGGCGGCCCCGGCTGCGGCTCCCGCGACGGCTCCGGCCGCGGCCGAGGCGACTCCGGCTCCGGCCAGCACCGAGTCCTGATCAGGTCCCGGGCGTGGGCGGCGCGAGCCGTCCGCGCCCGGGAAATCGCGTTTACTTTCCGGCCCGACGATGGGCCACTGGGAATTGTTCAGCTTCCCGCGTGTGTCCGGCTCAGGACGCCGCACCAGGGCCGGTTGAACGACCCTCACTCTGACTACAGGATCTGAGAGAACGGACAATGGCGAACATTTCCGCCGCTGACGTGAAGAAGCTCCGCGACCTGACCGGCGCGGGCATGATGGACGCCAAGAAGGCGCTCACCGAGGCCGAAGGCGACTTCGACAAGGCCGTCGAGGTGCTGCGCATCAAGGGCGCGGCGAAGGCCGCCAAGCGCGGTGGCGAGCGGACGGCGGCCAACGGCCTCGTCGCCGCCGCCGAGGGCGCGATCATCGAGCTCAACGCCGAAACCGACTTCGTGGCGAAGAACGACGAGTTCCAGAGCCTCGCCGCCGACATCGTGGCGCACGCCGCCGCGGCCAAGGTCGGCGACCTGGAGGCGCTGCTCGCCGAGAAGCTGAAGGACGGCAAGACCGTCGCCGAGAACATCGAGGCCGCCTCGGTGAAGATCGGCGAGAAGCTGGAGCTGCGCCGCGTCGCGCTGCTCGACGGCCAGGTCGCCACCTACATGCACCGCAAGGACCCGTCGCTGCCGCCGCAGGTCGGCGTGCTGGTCGAGTTCACCGGTGACGACGTCGAGGTCGCCCGCGGCGCGGCCATGCAGGTCGCCGCGATGCGTCCGCAGTACGTGACGCGTGACGAGGTGCCGTCCGACGTCGTCGACAACGAGCGCCGCATCGCCGAGGCCACCGCCCGCGAGGAGGGCAAGCCGGAGCAGGCGCTGCCGCGGATCGTCGAGGGCCGGGTGAACGGCTTCTTCAAGGAGAACGTGCTGCTCGAGCAGTCCTCGGTGCAGGACAGCAAGAAGACCGTGAAGGCGCTGCTCGACGGCGCTGGTGTCTCGGTGAGCCGGTTCGTCCGGTTCGAGGTCGGACAGGCCTGACGGTCGGCCCACCGGGCCGGCCTGTGTGTCCCGACGACGCGCGAAGGCCGCCGGTGGCTCACCTGCCACCGGCGGCTTTTTTGTGCCGCACGTCGGCCGAAGGCTTTGCCACGAAGAGCCCCGCATAGCAAACGAACTCGATCCGGCCGGATGCTTCACCGCCGGCCAGTCCTAGGAGGCCCGCGATGACCCTGGAGACCCGCCCGGCACCGGATACCAAGCCGGTGGGCCGGGACCGCCCGTGGACTCGGGTGCTGCTCAAGCTGTCCGGCGAGGTGTTCGGCGGCGGCCGCTTCGGCGTCGACCCGGACGTCGTCCAGGCGATTGCCGTACAGATCGCTGACGTCGTTCGGCAGGGACTGCAGGTCGCGATCGTGGTCGGCGGCGGGAACTTCTTCCGCGGGGCCGAGCTGCAGCAGCGCGGCATGGACCGGGCTCGGTCGGACTACATGGGGATACTGGGCACGGTCATGAACTGCCTGGCGCTCCAGGACTTCCTGGAGAAGCAGGGCATCGACACCCGGGTCCAGACCGCGATCAACATGGCGCAGGTCGCCGAGCCGTACATCCCTCGGCGCGCGATCCGGCACCTGGAGAAGGGCCGGGTCGTGATCTTCGGCGCCGGCGCGGGCATGCCGTACTTCACCACCGACACGGTTGCGGCCCAGCGCGCGTTGGAGATCGGCGCCGACGTCCTGCTGAAGGCCACCCAGGTGGACGGCGTGTACGACGACGACCCGAAGAAGAACCCCGCAGCGGTCCGCTTCGACCGGATCAGCTACACCGAGGTCCTCACCCGCGGCCTCGGCGTCGCGGACGCGGCCGCGATCAGCCTGTGCATGGAGAACGACCTCCCGCTGGTGGTTTTTGACCTCCTGGTCCCCGGCAACATCGCGCGAGCGGTCCGCGGTGACCGGATCGGAACCTTGGTCACCACGGAGCTGGTCACCACGACTTCCTCGGACTGAAATAATCTGCACGCCGGTAAGAGACCGAGCCCAGGAGGCGACACCGTGATCGACGAAACTCTCTTCGAAGCCGAAGAGAAGATGGAGAAAGCCGTCGAGGTCGCCAAGGAGGACTTCGGCTCGGTGCGTACCGGCCGGGCTGCCCCGGCGATGTTCGGGAAGATCTTCGTCGACTACTACGGTGCGATGACGCCGTTGCCGCAGCTGGCCTCCATCACGATCCCGGAGGCCCGGATGGCGGTGATCAAGCCCTACGACAGCTCTCAGCTCGGCACGTTGGAGCGGGCCATCCGTGATTCGGACCTCGGCGTCAACCCGAGCAACGACGGCTCGATCATCCGCGTGATCTTCCCGCAGCTGACCGAGGAGCGCCGCCGCGAGCTGGTGAAGGTGGCCCGCTCGAAGGGCGAGGACGCCAAGGTCTCGATCCGGAACATCCGGCGTCGGGCCAAGGAAGCGCTCGACAAGATCGGCAAGGACGGCGAGGCGGGCGAGGACGACGTGCGTCGCGCCGAGAAGGAGCTGGACGACACGACCGGTCGGTACGTCCACCAGGTCGACGAGTTGATGAAGCACAAGGAGGCCGAGCTCCTCGAGGTCTAAAGCCCCCCGAGAAGCTCGGTGTCGGAGCTACCGTCCGAGACGCCACCGCCCCGGCCGGCGAGCCGGGGCGGGCGTCACCGGCCACCCCGCAACCGCGGGGGAGCGCACAACCCAGGCATGAGTGAGGTCGCACCCGTGGACGCGCCGCCGGCCCAGAGCGGGCCTTCCACCCCGGCTGCCGCCGACGGCGACCCCACGCCGGCTTCGACCGGCTCCGGCGTGCAGCCGGATGCCCCGGAGATCGACGACGCGGACGCCGTTCAGGTGGGTCCGCCGCTCGGTGCGGCGGTCGCCACCGCGAGCCGCGCAGGCCGGAACCTTCCGGCGGCGATCGGCGTCGGGGCCGGCCTCGCCGCACTCGTCCTGGTGACGCTCTTCACGTCGAAGATCGCGTTCGCCGCGGTGATCGCGGGTGCGGTCGGCGTCGGGATCTGGGAGCTGGTGCGGGCGATCCGGCCGGTGGAGGCGCGTCCTCCGATGGTGCCGCTGATCATCGGCGGCGTCGGCACCACCGTAATGACGTACAACGGCGGCACCGAGTCGCTGCTGCTCGGCCTGCTGCTGACCGTCGTCGCCGTGGTGATCTGGCGGATCCCGGACGGGCCGGTCGGCTTCCAACGGGACGTCACCGCCGCGGTGCTGGTCGCCGCGTACGTCCCGTTCCTCGCCGGGTTCGCGGTGCTGCTGGAGGTCGAGGACGACGGCGTGATGCGGATCGTCGCGTTCATCGCGACGGTCGCCTGCAGCGACATCGGGGGATACGTCGCGGGGGTCCTGGCCGGGCGTCACCCGATGGCGCCGACCGTGAGCCCGAAGAAGTCCTGGGAGGGCATGGCCGGCTCCTTGATCGCCTGCGCGGTCGCCGGTGCGGCATTCCTGGAGCTGGGCTTCGACAACGGAGCGTGGTGGGAGGGCGTGATCTACGGCCTCGCGATCGCGGTCGCGGCCACCCTCGGGGATCTCACCGAATCGATGATCAAGCGTGATCTCGGCGTCAAGGACATGAGCTCGCTGCTGCCCGGTCACGGCGGTCTGATGGACCGGCTGGATTCGCTGTTGTTCGCGGCGCCGGTGGCGTATCTGCTGTTGACGGCGTTCGCGCCCGCGACGTGAGCGGCGGAGAGGTAACCGCGGAAACGTGATCGCGAAAATGTGCGAACCAGTAGCTCGCAGCAATCGTGGAACTACTGAGGGCTTCGAAACCGTAGTAAGTCACTGTGAGAGACGCCTTCGTGGCGCATGCCTCTGTCCGAGACCGGCCGCAGGCCCGCTGCGGCGTGTGACAATGAACAAGCGATGACGACGACACTCCCTCTGGTGCTTGACGCGCCCCGCCGAACCGCCCCGCCCCGCCATCTGGCGGATCTCGACCCAGCGGAGCGTCGTGAGGCCGTGTCCGCCCTCGGTCGTCCCGCCTATCGGGCCAAGCAGCTGTCCGCCCATTACTTCGGGCGGCTGACCACCGATCCGGCTGCGATGACCGATCTCCCGGCCGCCGACCGTGAGTCACTCGCCGAGGCGTTCCTGCCCCGGCTGCTGACGTCGGTGCGGTCGGTCGCGTGCGACGACGGCTCGACCCGCAAATGGCTCTGGCGCACGTTCGACGGAGCGCTGGTCGAGAGCGTGTTGATGCGGTACCCCGACCGGGCGACCGTGTGCATCTCCAGCCAGGCCGGCTGCGGCATGGCGTGCCCGTTCTGCGCCACCGGCCAGAACGGCCTCACCCGGAACCTCTCGACCGGCGAGATCGTCGAGCAGGTGATGGTGGCGGCGCGAGAGATGGCGAAGACGGGCGACCGACTGTCCAACGTGGTCTTCATGGGCATGGGCGAGCCGCTGGCGAACTACAAGCGTGTGCTCGCGGCGTTCCACCGGATCACCGACGCGGCACCGGACGGACTGGGTCTCTCCCAACGTTCGGTCACCATTTCCACGGTAGGCCTGGTGCCTGCGATCAAGCGGTTGACAGCCGAGGGTATTAACGCCACTCTCGCGGTGTCCCTGCACGCACCTGACGACGAACTACGAGACACGCTGGTGCCGGTGAACTCCCGATGGAAGGTCGCTGAGGTGCTCGGGGCCGCTTGGGAATACGCCGAGCGAACCGGGCGACGGGTTTCGATCGAGTACGCCATGATCAAAGACGTGAACGACCAGCCGTGGCGAGCTGACCTCCTGGGCCGGCTGCTGGCAGGACGGCTAGCGCACGTGAACCTGATTCCGCTCAACCCGACGCCGGGCAGTGACTGGGACGCCAGCCCGAAGGCGGTCGAGCGGGAGTTCGTGCACCGGTTGCGGGCCGCTGGCGTCCCGACGACGGTCCGGGACACACGCGGTCGAGAGATCGACGGCGCATGTGGCCAGCTCGCGGCAGCGGAGGTATGAGGACGATGGCGCAGGGCGACAGGTTCCGCCGGAAGGCACTCAAGCGGGGGTACAAGGTCGACGAGGTCGACGAGTTCCTCGACCGGGCCGAGGCGACGCTGGCGCGACGACCCATTGGCGATCCGCTGACCGCGGCGGACATCCGGGACGTCGTGTTCCGGACGCGCTTCGGTGGTTACGACGAATGGCAGGTGGACCTCCACCTCGACCGGCTCGAGAAGGAGCTGGACGAGCTCGCGTCCGGCCTGCCGCCGCGCGGCTCCAACGGCTTCCGGGCGCTGGAAGCGGGTCCGTCGGCGTACCAGGACCGCGAGGAAGTGCCGGCCTACGGCGCGGTCGGGTCCCCGGTGCTCCCGCCGGAGCCCGCGACGTACGGCGGCGGCGGTGGGTTCCGCAACGAGCCGTCGGGTGCGTACGGCCGTCCCGGGTTCCGCGAGGAAGCCCCGGGCGTGTACGGCCAGAGCCCGTACCGCGACGAGCCGGACGACCGCGCGGGCTTCCGTGACGAGCCAGGTGTGTACGGCGGCGGTGGCTACCGCGAGGAGCCGTCCTACGGCGGCGGGTACCGCGGTGCTGAGCCTGGCTTCGCCGCCGGGTACGACCGCGGCGGGCCCGCTCCGATGCGCGAACCCGCGGAGTACCGCGGCGCGCCGGTGAGCGGCGGTGGCTGGAACGAGCAGCCTGAGCCCTACCGTGACGACCGGTACCGCGACAACGCGCCCTACCCGGAGCAGGTGCCGTACGGCGGCGACCGCTACCGGGAGGAGCCGTCCTACGGCGGTGGCGCCGGGTACCGCGGTGGCGAGCGGTACGACAACGCGCCGCCCTACGTCGAGCAGCCGTCGTACGGCGAGGCTGCGCCCTACGCCGATCAGGTCGCCTACGCCGACCGGGGGATGGGCGACCGCGGTGGCGCCGGGCGCTACCAGGAGGGCCCCTCCTACAACGATCAGCCGCAGTACCTCGACCAGACCGCGTACGCGGAGGTGCCGCCGTACGGCTCGGCCGGCGGGTACCGCGAGAGCCCCTCGTACTCCGAGGGGACGCCGTACCGCGAGGGCCCGTCCTACTCCGAGGGCCAGCCGTACTCGGGCGCGCCGTACTCGGGTGCCCCGCAGGGCGGTGGGCGGCCGCGCAGCGGTGGTTACCCCGAGCCGGGGGCCTACCAGGAGAGCCCGTCCTACGGTGACGTGCCGTACCGCACCGGGGAATACCGCACCGGTGGGCGCTACCCCGAGCCGGAGCCGACCGGCCCGCAGCCCGTGGTCTCCGGCGTGCCGATCTCCGGGGCCGTACCGCCGCCCCGCGGTGGTCGCCAGTACGGTGGCGAGTCGTCGTTCCGCGAGCTCCCGGCCGGCCGCGGCGCGGCCGAACCGGAGTACGCCGGCCGGTACGGCAAGGAGATGACGATGGAGATGGGTGCCGTTCCCGGCCTCGTCTCCCCGTTCACCAACGAGGACAAGGCCGTCGTCGCCGAGCTGCGGTCGAGCTTCCGTCCGCGTCGCTTCGGCTCCGGGTACGACCCGGGTCAGGTCGAGCGGCTGTTCGACGCGATCCAGGCGATGATGGAGGGCCGCAGCGGCGGCCAGGTCTCCGACAGCGACCTGATGCCCGGCCAGTTCGGCCTGGTGCAGGGCGGGTACTTCGAAGACGACGTGGACGAGGCGCTGCGCCAGGTCCGCGGGCTCTACAGCCGCCGCGTCGGCTGAGCAACAGTCCTACGCAACGGGCCCCGGGGGTAACCCCGGGGCCCGTTGGCGTTCGACGCGATCGATCAGCGCTTGACGCCGTACCGCCGCTGCACTGCGTCCCACACCAGGGCGAGGGCGATAAAGGCCGCGGAGCCGAACAGGAACAGGTCCTCGACGTGCCCCTCGTGGTTGCCGATCGCCATCAGCAGCAGGGAGACGGCCGAAACGACGGCAAGCCAGCGCCACAGCTTCGGGTGTCCCTCCCTCAGCTGGTCGGGTGCGATAACCGGCTCGTCCTCAGCCACGGTTCCCTCCTCGTCCACGGGCCAGACTGTGGCATCTTCCCACGCGCCGGTGCCCCGGTTTCGCCGGGGCGCCGACACGCCGTAGAAGGGTGCTAGATCTTCGTCCAGGCCTCGGTGAGAACGCCGCGGAGGATCTGCTCCATCTCGTCGAAGTGCGCCTGGTCGGCGATCAGCGGCGGCGACAGCTGGATCACCGGGTCGCCCCGGTCGTCGGCACGGCAGTACAAGCCGGCCTCGAACAGCGCCTTGGAGAGGAACCCGCGCAGGAGCCGCTCGCTCTCGTCGGCGCTGAACGTCTCCCTGGTGGTCTTGTCCTTGACCATCTCGATGCCGTAGAAGTACCCGTTCCCGCGCACGTCACCGACGATCGGCAGGTCGTACAGCTTCTCCAGCGTCGACCGGAACGCGTCCTCGTTCGCGAGCACGTGGTCGTTCAGGCCCTCGCGCTCGAACAGGTCGAGGTTGGCCAGCGCGACCCGCGCCGAGACCGGGTGGCCGCCGAACGTGTAGCCGTGCGGGAAGTACGTGTCGCCATCGAGGAACGGCTCCATGATCCGGTCCGAGAAGATCGCCGCTCCGATCGGCGAGTACCCCGAGGTCATGCCCTTCGCGCAGGTGATGATATCCGGCACGTAGTCGAACTTGTCGCACGCGAACATCGTCCCCAGCCGGCCGAACGCGCAGATGACCTCGTCGGAGACGAGCAGCACGTCGTGGCGGTCGCAGATCTCGCGAAGACGCTGGAAGTACCCGGGCGGCGGCGGGAAGCACCCGCCGGAGTTCTGCACCGGCTCGACGAACACCGCCGCGACCGTGTCCGGCCCCTCCATCACGATCGCCTGCTCGACCTGATCGGCGGCCCAGCGTCCGAAGGCCTCGAGGTCGTGGCCGTACTCCGGCGCGCGGTAGAAGTTCGTGTTCGGCACCTTGTGCGCGCCCGGCACCAGCGGCTCGAAGTACTTCTTCGCGTCCGGGATGCCGGTGATCGACAGCGCGCCCTGCGGCGTGCCGTGGTAGGCGATCGAACGGCTGATCACCTTGTGCTTTAACGGCCGGCCGGTCAGCTTGAAGTACTGCTTGGCGGCCTTCCACGCGGTCTCGACGGCCTCGCCGCCGCCGGTCGTGAAGAACACCCGGTTGAGGTCGCCGGGCGCGTAGTGGGCGAGCCGCTCGGCCAGCTCGATCGCGCCCGGGTGCGCGTAGGACCAGAGCGGGAAGAACGCGAGCTCCTGCGCCTGCTTGTAGGCCGCCTCGGCGAGCTCCACGCGGCCGTGACCGGCCTGGACGACGAACAGACCGGCGAGCCCGTCGAGGTACCTCCGGCCGGTGCTGTCGTAGATGTACACGCCGTCGCCACGGACGATCGTGGGAACGGGCTCGTCGGCGTACGACGACATCCGGGTGAAGTGCATCCACAGGTGGTCGTACGCGGTACGGGAGAGCTTGTCCCCTCCTGCCCCGGCTGACTCGATCGGGGTGGTGGTCATCTGGTCCCCCAGGAGTAGGTCTGCTTCACCAGGCGCAGGTACATGAAGATCTCGGTGCTTCGCACACCCGGTACCTGCCGGATCAGCTCGTTGACGACGCGCAGCAGATGGTCGTCGTCTTCGGCGACCACCTCGAGCAGGACGTCGTACGAACCGGCGGTCAGTACGACGTAGTCGATCTCGTCCAGCTTGCCGAGACGCTCGGCCACCTCGCGGAGATCACCCTCCGCGCGGACGCCGACCATCGCCTGACGCCGGAAACCCAGCATCAGCGGATCGGTGACCGCGACGATCTGCATCACCCCCGCCTCGAGGAGGCGCTGGATCCGCTGGCGGACGGCCGCCTCGGAAAGTCCGACGTCCTTCGCGATCGCCGCGTAGGAACGCCGGCCGTCCCGCTGTAGCTGCTCGATGATCCGTTTCGCGATGTCGTCGAGGACGACGGGCGGGCCAGCGGAGCGACCTGAGGAGGTGGGCTGCACTCGATCATGGTCGCGGAGGATGGCCCGGTTCTGCAAGTGATTCCGTTGCTCGGGCTCCAACTTCTTGCGGATTCCGTTACAGATGGCGTGAGATAGGGAGTGCTCCGCGCGTCCCCCGGGTGTTGCCACGACACTGGTTGCCTTCCGGGACTCCGGACCCGGAGTGCTCTGTGCAGGTCAGGCGAGGTTACGGAGAGACGATGACGCTGCAGAACTTCGTCGGTGGGGCGCACACGGACGCCACCGACGGTCGGACGCTCGATGTGGTGGACCCGAGTACCGGAGACGTGTACACGAGCGCTCCGCTCTCCGGTGCCGAGGACGTGGATCGGGCGGTGAGGACGGCGCGGGCGGCGTTCGAGTCGTGGCGGGACTCGACGCCGTCGGAGCGGCAGAAGGCGCTGCTGAAGATCGCCGACGCGATCGAGGCCCGCGCCGAGGAGATCGTGAAGGTTGAGTCGGAGAACACCGGGAAGCCGATCCAGCTGACGCTGGAAGAGGAGATCCCGCCGATGGTCGACCAGATCCGGTTCTTCGCCGGCGCGGCGCGGGTGCTGGAGGGCAAGTCGGCCGGCGAGTACATGGCCGGGCACACGTCGTTCATCCGGCGGGAGCCGGTGGGCGTCTGCGGCCAGGTGGCGCCGTGGAACTACCCGATGATGATGGCGGTGTGGAAGTTCGCACCGGCGATCGCGGCGGGGAACTCGGTGGTGCTCAAGCCGTCGGACACCACGCCGGCTTCCACGCTGCTGCTGGCGGAGATCGCGGCGGAGTTCCTGCCCGAGGGTGTGTTCAACGTGATCACCGGTGACCGGGACACCGGCCGGGCGCTGGTGGACCACCCGGACGTGGACATGGTGTCGATCACCGGGTCGGTGCGGGCGGGTATGGAGGTCGCCGGTGCGGCGGCGCGTGACCTGAAGCGTGTGCACCTGGAGCTGGGTGGTAAGGCGCCGGTGATCGTGTTCGACGACGCCGACCTCGAGGCCGCGGCCGAGGCGATCGCGGTGGCCGGGTACTTCAACGCCGGCCAGGACTGCACCGCCGCGACGCGGGTGCTGGTCGCGCCCGGCCTGCACAACGAGTTCGTGGCGGCGCTGGCCGAGCAGGCCCGCGGCACCCGCACCGCACCGCCGTCGGACACCGACGCGCTGTACGGGCCGGTGAACTCGGCGGCGCAGCTGGAGAAGGTCACCGGGTTCATCAACCGGCTGCCCGACCACGCGTCGCTGGACGCCGGTGGCGCGCGGGTCGGGGACCGCGGGTTCTTCTACGCCCCGACGGTGGTCTCGGGCCTCAACCAGGACGACGAGATCGTGCAGAACGAGGTGTTCGGGCCGGTCATCACCGTGCAGAAGTTCTCCGACGAGGCCGAGGCGCTGCGCTGGGCCAACGGGGTGCAGTACGGGCTGGCGTCGTCGGTGTGGACGAAGGATCACGGCCGGGCGATGCGGATGGCCAAGAAGCTGGACTTCGGGTGCGTGTGGATCAACACCCACATCCCGCTGGTCGCCGAAATGCCGCACGGTGGCTTCAAGCACTCCGGCTACGGCAAGGACCTGTCGATGTACGGCCTGGAGGACTACACCCGCATCAAGCACGTGATGTCTTCGTGGGCGGCCAGCTGAGAACGACGCTGACAGACGAGCGCGAGGCCTTGAGTATGACCAATACGAGGCGGCCTCGCGCTCGACTGTCACCGCCGCCCTCAGCTGGCTCCAGGTCAGAACTCACGGCGGCTGCGCCGCCTTAGCCGCCGAGGAGGCCCTGCATCAGGGACGCGCGGCGGGCGGGGTGGCCGGTGCGGGCTTCGACGCGATCCGCGCTGGTCATCGCCCAGAGCCCGCCGGACATCCCGATCCACCGCAGCGGCTCGGGCTCCCACCGCGGCGAGCGGTGACCCACCCACGGCAGCCGCACCAGCTCGGTGTCCCGCCGCAGCACCAGGTCGGCCAGCGTCCGCCCGGCGAGGTTGGTGGTGGCCACCCCGTCGCCGACGTACCCGCCGGCCCAGCCGAGGCCGGTGGCAGGGTCGAGCCCGACCGACGCGTGCCAGTCGCGCGGCACCCCCAGCGGACCACCCCACGTGTGCGTCACCGCCGCCCCGGTCGCACCGGGGAACATCTCCAGCAGCGTCCGGTGCAGGGCGTCGAACACGGCCTGATCGCGTTCGGCCTCCGGACGCAGCTTCGAGCCGTACGGATACGGCGCGCCCCGGCCGCCCAGCGCGATCCGGTCGTCGGCCGTGCGCTGGGCGTAGATGATCAGGTGACGACCGTCGGTGAGCGTCTCGCGCGCCCCCCACCCGACGCTGTCGAAGAACCACGCGGGCAGTGGCTCGGTGGCGATCATCAGCGAGTACAGCGGCGCGATCGTGCGCCGATAGCCCGGCAGCGACGGCGTATATCCCTCGGTCGCCCGGATCACGACGTCAGCGGTGACGGTGCCGGCCTCGGTGACCGCGCGGCCGGGCTCCAGCCGCACCACCCTGGTCTGCTCGAACAGCCGCACACCCCGCGCCTCCACCAGGTCGGCCAGGCCACGGGCGAGCTTGGCCGGGTGCAGCGCCGCGCAGTGCGGTGTGTAGAGCGCTCCGCGTACCTCGGTCGCGACGTCGATGCGGGCGCGCGCCTCGTCGGGGCCGAGCCACCGGTAGTCGTCCTCGCCGAAGCCCCACTGCCGCTCGTCCGCCAGTTCGGCGCGGAGCCGCTGCTCCTGGGCCGCGCCCGCCGCCAGCGTCAGCGTCCCGCCCTTGGCCCAGTCGACGTCGAGGTCCTCCGCCGCGGCGACGCGGCCCACCTCGTCGACGGTGTCGAACAGCGCGCGGCGCAGCGCCAGCGCCGCGTCGCGGCCGTGTTCCTCGGCGATCCGCTCGGTGGACGCCGGGAACAGCGCCGAGCACCACCCGCCGTTCCGCCCGGACGCGCCGAAGCCGGCGAACTCCGCTTCGAGCACCGCGATGCGTAGCCCGGGGTCGGCGGCCGCGAGGTAGTACGCCGTCCACAGCCCGGTGAAGCCCGCACCGACGATCGCGACGTCCACCGCGAGGTCGCCGTCCAGACCCGCGCGCCGAGCCTCCGGCGCAGGCGTCCGGCCGTCGAGCCAGAGGCTGAGAACTGATTCCGGCATGCGTCACTCCTAGGAACGAATGCAACACCGTCGGCGTCCGAGCGACGGGTCGAAATGCGGGCCGAAGGGATCCATGGGAAAGCGTCGCGAACCATAGTTACCAATATGTTTCGGATGCTCCACAACGGATTCATCATCTGAGACCTGATTGTTTCACGGATTCCTTGCCCAGCAGCCGTCTCGCCTGTCATTCTCAGCCCATCCGGCCGGTCCCGGGCCCGGACGGCGGTCCGCAGCGACCGGACGCCGTTCCGGCGCCGACATCGGCATGACGTAATCTCGCGGCGCGAACAGAGGACGGACATCGGGTGCACCAGTACATCGCCGGGCAGCGGTCGCGTGGCTCCAGCGGGAATCCGTATGACGTGATCGATCCGTCCACCGGGGAGACCGTCGAGACGGTGGAACTCGCCGACGCGGACGACGTCGATCGGGCCGTCGCCGCGGCGAGCACCGCGTTCGGTGAGTGGTCGCGGGCCACGCCGGGGGAGCGGTCAGCGGTGCTGACCAAGCTGGCCGGGCTGATCGAGGCCGAAGCCGAGTCGATCGCCGAGCTGGAGAGCAAGCAGACCGGTAAGCCGATCCGGCTGTCCGGCGAGTTCGACGTCCCGGGGACGATCGACAACACCGCGTTCTTCGCCGGTGCCGCCCGTGAGCTGGCCGGTAAGGCCGCCGCGGAGTACTCGCCCGACCACACGTCGATGGTGCGGCGCGAGCCGATCGGCGTCGTGGGCTCGATCGCGCCCTGGAACTACCCGCTGCAGATGGCCGCGTGGAAGGTCCTCCCGGCGATCGCCGCGGGCAACACGATCGTCCTGAAGCCGGCCGAGAACACGCCGCTCACCTCGCTGCGACTGGCCGAGCTGGTCACCGAGGCGGGCGCGCCGGCCGGCGTCGTCAACGTGATCACCGGTACCGGGCCGGTCGCGGGTGAGGCGCTGATCTCCCACCGGGACGTCGCGATGGTGTCGTTCACCGGCTCGAGCCCGGTCGGACGCCGGGTGATGGAGCTGGCCAGCGGCGGCCCCAAGCGGATCCACCTCGAGCTGGGTGGCAAGGCGCCGTTCGTCGTTCTCGACGACGCCGACCTGGAGGCCGCCGCACACGGCGCGGTCGCCGGCGCCCTGATCAACACCGGCCAGGACTGCACCGCGGCGACCCGCGCGTACGTCCACCGCTCCCGGTTCTCCGAGTTCGTCGACCGGGTGGCCGAGCTGATGGCCGCCGTCCGGCTCGGTGCGCCGCTCGACCCCGCCACCGACCAGGGACCGCTGATCCACCGCGCCCAGCAGGAGCGGGTGGCGGGCTTCGTCGACCGCGCGCGCGGGTACGGCGCACGGGTCGTCGTCGGTGGCGAAATCCCCAAGACGGATGAGCTGATCAGAGGTTCGTACTATGCGCCGACGCTGATCGTCGACGTTCCGCAGGACGCGGAGATCGTCCAGAGGGAGATTTTCGGTCCGGTGTTGGTTGCGTTGCCGTTCGGCAGTGGCGCCGCGCACCAGGGTGGGAATGACCCCGACCTGGATGAGGCGATCGCGCTGGCCAACGACACGCCGTTCGGCCTGGCGGCTTCGGTCTGGACGCGCGACGTCCACCGTGCGATGCACGCGACCCGCGCGATCCGGTCCGGGTGCGTCTGGGTCAACGACCACATCCCGATCATCAGCGAGATGCCGCACGGTGGCGTCAAGGCATCCGGCTTCGGCAAGGACATGTCGAGCTATTCGTTCGAGGAGTACACCGCGGTCAAGCACGTGATGTACGACTTGACCGCTACGGCCGCCAAGCCCTGGCACCGAACTGTGTTCCGTGACGCCCCGCCCAATGAACCTCATCCGTTGGCCGGCGCTTAATTCATTGAACCGTTGGCCTCAGCCGCACCGTAGCGGAAGTATTACCCCGACACATTCTCACAATCACGGTCCGCTATCGCGGCCCAATCTCAGGTTCGAAGGAGCAGCCCCGATGACGGATGTCGACCCGGACGTGATCCGGTCGCTGCGCCAGCTGCTGTCGCGTCGGTCGGTGCTCCGAAGCGCCGGTGCGGCGGGCTTACTGGCTGCCGGCGGGCCGCTGTTGGCGGCGTGTGGGACGGAAGGTGCCTCGAAGACCGAGGCGGAGCAGGCCGCGACTGACCTTTCCGACAAGGACAAGGTCATCAACTTCTCCAACTGGCCGTTGTACATCGACGTGGACGAGAACGACGAAAAGGTCCACCCGACGCTCGCCGAGTTCACCAAGCAGACCCAGATCAAGGTGAACTACGTCGAGGACATCAACGACAACGACCAGTTCTTCGGAAAGGTCCGCGCCGACCTCGCGGCAGGCAACGACATCAAGCGCGACGTCATGGTGCTCACCGACTGGATGGCCGCCCGGCTGATCCGGCTGAAGTGGGTCCAGAGGCTCGACCCCAAGAACGTGCCCAACAGGAAGAACATCGAGCCCTCGCTGACCGAGGTCGAGTTCGACGCGAAGCGGGAGTACTCGCTGCCCTGGGCCGGGATCATGGCGGGCATCGCCTACAACGAGGACGTCACCGGCCCGGTCAACTCGATCACCGACCTGCTGACGCGCAACGAGCTCAGGGGCAAGGTCACCGCGCTGACCGAGATGCGCGACACGATGGGCCTGATCCTGCTGGAGAACGGCAACGACCCGGCGTCGGTGACCGACGCCCAGTTCGACGAGGCGCTCGCGACGCTCGAGTCCGCGGTCAAGAGCGGGCAGATCCGCCGCTTCACCGGTAACGACTACACGCAGGACCTGGCCGCCGGAAACGTCGCCGCCTGCATCGCGTGGTCTGGCGACATCGTCCAGCTGCAGGCCGAGAACAACAAGATCAAGTTCGTGACGCCGGAGGCCGGCGCCACCCGGGCGAACGACAACATGCTGATCCCGAACAAGGCCGCTCACAAGAAGAACGCCGAGCTGCTGATGAACTACTACTACGAGCCCGCGGTCGCCGCCGAGCTCGCCGCGTACGTCAACTACATCTGCCCGGTCGTCGGGGCGAAGGAGATCCTCGAGAAGTCGGCGCCGGACGTCGCGAAGAACGAGCTGATCTTCCCCAGCGACGCCACGCTGGCGAAGCTCCACACGTTCAAGCCGCTGGACGACGCGAGCGAGCGCTCCTACGCGGACAAGTTCGCGAAGGTCATCGGCGCGTGACCGGGCCGGGCACGGGGCGGGACCTCCGGCTGATCGAGGTCTCCAAGCGTTTCGGGCCGATGACGGCCGTCGACAACCTGTCGCTCACGATTCCGGAGGGGTCGTTCTTCGCGCTGCTGGGCCCGTCGGGCTGCGGCAAGACGACGACGCTGCGGATGGTCGGTGGGCTGGAGGAGCCCACCGCGGGTCGGATCCTGCTCGGACAGGACGACATCACGACCAAGAAGCCGTACCAGCGGCCGGTCAACACGGTGTTCCAGAGCTACGCGCTCTTCCCGCACCTGACGATCTTCGAGAACGTCGCGTTCGGCCTCCGCCGCCGGCGTCAGTCGGAGGTCAAGACCAAGGTCCACGAGGCGCTGGAGATGGTGGAGCTGGGCGACCTCGCCCAGCGGAAGCCCGCGCAGCTCTCGGGCGGTCAGCAGCAGCGGGTCGCGCTGGCCCGCGCGCTGGTCAACCGCCCGCAGGTGCTCCTGCTGGACGAGCCGCTCGGCGCGCTCGACCTCAAGCTGCGCCGCCAGATGCAGCTGGAGCTCAAGCAGATCCAGACCGGTGTCCGGTCCACGTTCGTGCACGTCACGCACGACCAGGAAGAGGCCATGTCGATGGCCGACACGATCGCGGTGATGAACCAGGGCCGGGTCGAGCAACTGGGCGGCCCGGTCGAGCTGTACGAGACGCCGGCGACGGTGTTCGTCGCGAACTTCCTCGGTCAGTCGAACCTGCTCCCGGGCACGGTGACCGGCCGGTCGGGTGGCGACCTCCTGCTCGACGTCTCGGGGCACCGGGTCGCGCTGCCCGCCTCGCGGTCGGCGTCCCAGTCGAACCGGCTCTACATCGGCGTCCGACCGGAGAAGCTGCACCTGAGCCCGAACGGGGCACCGGTCCCCGAGCGGCACAACCGGCTAGACGTGCAGGTCCTCGACTCCAGCTTCATCGGCGTGAGCACGCAGTACCAGGTGCGGACGCGCTGGGGCCAGGTGCTGTCGGTCTTCGCCCAGAACCTCTCCTCGGACCTGGGCCCGCGGCCCGGCCACGAGGTGCAGATCCACTGGGATCCGGCTTCCGCGTTCGGGCTGGACGGGAGCCAGGACGCCCACGCCGGGGAGATCTTCGACCCGGAGCTGGGCGGGGTGCCGGCAGGAACGGTCTCATGAGTGCTCGCAAGTCGACGGCCTACCTGCTGGTCCTGCCGGGCCTCGCGTGGCTGGCCGTCTTCTTCATCGTCCCGACGATCACGCTGGTCAGCCAGTCGCTGCAGGAAGGCTCGCTGGAGACCGGCTACGTCATGACCTGGAACTTCGGCATCTACGCCGACGTGTTCCAGGACTACGCGCCGACGATGTTGCGTTCGCTGGTCTACGCCGGTCTGGCCACGCTGGCGGCGCTGATCATCGCGTACCCGCTCGCGTACACGATCGCGTTCAAGGCCGGCCGGTGGCGGAACGTCCTGCTGATCCTCGTCGTGGCGCCGTTCTTCACCAGCTTCCTGGTGCGGACGCTGGCCTGGAAGATCATTCTCGCCGACGAGGGGTGGGTCGCGGACGTGCTGCGGGCGGTAGGCCTGCTCTCGTTCACCGACGACCGCCTGCTGGCGACGCCGATCGCCGTGGTCTGCGGTCTGACCTACAACTTCCTGCCGTTCATGACGCTGCCGCTCTACACGAGCCTGGAGCGCCTCGACGGCCGGTTGCTGGAGGCCGCCACCGACCTCTACGCGAGCCCGTTCACGACGTTCCGCAAAGTGACGTTCCCGCTGTCGCTGCCGGGCGTCGTGGGCGGCACGCTGCTGACGTTCATCCCGGCTGCGGGTGACTACGTCAACGCGGAGTTCCTCGGCACGCCGCAGACCTGGATGATCGGCAACGTCGTCCAGCAGAAGTTCCTGGTCTCACTGGATTACCCGGGCGCGGCCGCGCTGTCGGTGATCCTGATGGTCGTGATCATCTCGATGGTGCTCGTGTACGTCCGCCGGGCCGGGACGGAGGAACTGGTCTGATGGCGACGGTTACGCAGAATCGTCAGGGTGACTGGACCGGCGGTGGCCACCGGGCCCCGCGGTCCTCGGCGTCCGCGGCGTTGGCCTGGATCCGTGAGCACCTGGTGACGTTCGCCGGGCTCGCGGCGCTGGGCTACCTGCTGCTCCCGGTCGTGGTCGTCTTCATCTTCTCGTTCAACAAGCCGGTCGGGCGGTTCAACTTCGCCTGGCACGAGTTCTCGCTCGACGCCTGGACCGACGTCTGCGGTATCGGCGGGATGTGCGAGAGCCTCGGGCTCTCGATCCGGCTGGCGCTGCTGGCGACGCTGGGCGCCACGGTGCTCGGGACGATGCTGGCGTTCGCGCTGGTCCGACACCGGTTCCGCGGGCGGCAGCCGACGAACCTGCTGGTGTTCCTCCCGATGGCGACGCCCGAGGTGGTCATGGGGTCGTCGCTGCTGGCGCTGTTCGTTCAGGGCGGCGTCGACCGGGGCTTCACCACGCTGTTCATCTCGCACGTGCTGTTCTGCATGAGCTTCGTCGTCGTCACGGTGAAGGCGCGGTTGCAGGGCATGGATCCGCGGCTGGAGCAGGCCGCGGCCGACCTCTATGCCACGCCGTACCAGACGTTCCGCCGGGTGACGCTGCCGCTCGTGCTGCCGGGCATCGTGGCGGCCGCGCTGCTGTCGTTCTCGCTGAGCTTCGACGACTTCATCGTCACGAACTTCAACTCGGGCAGCCAGGTGACGTTCCCGATGTTCGTGTTCGGTGCGAACCAGCGGGGAGTTCCGCCACAGATCAACGTCATCGGTTCGATCATGTTCTTCCTGGCGCTGTTCCTGGTGTTGGCGGCGCAGTACCGCAGCAAGTTCGCCCTCCGCCGGTCCGCCCGCCGCGCGGCGAAGTAGGACTGTTCGTTCGTACCGACGCCCGGCCACCGCGAGCGGTGGCCGGGCGTCGCCGCGTGGTGAGGCAGCTCAGAACGCGGTCGGTCCGTAGAGCGGATAGGTGCCGGGATCCGGGACCGGGAGGCCTGCACGACGCAGGATCTCGCCGGCCCAGCGCCATCGTCGGCACGGCCAGTCCTGCGCGAGCGGCCCGATCGCACACGTCAACGTGGTGCATTGCCGCAGATGATCAGGCCGATGCTGTTCGAGATACAGCTGGGCCGTTTCGATCTGCTCGGCATCCGGGTTCGCAGGCAGGATGAACCCGCCTTCTGGATGAGGAGTGTCCGACACGGACTTTCCTCCCATAGCTCGTGAAGCCACGTGAATGGCTGGGAAATGGAGGGGTTGCCCGGCTGCTCTTGAGGTTAGACAGGATATTCCAACGTGTCAACGAGCTATCGTGAGAATGACCCTCTGTAGCCTCCGCCGCATGATCGATCCGCACGGTGACCGGGCTGTTTACCGGCAGCTGGCCGACCAACTGCGCGCAGATATCGCTTCGGGTGAGTACGGACCCGGCTCGGCGATTCCGTCCGAGATGACGCTCATGCAGCGCTACGGCGTCGCTCGCAACACCGTGCGTCTCGCGATGACGATGCTTCGGGAGGAGGGTCTGGTCGTCACCCACCACGGCCGCGGCACGTTCGTCCGCGACTCGCTGCCGATCCGGCGCATCGCGTCGAGCCGGTACCGCCAGGCTCTCGACGCCGCCACGACCGGCGGGCCGCTGGACTGGGCGGAGTACCGCGCCGAAGCCTCCTTCCAGGAGGTGCCGGCCACCGAGCAGATCGCCGGTCTCCTGGGTGTCGAGGCGGGCACCGCGGTGCTGGAGCGGCGCATCCTGTTCTTCGACGGCAGCCTGCCGCAGCAGCTGAGCATGTCGTACCTGCCGCTCGACCTGGTTGCGGGCACTCCGGTGGCCGAGCCGCGGAACGAGCCGTGGGCCGGCGGCACGGTCGCCGCGCTGGCGAGCATCGGCGTCGTCGTCACGCGGGTGGACGAGGTCGTGCGGGCGCGCATGCCGCAGCCCGACGAGACCCGTGCGCTCTCGGTCGCGGTCGGCACGCCGATGCTCACGATCACTCGGACGATGTTCGCGGGCGACCGTGCGGTCGAGGCGGCTGTCGACATCGTGGTGCCCGGCGACCGGGCCGAGTTGGAGTACCGCATCGACCTCGCGTGAACGGCACATGGACCAGGATTGAACAGCCGCAGAACCGGGGAACGACCGTGCCATGAGCACCGATGAGCACCCGGTACGAGCGGCGGACTACGGAGACCACCTGCGGCGCGACGAGACGCCTGCGGAGCGGCTCGACCGCAACATGAGCGAGCTGCTCCAGGAACTCCGCGTCGCGCAGACCGGGGTCCAGATCCTGTTCGCGTTCTTATTGACGCTGGCGTTCCAGCAGCGCTTCACAGAGGTCGACTCGTTCGGCCGGGCCATGTACATCGGTGCTCTGATCTGTGCCTTGCTTTCTAGCGGCTTCCTGATCGCGCCGGTCGGGTATCACCGCTTGGTGTTCCGCCGCGCGATGAAGGACGAAGTGGTCAAGACCGCGAACATCTTCGCGCTGATCGGTCTGGTCTGGCTCTCGCTCGCGCTCGGTGGCGCGCTGACCGTCATCCTCGACGTCATGTTCAGCAAGGACGTCGCGGCGACCGGCGGCCTGATCGCGCTGGTGTTCCTCGTCGTCCTCTGGTTCCTGATCCCGTGGGTCCGGCTGCGCACCAAGCGGGGCGACTTCGGCGCCGACGAGGAGTAGGAAGCGCAGGCGGCTCAGCCTTCGTCCGGGTCGTCGATCTCGCCCCGTTCGTCCGCGGCCAGCACCGCGATCGCCCAGCGGTGGCGGGCGCACGGCCAGAGGGCAGGCGTGTAGTGGGTGGCGCTGGCGCAGTACGACCGGTCCTGGGCGTCCGGGGCCGTGGGCTGGTGCATCGTGAGCAGCCGGTGAGCCGTCTCGACGTCTTCCTGCATCAGCGGCCGGTGGTACTGCACTGGCTCCCCTCTCGGTCCGCGGACTTCCTGGGTTGTCATCACCCTGTCACCGAACGCGCGGACGATGCCACAGATACCCGTATCTGGGAATTGCATTCGCGGGGTCCGTCCTCCCTTTGGGGCCGGGCCCCGCTCCGCTGTGAGCGAACGGACGGCCGCCCGGGAATGGGAGCAACGCTGTAAGCATTGAGTCGGTCGGACTCAACTTCCGACTGCTGTGAGGTACGGCGATGGATCGATCCCCCGGCGGGCCGCGCGGGCCCGTCACCACTCTCACCCTGCCGGTGCTGCCGCTGACCGACGCAGTCGTGCTGCCCGGAATGGTGATCCCGGTCGAGCTCGACGGCGAAGCGCGGGCTGCAGTCGACTCGGCGAAGGCCAAGGCCACCAATGACGACGACGCGCAGCTGCTGATCGTCCCCCGCATCGAGGGCAAGTACCACGAGGTCGGCGTCCTGGCCACGATCGACCAGGTCGGCCGCCTCCCCAACGGCCGCCCGGCCGCCGTGCTGCGTGCCGTGTCCCGGGCCAAGGTGGGCCAGGGCGTGAACGGGCCCGGCGCCGCACTGTGGGTCGAGGCGACCACCCTGCCCGACCGGATCAGCGCCACCGACCAGGAGAAGGTCGACAAGCTGGCGGCCGAGTACCGCGAGGTCGTGCAGGAGATCCTCGGCCACCGCGAGGAGAACGACGGCGGCTGGCAGGTCGTCGAGATGATCCGGCGGATCACCGAGCCCGGTGAGCTGGCCGACATCGCCGGCTGGGCCCCGTACCTGGAGACCGAGCAGAAGCTTCGGCTGCTGGAGACCGCCGAGGTCGCGGTCCGGCTCGAGCTGGTGCTGGAGTGGGGCAAGCAGCAGCTGGCCGAACTGCAGGTCGCGGCGACGATCCGGGACGACGTCCGGGAGTCGATGGAGAAGACTCAGCGGGAGTTCTTACTCCGTCAACAGCTGGCCGCGATCCGCAAGGAGCTCGGCGAGATCTCCGGCGACGACGACAACCCCGAGGCGGACCCGCGGGCCCGCGTCGAGGCCGCCGACCTGCCGGAGAAGGTGCGCACGGCCGCGCTGCGCGAGGTCGACAAGCTGGAGCGCACCGGCGACCAGTCGCCGGAGGCGTCCTGGATCCGCACCTGGCTCGACACGGTGCTGGAGCTGCCCTGGAACGTCCGCACGGACGACCGCACCGATGTCGGCGACGCACGGACGGTGCTGGACGCCGACCACGCGGGCCTCGACGACGTCAAGGACCGGATCGTGGAGTACCTGGCGGTCCGCAACCGCCGGGCGGCCCGCGGGCTGGAGATCGTCGGCGGCCGGGGGAGCGGCGCGGTGCTCGCGCTCGTCGGTCCTCCCGGCGTCGGCAAGACCTCGCTCGGCGAGTCGGTCGCGCGGGCGCTCGGACGAAAGTTCGTCCGGGTGGCGCTCGGCGGCGTCCGGGACGAGGCCGAGATCCGCGGTCACCGGCGCACCTACGTCGGCGCGCAGGCGGGCCGCATCGTCCGGGCGATCAAGGAGGCCGGCGCGATGAACCCGGTCGTCCTGCTCGACGAGGTGGACAAGATCGGTGCCGACTACCGGGGTGACCCGGCGGCGGCGCTGCTCGAGGTGCTCGACCCGGCGCAGAACCACACGTTCCGCGACCACTACCTGGAGGTGGAGCTCGACCTGTCGGACGTGCTCTTCCTCGCCACCGCCAACGTCGCCGAGGCGATCCCGGAGGCGCTGATCGACCGGATGGAGGTCGTCCGGCTGGACGGCTACACCGAGCTCGAGAAGGTCGCGATCGCGCGCGACCACCTCTGGCGGCGGCAGCTGGAGCGGGCCGGGCTCGAGAGCACCGACGTCACGATCGACGAGGACGCGCTGCGGCTGATCGCGGGCGAGTACACCCACGAGGCCGGCGTGCGCCAGCTGGAGCGCTCGCTCGCGCGGGTGCTGCGGAAGGTCGCGACGAAGCTGGCCGGGGAGAACCCGCCGGAGACGCCGATCGACGTCACGGTCGAGACGCTCAAGGACTACCTGGGGCGGCCCCGGTTCACGCCGGAGTCCGCCGAGCGCACGGCGGTGCCGGGCGTGGCGACCGGCCTGGCCGTCACCGGCGCGGGTGGCGACGTCCTGTTCATCGAGGCGAACGCCGCGCCGGGGGCGCAGGGAAACGGTGAGCCGGAGCTGGTGCTCACCGGTCAGCTGGGCGACGTCATGAAGGAGTCGGCGCACATCGCCCTCTCCTACCTGCGGAGCCAGGGTGACCGCTTCGGGGCCGACCCCGAGGAGCTGCGGGGTCGCCGGCTGCACGTGCACGTGCCCGCCGGTGCGGTGCCGAAGGACGGCCCGTCCGCGGGCGTCACGATGGTCACCGCGCTCGCGTCGCTGCTGACCGGTCGGCTGGTCCGGGCGGAGGTCGGCATGACCGGTGAGGTGTCGCTGACTGGCCGGGTGTTGCCGATCGGTGGCGTCAAGCAGAAGCTGCTCGCCGCGCACCGCGCCGGGCTGACCGAGGTGCTGCTGCCCGCGCGCAACGCCGCCGACCTGGACGACGTCCCGGCCAGCGTGCGAGAGGCGCTCACCGTCCACCTGATGGAGGACGTGGCGGACGTCGTCGCGCTCGCGCTGGAGCCGGCCACCACGGCGCAGGTTCAGCACGCAGCCTGACGAACGGGCACCAGGAGGCGCCGGGGGAGACCCCGGCGCCTCCTGTCGCTATTTGTAGCTGGGAGTGAACAAGGTATAGCTAAGAGCGTGCCGAGAACGCTGGGCGGTCTGGGGCCACCGTTGCTGGGTGGGTTGCCGCCGCTCTGTGCCCTTCCCCTTCTGCCGACGGCGGCCGCCGTAGCGGTCTACACGGTCACCGTGGTCTGGCTGATCGCCACCGTCGTCTCCGATCAGGCGCCGCGTCTGCGATACGCCACCCCCGGCGCGCCGATGGTGCTGGTCGGGATCGGGCTGACGCTGGTCAGCGACGGGTTCGTGGCGTCGCTGCTGGCCGACGGGGAGCGTCCGGACCCGCTGCTGGTGATGGCGGGCCAGGTCGTGGGCCTGCTCGTCGTCAACGCGGGCCTGATCCGGGTGGTCCGGCGGACGCACGGTGGCACCGGTCGCGGCGGGTTGATCGACGCGACCGTGGTCGTCTTCGGGATCGGCACCAGCATCGCGACGATCGCCGGCTCGCGGGTCGTCGACTACCCGACCGAAGGCTGGGCGCAGGCCGCGGCCGCGCTGCTCGCCGTGGCGTCACTGCTCGGCTGGGGCCTGATACTGCGCCTGCTGCTGGCCTCGGAGAGCCGGACCGAGACCGGCCTCCTGGTCGGCGCGGTCGGCCTGCTGCTCCTGTCCGGTCTCGTCTGGTGGGGACCGCTGTTCGGCGGCACCGACCCGCGGTGGGCGCTGGCCGTCGTGCTGGGCGCGGGGACGATGGCCGCGGCCGCGTCTCGGTGGTGGGCCCTGCACACCGCGGGGCAGCCCACGCCGGCCGCGGTGGGCTGGAACACCCGGATGCCGCTCTTCCTGCTCGCGGTCGTCGCGCCGCCGACCGCGCTCACGGTCACCGCGCTGCGCGCCGAGGAGCTGGGGCGCTGGAGCGGGGTCGTCCTGCCGGTGGCCGGAATGGCCGTGCTCTCGATCGCGCTGCTGCTGCGCGTCCATCAACAGGCCAGGGACTCCGAGCGCCGGGCGCTCCGGGACACGCTGACCGGGCTGGCCAACCGGGCTGCGCTGACCGACGCGCTCGACGCTCTCGCGCCGAGCGGCAGGCCCGCGCTGCTCCTGCTCGACCTCGACGGGTTCAAGGCGGTCAACGACGGTTTCGGTCACCCGGCCGGGGACGCGCTGCTCCGGCAGGTCGCAGCCCGGGTGTCGGGCACCGTCGCCGCGGTCACCGGGGCCGGGGTCGAGGCGGTCGCGGCCCGGCTCGGCGGCGACGAGTTCGCGGTCCTGCTGCACCCCGCCGACACCGAGACCACCGCGGAACTCGGCCGTCGGCTCGTCGACGCGGTCGCCGCGCCGTATCCGATCGACGGCCGCGAGCTGTGCGTCACGGTGAGCGTCGGGATCCGGGCGGAGGCCGGGGAGATCGCGGTCCTGCTCCGCGACGCAGACCTGGCGCTCTACGCCGCCAAACAGAATGGCAAGAACCAGGTGGCGGTCTTCTCCGCGGCGCTGCGGGCGGCGCACGCCGAGCGCGCCACGCTCGCCGCCGGGCTGCACCAGGCGGTGGCGAGGAACGAGTTCGTGCTGCACTACCAGCCGGTCGTCGACGTGGTCACCGGCCGGGCCGAGATGATCGAGGCGCTGATCCGCTGGGCACCACCCGGCGGTGACCTCGTGCTCTCCCGCGACTTCTTCGCGGTGGCCGAGGCGGCCGGGCTGAGCGTCCCGATCGGTGCCTGGGTGCTGCCGACTGCGTGCGCCGAGGCGCGGCGGTGGCACGAGCGGTACGGCGTCTCGCTCGCGGTGAACGTCTCCGAGCGGCAGCTGCGCGACCCGGCCCTGCCCGCGCTCGTCGCCGACGCGCTCGCCGAGAGCGGCCTGCCCGCCGAGGCGCTGATCCTGGAGATGACCGAGTCCACGATGAGCGGGATGAGCGGGCGGACGGCCACGCTCGCCGCCCGGGTCGCCGAGCTGCGCGCGTGCGGCGTCCGGGTTGCGGTGGACGACTTCGGGACCGGGCAGTCGTCACTGGCGTTGCTCCGGCAGTTGCCGGTCGACGCGCTCAAGCTCGATCCGGCGCTCGGTGGCGCCGCCGACCTCTCCGCCGCGCCCGACGCCGCCGCGCCGGACGCCGCCGCGGCCACGCTCGTGGACGCGGCGCTGACCAGGGCCGTGCTGCAGATCTGCTCGACGCTGAACCTGCGGGCCATCGCCGAGCGGGTGGAGTCCGCTGATCGCGTCGAGTGGCTCCGCGCGCTGGGCTGCCGCTACATGCAGGGCAACTACTTCTCCCCGCCGCTTCCCGCCGAGCGAGTCGACGAGTACCTGGCCACGCGACCGGCGCGCGTTATGCCAGAAGTCACCCGAACGTCCTAGTTATTGGTCCGAGTCAAACCTCAGGTCGGGTGCTCGACGTCCGTACAGACAACCGTGCAGACCGACATGGCCGCGCCGGTACCGGCAGCGGCCGCTCCCTCGACCGACGGCCTGGTGGTGCGCACCAGGTCGGGCGAGGCCACGCCGATGGACGGCGGCTCCGCGACCAGTGCGCTGGCGCGCGCCGCCGCTCGTCGTGCCACCCGCGAACGCACGGTCTGGCTGGTCGGTTCCGCCGCGATGCTCCTGGTGCCGTGGCTGATGTTCGCGCTGCCCGGTCCGCTGTCGCCGCTGTTCTACCTGACGATCATGGTCTGGGCGGTCGGCTGGTTCGTGTACGGCGTCGCCACCCATCGGCCGACGCCGATCTGGCCGTGGTGGCTGATCGCCGCCGGCCTCGTCGCCCGGTTCTGCGGGCTGATCGTGGCCGAACTGGACCCCGAGGTACTCCTGGTTCCCGGCTTTCCGCTGACGCTGGCGCTGGCCATCCGGCTGGTGTCGTTCCCGCTGCTGGTCGCCGGGCTGGTCGGGATCGTGAAGCGCAGCGGCTCGTACCGTTCCCAGCGGATCGTCGACGGGCTGGCGGTCACCTACGGCATCGGGATGATCGGGTGGCTGCTGGTGCTGGCCCCCTACCTGCGCAAGCAGACCGGCGACGACCAGGCGATCGCGTTCGTCTTCGTGATCGGCGACATCACGCTGCTCACGATGGCCGTGATCCTGCTCGTCGTGGGGATCCGGCACACCGCCCACGCGCTGACCGGGCTGGCGGCGCTGCTGCTCGTCGCCGGTGATCTCCTCTGGGGTGTGGACGGTGCCCACCCGTCGGGCGGAGTGCCCACGGCCGGGCCCGGCGTCGTCGTGCTGACCGGTTACCTGTTCCTGGCGATCGCGGCCGGGCACCGGTCGGTCGCCGTCCGCAGGCAGGACGGCGACGGTGACCAGCCGGCCGGCCGGGCGAAGATCGGCCTGTTCGGGATCGCGACGCTCGCCTACCCGGGCTTCGTCGCGGTCGCGGCGGTCGACCACCGGCCGATCGACCCGCTGATCGACGTCGCGTATCCGGCGGCGATGACCACCGGCTTCTGCTTCTACCTCGCGATCCGCAGCGCCGGTCTGGCGCGCGAGGCGTACCGCCGGGAGCAGGAGCAGGCTGCCCAGGCGGCCGCGCTCGGCGCGGCGCTCGCCGAGCAGCAGGCGTTGCAGGGCCAGCTCACCTACCGGGCGCTGCACGACCCGCTGACCGGTCTGCCGAACCGCTCGAAGCTGACCGACACGTTGGACCGGATGCTGGCCGACGCGCGGGATCCGGAGCAGGCCGGCCAGCGGTACGGGCTGCTGCTGCTCGACCTGGACGGGTTCAAGGACGTCAACGACAGCCACGGGCATCCGGTGGGTGACGAGCTGCTGATCCAGGTCGCGGCCCGGTTCACCGCCGCGGTGCCTCCCGGCGCGCTGCTGGCGCGCCTCGGCGGTGACGAGTTCGCGGTCCTGCTCACCGAGACCGACGACGAGCAGGTGTCGGCGATCGGGCGACGGCTGACCGAGGCGCTCCGCGGCCCGTTCCGCGTCGCCGCCCACGATCTGTACCTCACGACCAGCCTCGGCCTCTACGTCGGCGCCGGCCCGGCCACCCCGAGCGACGTGCTGCGCAACGCCGACCTGGCGCTCTACGCGGCCAAGGGCGCGGGCAAGAACCAGATGGTCGCGTACCGGCCGGACCTGCGCACCGCCCACCTGGAGCAGGTCGAACTGCTCGCCGGGCTGCGGCGCGCGGTCGCGATGGGAGAGTTCGTCCTCGAGTACCAGCCGGTGGTCGACCTGGTCACCGAGCGGATCAGCTCGGTGGAGGCACTGCTGCGCTGGGACGCCCCCGGAGCGGACCGCGTGTCGCCTGCGGACTTCGTACCGATCGCCGAGGAGAGCGGACTGATCGTCCCGATCGGCGCCTGGGTGCTCGGGCAGGCCTGCGTCGACGCCACCGATTGGTACGCCCGGTTCGGCATCTCGGTGGCGGTCAACGTCGCCACCGCCCAGCTGCACGACCCGGAGTTCGTGACGACCGTGCTCGGCGCGCTGCGGTTCAGCGGGCTGCCCCCGCAAGCACTCGTCCTGGAGATCACCGAGTCGACGATGATCGCGGCCACGGCCGCGGAGACCGAGACCGTGGTCGCCCGGCTCCAGCAGCTCCGCGGGCGAGGGATCCGGATCGCGATCGACGATTTCGGGACCGGCTACTCGTCGCTGTCCTATCTGCGCCGGCTGCCGGTCGACATCCTCAAGATCGACCGGGCGTTCAGCATGGAGGGCCCGGAGGGTGCGGACAGCGAGGACACCGCGCTGACCAAGGCGATCCTCCAGCTGTCGCACTCGCTCGGACTGTCCACGGTGGCCGAGGGGGTCGAGACCAGCGAGCGTGCGGACGTGCTCCGCGAGCTGCGGTGCGACCGGGCGCAGGGATTCCTGTACTCCAAGCCGGTGAACGCGCGGGCGCTGGACGCGTTGCTCGCCGAGGAGACCAATTCCCTATCTTCTCGATAGGGTATAGCGAAATCAGGGCTCCTGTGCCAGGGTGAAAACGAGCCGGGGGTGGGCTTTCCGCTGCGCCACGCCGGTATTCGCCACGTGCCGCACCGAGGAGACCCCCGTGTCAGAACTGTCGCCCGACCCCGCGCCCGAGGCCACGCTCGACGCTCCGCACGAGCGGGACACCAGCGCCTGGTCGTTCGAGACCCGCCAGATCCACGCGGGCGCCGCACCGGACCCGGCCACCGGCGCGCGGGCGACACCGATCTACCAGACCACGTCGTACGTGTTCCGCGACACCGATCACGCGGCCGCGCTGTTCAGCCTCGCCGAGCCCGGCCACATCTACACCCGGATCAACAACCCGACCCAGGACGTGCTGGAGCAGCGGATCGCCGCGCTCGAGGGCGGCATCTCCGCGATCGCGCTGGCCTCCGGTCAGGCCGCCGAGACCGCCGCGATCCTCACGCTGGCGAAGAGCGGCGACCACTTCGTCTCCAGCGCCTCGCTCTACGGCGGCACGTACAACCTGTTCCACTACACGCTGCCGAAGCTCGGCATCGAGGTCTCGTTCGTCGAAGACCCGGACAACCTGGACGAGTGGCGCGCCGCGTCGCGTCCCAATACGAAGTTGTTCTTCGCCGAGACGCTGGGGAACCCGCGCAGCAACGTGCTGGACGTCCGGGCGGTGGCCGACGTGGCCCACGAAGTGGGCGTCCCGCTGGTGGTCGACAACACCGTGCCGACGCCGTACCTGCTGCGGCCGATCGAGCACGGCGCCGACATCGTGATCCACTCCGCGACCAAGTACCTCGGCGGGCACGGCACCGCGATCGCGGGCGTCGTGGTGGACGGTGGCACGTTCGACTTCGGTGCCCACGCGGACCGGTTCCCCGACTTCCATGAGCCGGACCCGAGCTACCACGGCCTGCGGTACTGGGAAGCGCTCGGCCACGGCGCGTTCGGCGCCAAGCTGCGGGTTCAGCAGCTGCGCGACACCGGCGCGGCGATCGCGCCGCTGACCAGCTTCCTGATCCTGCAGGGCATCGAGACGCTGTCGCTGCGGATCGAGCGGCACGTCCGCAACGCCCAGGCGATCGCCGAGTGGCTGACCGAGCGCGACGAGGTCGAGGCCGTGCACTACGCGGGCCTGCCCAGCAGCCCGTGGTACTCCGCGGCGCAGAAGTACCTGCCCGGTGGCGCGGGCGCGGTGGTCTCGTTCGAGCTGCGCGGCGGTGTGGAGGCCGGCAAGCGGTTCGTCGACTCGCTGGAGCTGTTCAGCCACCTGGCGAACATCGGCGACGTGCGGAGCCTGGTGATCCACCCGGCCAGCACGACGCACAGCCAGCTGACGCCGGAGGAGCAGCTGTCCACCGGCGTGACGCCGGGGCTGGTCCGGTTGGCGGTCGGGCTCGAAGGGCTGGAGGACCTGCTCGCGGACCTGGATGCGGGGTTCCGGGCAGCGAAGTCCTGATGCTTTTGGAGTGCGGTGTTGCGCTTCCGGACGTGCATCTCGCGTACGAAACCTGGGGCACGCCGGCGCCGGACCGCTCCAACGCGGTGCTGATCCTGCACGCGCTCACCGGGGACAGCCACGTCGCGGCCGGACCCGAGCAGCCTACGCCGGGATGGTGGGACGGGCTGATCGGGCCGGGCCGCGCGGTCGACACCGACCGGTGGTGGGTCGTGGCACCGAATGTCCTCGGCGGGTGCCGCGGCAGCACCGGACCGTCGTCACCCGCACCGGACGGGCGCCCCTGGGGGAGCCGCTGGCCGAAGGTGACGATCCGGGACCAGGTCGCGGCCGAGATCGCGCTCGCCGACGCGCTCGGCGTGCGGTCCTGGGCCGCGGTGCTCGGCGGCTCGATGGGTGGGATGCGCGCGCTGGAGTGGGCGGTGTCGGCGCCCTCCCGGGTCGAGCGTCTGCTGCTGCTCGCGACGACCGCCGCCGCGTCGGCCGATCAGATCGCGTGGGCGTCGCCCCAGCTGCACGCGATCCGGTCGGACCCGGGGTGGGAGGGCGGCGACTACTACCCGGGGCCCGGCCCGGTCGCCGGGCTGGGCATCGCCCGGCGGATCGCCCACGTCACGTACCGGTCGGAGGCCGAGCTGGCCACCCGGTTCGGCCGCAACAGGCAGGACTCCGACCGCTTCGCGGTCGAGTCCTATCTCGATCATCATGCGGCGAAGCTGGTGCGTCGGTTCGACGCGGGCAGCTACGTGACGCTGACCGAAGGCATGAATGGCCACGACGTCGGTCGTGGCCGTAACGGCATTGCGGACGCTCTGCGGCGGATCACCGCACGGACGGTGGTGGCGGGGGTGGACAGCGATCGGCTGTATCCGCTCGCGCAGCAGCGGGAGCTGGCCACGCACATCGCGGGCGCCGGGGAGCTACGGGTGATCCGGTCGCCGTACGGCCACGACGGCTTCCTGATCGAGGTCGACCAGGTCGGAGCGATCGTCGCCGACCTCCTCGCGGATCAGGCGGCGCGGCCGATGTCTAACGACCGGGCCGGGGCCACGCGCGCGGCGACGTGACGCGCGACGACCGTGAGCGCCGCGTTCCAGCCGATCGTCACCTCGTTCGTCGCCCACGAGCCGACGTCGTCGATCCAGCACCGCTGCGGCGGCGCGGTGCTCAGCGCGGCGGCGGCCACCGGGTCGTCGAGGCCGGAGTTCGGACCGCCGACCACGACGCCGGGCGGTGGCTGCGGGTACGACGGGTCCACCGAGTGCGCGAAGAATCGGTGGTGCGGCCGGGACGCCGCCCGCACGCCGTACCCGGTCACCTGGCTCACCCCGGACGCGTTCCGGCCGAGCAGGTGATCCAGGCAGGCCAGCTCACCGGCGAAGTACCGGCGGTCGCCGGTGTGGTCGGCGGCCGCACCGAGCGTCAGCGCGTGCGCCAGCACCCGCGAGTTCGATCCCCAGCAATACCGGCCGTCCGGCGGCGCGTAGGGCGTCCCGTGGCCCTCGGCGTCGATCGTCGCGAGCAGCGTCTCCGCGGCGGCAGCCAGCGCCGCCCTGGCCGCGGTGGCCGCCGACGCCGCGACCCACCCGGTGCCCAGCGCCAGCGTCAGCTGCGCGAGCGGCAGCACCGAGCGCCAGTCGAACCCCTCGCGCAGCGCCGCGAGCGGGTCGAGCCCGGAGTGCACCATCGCGTAGCGGTACTCCTCGGCGCCGGTGAGCACGGCCAGCTCGGCGGCCGCCCAGTACCGCTCGTCCCGGACGTCCGTGTCGTCGTACGGGCCGCCGCCCTCGGCGACGTCCGCGTACACCACCGGCAGGCTCGACGCGGCGGTCCAGGCCCGGTCGGCGGCCGTCGTGCACCGGGCCGCGAACACCGGATCGTGGACCTCCCAGACCCGGGCCGCCTGCGCGGCGACGGCCGCGAGCCCGTACGTCGCCGCGGTGCTCGGCGCCCGGACGGTCCGCGGCTCGGGGTCCTGGTCCGGACGCAGCGGCAGCCCGGTCCAGCGGACGTCGTGCACCGCGTGGAAGACCATGCCCGCCTGCGGGTCGCCGGTCGGCAACTGCGCGGCGAACAGGAACTCCAGCCCCCAGCGGGCCTCGTCGAGCAGCGCGGGGTCGCCGGACCGGGTGCGCTCCTCGGCGTGCTGCAGCAGCCAGATCGACACCGCGGTGGTCACCGCGTACTTGCCGTGGTCGCCGGCGTCGTACCAGCCGCCGCGCAGGTCGTGGCCGCGGCAGCCGAACAGCCACCGGCGCCGCGGGCAGTCCGGCCGCCGGCACGCGACCGCCGAGTCGCCCCGGTTCGGTGGCGCGTCCACGTGCCCGGCCGGGCGTCCGTACTCGGCGTCGTCGATCGTGGTGCCGCTGCGCTGCAGGTAGAGGAAGCGGGCCGCGTCACCGGCCAGGTCGCGATAGCGGGCAGCGGCGTGGGCGCCGACCGCGAACGGCGGGCTCTCCACGCCCTCGACGACGAGCGTCCAGCCGTCACCCTCACCGGCGACCGTCGGCACCGTGATCGTGTGCACTGACTCGCCCGCGGCCCGGTCGAGGCCGTGGACGGTGGTCTCACCGGCGACGGCGGTGCCGCTCGTGGCGTCCCGGAGGTGCCAGCGCAGCGGGGTGGTCGCGTCGGTCGCCACGGTGGCGCGCAGTGGCCACCCGGCGGGGTAGCCGAGCTGGTTGACGCGCACCGCCCGGACGGTCATCCGACGTCGTCGCCCTCTTCGTCGGCATAACCGTGGCCGTCGTCGGCGGCCCAGCCTTGACGCCGCACCTCGTAGCAGGCGATCGCGGCAGCGGTCGCGACGTTGAGCGAGCCGACCCGCCCGATCAGCGGGACGTAACCGATCGTGTCGCACTCGGTCAGACCGGTCGCGGAGATGCCCCGCTCCTCGTGGCCGAGGACGAGGCAGACGTCCGCGGCCAGGTCGAGATCGGCCAGCGGCACGGCCGGGTCGGCGAGCTCGACACCCACCACGCGGTACCCGTCGCCGCGGGCGGCCGCGATCGCGTCGGTGATCGTCGGGTGCTCGGACCAGCGCAGGTACCGCTCGGTGCCGAGCGCGGTCTTGGCCGCCTTCGGCGCCCGCGGTGACACCGACGACCCCGACAGGTAGACGTGGTCGACGCCGAACGCCGCTGCCGACCGGGTGATCGACCCGACGTTGTACGGGTTGCCGACGTCGTCCAGCAGGAGCGCGAGCCGACTGTCGCTGCGGCGGCGCCAGGTGCGGTGCAGCCGCTTGAGCTCGGTTCCCCGGAGCTGATGGATCACGTCGTGTCTTCCGTTCGTACCGCCAGAATTCGATACCCCTTGCGAGAGGCTAGTCGCTCGGTCGGGAAACCCTCGGACTCCAGCCAGCGCTGCAGCGAGTCCGCGCCGAGGTGCCGCTGGACGACGAGGTGCGCGACGCCGCCTGGGGCGAGGCGGGGCAGCCAGCGCTGCAGCATGCCGTGCAGGGTCGCCTTGCCCACCTTGATCGGCGGGTTGGACCAGATCGCCGCGAACCGGACATCGTCCGGGACGTCGTCCGGTGCCTCGATGCGGACGCCGTCGCAGCCGGCGTTCGCGGCGTTGACCCGGGCCAGCTCGCGGGCCCGCTCGTTGACGTCGACACCCCAGACCGTCGCGCCGGGCGCGCGGCGGGCCAGCGTGATCGTGATCGGGCCGTAGCCGCAGCCGAGGTCGAGCAGGTCGCCGGTGGCCGGCGGTGGCGGCACGCTCTCGAGCAGGACGAGCGTGCCCGCGTCGACGGCGGTGGGGGAGAAGACCCCCGCGTCGGTGGTGAGGCCGACCTGTACGTCACGGAGCGCCAACCGCACCTGCCGCGGCGCGCTGGTCGCCGATGGCCGGGCGGTGAAGTAGTGGTCGCTCACAGTGTGTAAAGGGTACGGGGCGGGCTCGGCCGGGGTTACTTCGGTCGGCCCGCTACGGTAAGAAGCCGAATCGGTGTAGTGACGTCGTCGGTGGTGGGTGCGGCCCGCCGCGGGAGGGTCGGAGAGCTGTGCGAGTGACGGGCCTGGGCCACGCGAGTGCCCTGATCGAGACCGCTCACGGCAGTGTGCTCTGCGATCCGTGGGTGAACCCGGCGTACTTCGGGTCCTGGTTCCCGTTCCCGGACAACTCCGAGCTCGACTGGGACGAGATCGGCAAGGTCGACTACCTCTACGTGTCGCACTTGCACCGTGACCACTACGACCCGGAGAACCTGAAGCGGATCTCCAAGTCCGCCACCGTGCTGCTGCCGGAGTACCCCACCGACGAGCTGCACGACGCGCTGCGCGACCTCGGCTTCACGAAGATCTTCCGGACGAAGAACGGCGAGGTGCACGACCTCGACGGCCTGAAGGTGCTGATCCAGGCCCTGATCTCGCCGACCGACGGGCCGATCGGCGACTCGTCGCTCTGGCTGGACGACGGCGTCACCACGCTGCTGAACCAGAACGACGCCCGGCCGACCGAGCTGTCCGCGTTCGCCGAACTGGGGCACGTGGACATCCACATGCTCCAGTACTCCGGGGCCATCTGGTACCCGATGGTGTACGAGCTCACCGACCACGCCAAGCAGGTCTTCGGCGAGCAGAAGCGGGCGCGTCAGTTCGACCGGACGATCCGGTACATCGACGACCTCAAGGCGACCTGGGTCGTACCGATCGCCGGTCCGCCGTGCTTCCTCGACGACGAGCTCTGGCAGTTCAACGACCTCGGCAACGACCCCGGCAACATCTTCCCCGACCAGCAGGTCTTCCTCGACCACATGGAGGAGAAGGGCTACGACAACGGGCGGCTGCTGCTGCCCGGGTCGGTCTGCGACTTCGGCGCCGAGGGTGCTCCGGTGACCCACCCGTACGACCCGGCGACCGTGTTCGGTGAGAACAAGGAGCCCTACCTGCGGGCCTACGCCGAGCGGAAGAAGGCCGTTCTCGAGGCGGAGAAGGCCGGCTGGGCGCACCCGGAGATCGACCTGCTGCCCGCGCTCAAGGAGTGGATCGAGCCGCTGATGCAGCAGGCCGAGCGGATGGCCAGTGGCATCAACGGCCCGGTGCGGCTCACCGCGGTCGACGCCGAGCGCGGCGACATCGACATGGTGCTCGACTTCGTGGCGCGGGAGTTCCGTGCCTGGGACGGCGAGCGGGCGCGCTACCGCTTCACGGCCCCTCGTGAGCTGCTGGAGCACCTGGTCGCGATCCACGAGATCGACTGGGTGAACAGCCTGTTCCTGTCGTGCCGGTTCTCGGCGGCGCGGGTCGGTCCGTACAACGAGTTCGTCTACGCGTTCTTCAAGTGCCTCGGCGAGGAGCGGCTGAACTACGCCGAGGGCTGGTACGCCGAGCAGAGCACCGACGACGAGGACATCGACCTCGAGGGCTGGACCGTGCAGCGGCGGTGCCCGCACCTGAAGGCCGACCTGACGAAGTTCGGCAAGGTGGAGGACGGCGTCCTGACCTGCCAGATGCACGGGTGGAAGTGGCGGCTGAAGGACGGCTCGTGCCTGACGTCGGTCGGACATCCGCTGCGGAGCAGCCCGGCTAGCTCTAGTCGGAGCGCACTGGCCGGGTCCTAGGTGGTGGTCCTTGCCGTCACAGTCCGGCCGGTCCGCCGGGGTGGGCTGGCCGGTCTGTTCCGGCGTAAGCCCGCGGAGCCGTCCGCGCCCGCTCTGACGCTCGGGCCGGCCTTCTTCGCCGTACTGGCGCGCGTCCCCGAAGGCTGGACCCGGACGCTGGACGCGTTGCCGTCGGCGGACGGCGAGGTGGTGTTCGGGCCGCTGGAGATCCGGATGGCCGTGACCGAGCTGAGCCGGATCTCGCCGTACGCGGAGAGCGCGGAGGAACAGGCCGAGTTCGGCGCGTTCCGAACCCTGGTCGGCACCGTACCTCCTGACCATGAGCTCGTCCTCACCCCGGAAATCGTGTGATTCTCGCGGGTTGACCGCTCAAAAGATGGCGTCGTGGGCATCTGGCCGTGGTTATCGTGGCGCCATGCGTGTCTTAGTGGTCGGCGCGGGTGGAGTGGGCAGCGCGGTCGCGGTGATCGCCGCCCGCCGGGAGTTCTTCGAGGCGATCGTCGTCGCCGACTACGACCCGGGGCGGGCCGCGCGTGCGCTCCCGGCCGGTGACCCTCGGTTCGTCGCCGCCGGGGTCGACGCCTCGGATCAGCACGCGATCGAGGCGCTGATCACCGAGCACCGGATCACCCACGTGCTCAACGCCGTCGATCCGCGGTTCGTGCTCCCGATCTTCGCCGCGGCCCAGAGCGCGGGCGTCGACTACCTGGACATGGCGATGTCGCTCTCCGCGCCGCACTCCACCGAGCCGTATCGGCAGGTCGGGGTCCCCCTCGGTGAGGCCCAGTTCGCCGCAGAACCCGCGTGGAAGGACGCCGGGCGGCTCGCGCTCGTCGGGATGGGAGTCGAACCCGGGCTCTCGGACGTGTTCGCGCGGTACGCCGCCGACCACCTGTTCACCGAGATCGACGAGATCGGGATTCGGGACGGCGCGAACCTCGTCGTGACCGGCGACAACGGCGAGCCGATCTTCGCGCCGTCGTTCTCGATCTGGACGACGATCGAGGAGTGCCTGAACCCGCCGGTGGTCTACGAGGAAGCAAAAGGCTGGTTCACCACCGAGCCGTTCAGCGAGCCGGAGGTCTTCGACTTCCCGGCCGGCATCGGCCCGGTGGAGTGCGTGAACGTCGAGCACGAAGAGGTCCTGCTGATCCCGCGGTGGGTGCGGGCGAAGCGGGTGACGTTCAAGTACGGCCTCGGCGCGGAGTTCATCGGCGTCCTGCAGACACTGCACCGGCTCGGGCTCGACCGGACGACGCCGGTGCGCGTCGGCGGCGTCGAGGTCTCGCCGCGCGACGTGGTCGCGGCCTGCCTGCCCGACCCGGCGACGCTCGGTGACCGGATGAGCGGGAAGACCTGCGCCGGGACGTGGGTGACCGGCACCGGCGTCGACGGGCGTCCGCGCGAGGTGTACCTGCACCACGTCGTCGACAACGACTGGTCGATGGCCGAGTACGGCGCGCAGGCCGTGGTCTGGCAGACCGCGGTCAACCCGGTGGTGGCGCTGGAACTGCTGGCGGCGGGTGTCTGGTCCGGCAGCGGCGTCCTCGGGCCCGAGGCGTTCGACGCGGTGCCGTTCCTCGACCTGCTCACCGCGTACGGGTCGCCGTGGGGAATCCGGGAGGCGTGAGTGCGGCGATGACCGCGCCGGCGGCGGCCGCCACGGTCCGCGCCGGACGCAGCTCCGCCCGGCTCCACAGGTGCTCGTGACGTCGTCCGCAGACCAGCAGACCCACCGCACGTCCCGCGGACACCAGCGGGAACAGCACCATCGACCGGCTTCCGGTCGCGGTCAGCCAGGTCCGCTCGACGGTATCCGGCGCGACCGAACCGGCGAGCACCTGACCGACCGACCGTTCGTCCACCACCTGGCGGGCGATCGGTGCTCGACACAGCGGCCACGGCCACCCCGGCCCACCCGGACGCTCGGCGGCGCCGCCGAGCGCGCCCTCGGGCGTCAGCAGGCGCAACACGGACTGCCCGGCCGCGGTCGAGGCCTGCTCCACCACCGCCAGCCCGATCGCCTGGCAGCCGAGCAACTCGGTGGAACCCGCGAGGACGGCGGCGGCCGCGTCCAGCGTCCGGACCTCGGAGAGGCTCTCCAGCACCTCGGCGAGGTCGTGTAGTTGCCGCGGCCCGATCCCGCCCGGCCGGCTCGGTAGGCCCGGCACCCCCGGGCAGCGGGGTGCACCCGGCTGACCCGCTTGCCAGGCCTGCCTGGCGACCGGGTCGACCGCGGCGAACTCCGCGGTGGGCCGTCCGATCAGCCAGCCCTGTCCGAGCCCGACCGCGAGATCGGTCACCGCGGCCAGGTCCTCGACGGTCTCCAGGCCCTCCGCGCACACCCGCGCGCCGGTCCGCGCCCCGAAGTGCACGATCGCCTCGACCAGCGCGACCTTCCGCGGCTCGCGGCTGACCCCGGTGACGAGGGCCCGGTCGAGCTTGAGGACGTCCGGTGCCACCGTGACCAGCCGTTTGAAGCCGGCGAAGCCCGCGCCGACGTCGTCCACCGCGATTCGCGCACCACGACGGCGCAGGCGCTCCAGCGCGGCGACCAACGCGGCACCGTCGTCGGCCAACTCGTGTTCGGTGACCTCGAACTGCAGCCCGGTCAGGTCGTGCGGTAGCACGGCCTGCAGTTCGGGTGAGTCGATGACGCTCGGGCTCACGTTCACCGACAGCACGGTCCCCGCGGGACGCGTCGCTCCCAGTTCGAGTGCCTTGGCGACGGCGTAGGCCTCCAACTGGGCGCCGACGCCGCCCCGGTGGGCGGCCGCGAACCAGTCGTCCGGTGTCGCCGCCGGGAATCGCCGGAACCGCGCGAGCGCCTCGTAGCCGCTCAGCGTTCCCGACACCAGGTCGAGGATGGGTTGTGCGTAGACCTGGGGACCTTTGTCGTCGTCGGTGTCACCCGGCGTCAGCAGCCGCCGGACGTCCGCGGGACCGGGCCGCCGACCGCTCCGCCGCCGCGGCGCCGGCGTGTGAGGCGGGGAGTTCGTTCGGCTGACGGCCGCGTGGCCACGTCCGAGGTCCGTGGCGCGCAGGTTCACCGGTGTGCGCTCCCCTCCGGGCTGGGGCGGCTGAGGGCAGGACGGCCCGGTGCGGCCCGGTCCGCACCGGCACGCGGGGAGCGTGGACCGTGTCCTGCTGTTGGAAAGGGGTCAGTGTAGAGCCGGCTCGACATCGGTGATGCCCAGCCGCGCCGCGATCTCCGCCAACTCGCCCTCGAAGAACGGCTCCGGGTCGGGCAACGCGAAGCTCATGTGGTTGAACACCTCGAGGCTGACCAGCCCATAGAGCCGCATCCAGCAGCCGAACACGACCGCCAGCGCACCGAGCGGAAGCGTGCTGCCCAGCCGCTGACGATAGGCCGCCAGCTGCTCGGTGAGCCGCTGCGGCAGCTGATCGGCGTCCGGAGTCGGGAAGCGACGTTCCCGCCAGACGTCCGCGAACGCGGACAGGAACAGCCGCCCGAATCGCGCACCACCGTTGTCCAGCCGCTCGGCGGCCGGTGTGCTCTCGTCACCGTGCCCGTCCGACCCGACCGAATCGCTCGCAGCCGCCCGGCTGGTCTGCGTCGGCGTCAGGCCGCTCGGGCCGGCACCGTAGGCCGGGGTGCCGTACCCCGGCGTCGGTGCGCCGAAGATCAGCCCGAACTCGGCCGGGTGACCGACCGACCAGGCGCGGAACGCCCGGCACACCGCCAGCAGCCGCGCACCGGCGTCGTCCGGCGACGCCAGATCACGGGCGTGCTCGACGGCCGCGCACAGTTCCGTTGACAAATCGGTCACCAACGACTGCACAAGATGGTCAAAACTTGGGAAGTACCGGTACAAAGCCGGTGCGGTCATTCCCATTTCGCGGGCGATGGCCCGCAGCGAGACCGCTGATGGCCCCTCGCCGACCAGCTGCCTCCGCGCCACGTCCTTGATTTCCTGGACCGTCGCCGCCCGGACGCGCTCCCGACGGTTCACCATCACAGTCACGACTCCAAGACCCCCTCGCGAACTTCCGCTGCGGCGGTCACGCGCTTGTCTGCCGAGAGGCCGCCCGGTGCCTCGTCAGCCGGCGTGACCGCCCTGCCATTCCGCACAACGAGCCCGACGGCTTTCGGTAACCGCCCGAGTGCGAACTGTTCATCGTTGGTGTCATTGACCGAGATCTGCCTAGCCGTTCGGATGATTTGTAGTTGGACGTCCTGTCTGTCCGGACGGGTTGGCGCAAATCCCTCAGATGTGGACGAAGCGTGACTGTGTGCTGCTCGTCCCGGTACGGGACAATGGGCGTCATGAGTTCACGCGAGGTGGTCATCCTCGGTAGCACCGGTTCGGTCGGCACCCAGGCCCTCGACGTGATCCGCCGGAACTCCGACCGGTTCCGGGTGGTCGGTCTGGCCGGCGGGGGCGCCCAAGTCGAATTGCTCGCCGCCCAGGCACTGGAATTCGGGGTGGACGCCGTCGCGGTCGCGCGGGCGAGCACCGCCCAAGACCTGCAGCTCGCGTTCTACGCCGAGGCGCAGCGTCGTGGTTGGAGCGAGGGGCGGTTCTCGCTGCCGAAGATCCTCGCCGGTCCGGACGCCGCGACCGACCTCGCGGCGTGGCCGCTCGGCGAGAACGGTCTGGTGCTCAACGCGATCACCGGGTCGATCGGTCTGGCCCCGACGCTCGCGGCGCTGACCGCCGGGCGGACGCTCGCGCTGGCCAACAAGGAATCGCTGGTCGCGGGCGGCCCGCTGGTTCGGGCCATCGCCAAGCCCGGGCAGATCGTCCCGGTCGACAGCGAGCATTCCGCGCTCGCCCAGTGCCTGCGCGGTGGAGCCGCGGCCGAGGTGCGGAAGCTGATCCTGACCGCCAGTGGTGGCCCCTTCCGTGGCCGGAAGCGCGCCGACTTGGCGAACGTCACTCCCGAGGACGCGCTGGCGCACCCCACCTGGTCGATGGGGCCGGTCGTCACGATCAACTCCGCGACGATGGTGAACAAGGCGCTCGAGGTGATCGAGGCGCACGAGCTGTTCGGGCTGCCGTACGACCGGCTGGACGTCGTCGTCCATCCGCAGTCGCTCGTCCACTCGATGGTCGAGTTCTACGACGGGTCGACTCTCGCCCAGGTCAGTCCACCCGACATGCGGCTGCCGATCGCGCTCGGCCTCGCCTGGCCGGACCGGGTTCCGGACGCCGCCGCCGCGGTCGACTGGACGAAGGCCGCCACCTGGACGTTCGAACCACTGGACGACGACGTGTTCCCGGCCGTGCGGCTCGCCCGTGAGGCCGGCGAGGCAGGCGGGTGCCTGCCCGCGATCTACAACGCTGCCAACGAAGAATGTGTCGCTGCGTTCCTCGCCGGCTCGCTCCCGTTCACGGGGATCGTTGACACTGTACGTTCTGTGGTCGAATCGGCTGAAACCGCCGACAGCCGACTACTGGACGAGCCAGGTAGCGTCGAGGACGTTCTCTCCGCCGAGCGCTGGGCACGGTCGGAGGCGAATCGCCGTGCGTTCGGGCTCGGCGCTGGGTCATCCGCGGAAGTGTCTTCAGCTGTAGAAGGGTCGAGGTAAGCGCCGATGGCGTACACGGGTGGAATTCTTCTCTTCGCCCTCGGCATCCTGATTTCGGTCGCGCTCCACGAAGCCGGCCACATGTTCAGTGCCAGGGCGTTCGGGATGAAGGTCACGAGGTTCTTCATCGGCTTCGGGCCGACGTTGTTCTCGTTCCGCCGCAAGGAGACCGAGTACGGGCTCAAGGCCATCCCGGCCGGCGCGTTCGTCAGCATCGTCGGTATGACCCCGCTGGACGAGGTCGCCCCGGAGGACGAGTCGCGGGTGTTCTGGAAGCGGCCGGTCTGGAAGCGGACGATCGTCCTGGCGGCCGGTTCGCTGACCCACTTCGTCCTCGGCGTGGTGCTGCTCTACATCACCGCCGTGTTCGTCGGGCTGCCGAACCCGGAACGGGCCAGCTACGACGCGAGCAAGGAGCCGGCCGTCCTCGGCACGGTGAACGAGTGCGTCCCGGCCAACCCCGACTCGGTCAACTGCTCGCTGGCCAACGGTGACCCGAAGTCGCCCGCCGCGGCCGCGGGGCTCGAGCCCGGCGACCGGATCATCACGTTCGCCGGCCAGAACACGCCGACGTACGGCGAGCTGGTGACGCAGGTGCGCAAGTCGCCCGCAGGCCCGACCGAGGTCACGTACGTCCGCGACGGCGTCACCACGACCGCGACGATCACGGTCGTCCGCCGCAACCTGGACATCAGCACGACCGACACGCCGAAGGTGCAGGAGGTCGGATTCCTCGGCGTCGCGCCCAAGGGTTCGGACGCCCCGCTGACCGTCACCTACGGTCCGGTCGACGGCGTCGGCCAGGCGTTCGACTACACCGGGCAGATCTTCGCGGGCACGTTCCGGGCCATCGCCAACTTCCCGGAGAAGATCCCGAAGCTCTGGGACGCCCTCATGGGCCAGGAGCGTGACCCGGAGACGCCGGTCAGCGTCGTCGGGGCGAGCCGGATCGGCGGCGAGGTCGTCGAGCGCGGCATCTGGCCGATCTTCTTCCTGCTGCTGGCGAACCTGAACTTCTTCATCGGTGTGTTCAACCTGTTCCCGCTGCTGCCGCTGGACGGCGGGCACATCGCGATCGCCTGGTTCGAGAAGGTCCGGTCGTGGTGGGCGGCCAAGCGCGGAAAGCCCGACCCGGGACGCGTCGACTACACGAAGCTGCTGCCGATCACCTATGCGGTCGTGCTGATCTTCGGTGGCATCACGCTGCTCACAGTGGCGACCGACATCATCAACCCGATCACGCTCACGCGATAAAAGGACCTGCTGTGACCGCCGTCTCCCTCGGCCTGCCCCGCCCGCCCGCTCCCAAGCTCACCGAACGCCGGGTCTCCCGGCAGATCATGGTCGGCAACGTGCCGGTGGGCGGTGACGCGCCGGTCAGCGTCCAGTCGATGACGACCACGCCGACGTCGGACGTCAACCGGACCCTCCAGCAGATCGCCGAGCTGACCGCGTCCGGGTGTCAGATCGTGCGGGTCGCCGTCCCCAGCCAGGACGACGCGGAAGCGCTGCCGGCGATCGCGAAGAAGAGCCCGATCCCGGTCATCGCGGACATCCACTTCCAGCCGAAGTACGTCTTCGCGGCGATCGACGCGGGCTGCGCGGCGGTCCGGGTCAACCCCGGCAACATCAAGCAGTTCGACGACAAGGTCAAGGAGATCGCCAAGGCGGCCTCCGACGCCGGCGTGCCGATCCGGATCGGCGTGAACGCGGGCTCGCTCGACAAGCGGCTCCTGCAGAAGTACGGCCGCCCGACGCCCGAGGCGCTGGTCGAGAGCGCGCTCTGGGAGTGCTCGCTGTTCGAGGAGCACGGGTTCCGCGACATCAAGATCTCGGTCAAGCACAACGACCCGGTCGTGATGATCAACGCGTACCGCCAGCTGGCCCGAGCCTGCGACTACCCGCTGCACCTCGGCGTCACCGAGGCAGGCCCGGCGTTCCAGGGCACGATCAAGTCGGCGGTGGCGTTCGGCGCGCTGCTCGCCGAGGGCATCGGCGACACGATCCGCGTCTCGCTGTCGGCCCCTCCGGTGGAGGAGGTCAAGGTCGGCAACCAGATCCTGGAGTCGCTGGGCCTGCGCGAGCGCGGCCTGGAGATCGTCTCGTGCCCGTCCTGCGGCCGCGCCCAGGTGGACGTCTACACGCTGGCCGAGGAGGTCACGGCCGGCCTCGAGGGGCTGCCGGTGCCGCTCCGCGTCGCGGTGATGGGCTGTGTCGTCAACGGTCCGGGTGAGGCGCGGGAGGCCGACCTCGGCGTCGCCAGCGGCAACGGCAAGGGCCAGATCTTCGTCAAGGGGCAGGTCATCAAGACCGTGCCGGAGTCGCAGATCGTCGAGACGCTGATCGAGGAGGCGCTCCGGCTCGCCGAGGAGATGGGCGCGGAGCTCCCCGAGGAGCTGCGCGGCCTGGCTCCCACCGTCGAGGTGCACTAGGTCGCGTCGGCCGACGGGGCAGTGGGCCGGGACCCCCTGTTCATGGCAGGCTGGGGGAGTGAGTTCCGAACGCGGGTGGAGCCCCTCGTGTTGACGACCAGGCCGGTCCGTGTTCTGCGGGACGCCGACCGTGGCGCGGTCGAGGAGCTGTTGGACGCCGATCCGGTCGCCGGTGTGTTCGTCGCCGCCAGAGTCGGGTCGCACGGCATCTCGCGCTGGCGGCTGGGTGCGCAGCTCTGGGGCTACACGCTGGACGGGGTCGTCTGCGGTCTGTGTTACTCCGGGGCGAACCTGGTGCCGCTGACCACCGAGCCCGAGGCGGTGCGGGCGTTCGCCGACGTGGCGCGGGAGCAGGGGCGGGTCTGCTCGTCGATCGTCGGGCCGGACAAGGCGGTGCTGCCGCTCTGGGACGACCTGATGAGGGACTGGGGGCCGCCCCGCGAGGTGCGGGCCTCGCAACCGCTGCTGGCCACCGCGGTGATGCCCGACGTGGCGCCCGACCCGTGGGTGCGCCGCGCGGACATGCGTGATTTCGACGCGCTGCTGCCGGCGTGCATCGCGATGTATACCGAGGAGATCGGGGTCTCGCCGGTCGAGTGGGACGGGGGCATCGCGTACCGGGCGCGGGTCGCCGAGCTGGTGCGCGCCGGACGGTCGTACCTGCGGATGGAGAACGGCCAGGTCGTCTTCAAGGCGGAGCTCGGGGCGGTCAGCTCCCGGGTCGCCCAGGTGCAGGGCGTCTGGGTGCACCCGGACCGGCGCGGCACCGGGGTGGCGACGGCGGCGATGGCGGCGGTGGTCGCGGACACGCTGCGGACGGTGGCGCCGATCGTCAGCCTGTACGTGAACGACTTCAACCACGCCGCCCGCACGGTCTACCAGCGCTGCGGCTTCGCCCAGGTCGGCACGTTCGCGACGGTCCTGTTCTAGGTCGGCAGCAGGACCGTGTCGATCAGGTAGATCGTGGCGTTCTTGGTCGGGATGTTTCCGCAGATCACGTGGGCATTCTGGACGCCGAGCCGGAGGCTCTCGCCGAAGCCGCGGACGCGCAGCTCACTGCCTTCCAGCGTCGTGAACGGGCCGTCCAAGTTCAGCTGCTTCGGGTTCAGCGGTTTCTCGATGACGTGGTAGGTCAGGATGTCGGTGAGCATCTGCCGGTTCGACAGCGCCAGCTTCAGCTGCCATCCCGGCACCTTGTCGAACGCCGCGTCGGTGGGCAGCAGCATGGTCAGCCCGGTGCGGTCGTCGAACGTGCGCAGCATGCCGGCCTTCTCCACGGCGTCGCGCAGCGTGGTGAGCTGGGGATGATGTTCGACGATCTCCCGGACCGGCCGCCCGCGCATGCCCGCCGGGGCAGCGGGGTCGGACGAGCCGTCCGGGAGCGCGTCGCAGCCGGCGCCGAACAGCGCCGTCGGATCGGTCGGCACCGAGGTTGACATCGCCTGGGTGGTGACCGGGGCTTCCTCGCCCTGTCCGGCGACGGCCCAGGTCACCCCCAGCCCGACCGCGACGACGAGGCCGAGGGTCACCAGGAGCCACCGCCGCCGGGGAAGCACTGATCGCAGTGACGGCACGATCTCTCCCTCCAGCTGGGATGGATGGGTGAGATGTGACGGTAGCTACTGGCGAGCCGTTCCGTGCCACTTTCCGATGGAATGGTTACCCGACGAGTTCGGCGATCGCGGCGTCGAGGACCTCGAGGTGGGCGTCGACGTCGTCCCGGGTGGTGGCCGGGCACACCAGCGCCATGTTGTGGAACGGGGTCAGCAGCACGCCCCGGTTCGCCGCGTAGACGTGCAGGTAGTCGTCCAGTTCGGGGTCGCCGGCGGCGTGCGACTCACCACCGTTGCGCGGCGCCGGATCGGCGAACCGGAACTCGGCCCTGGCGCCGAGCTGGGCCACCGACCAGGGAACCCCGTGCTTCTGGATCAGTGCGGCGGTGCCGTCGGCCAGGTGCGTCCCGAGCGCGGTCATGCCGGCGAACGCCTCGTCGGTGAGGACGTGCTCGAGCGTCGCCTTCGTGGCCGCGACCGAGAGCGCGTTGCCCGCGAGCGTCCCGCCGACCCCGCCCATGTCGATCAGGTCCAGGTCGTCCCGCGCCTCGACCCGTGCCGTCACCTCGTCGGACAGCCCGTACGCGCCGACCGGTACGCCGCCGCCGATGGCTTTGCCGATCGTCAGGATGTCCGGCTCCAGGCCCCACGCCTGCGTGCACCCGCCGGGGCCGGCCGAGAACGTGTGCGTCTCGTCGTTGATCAGCAGGACGCCGTGCTCCCGGGTGAGCCGCCGGACGCCCTCCAGGTAGCCGGGCTCGGGCAGCACGATGCCGATGTTCGTCAGCGCGGGCTCCATCAGCACCGCGGCGACGTCGCCGTTCGCCAGTTCGGCGGCCAGGCGAGTGAGGTCGTTGAACTCGGCGACCCGGCTGGTGACCCGGGTGTCGACCGGTGCGCCGACGTTGCCCTCCCGGACCTCCGCCGTCCCGCCCGGGCCCACCACGATCAGCGACTCGTCGACGCTGCCGTGGTAGCAGTAGCTGTTGACCAGGATCTTCTGCTTGCCGGTGACCGCGCGGGCCAGCCGGATCGCCCAGCGGTTCGCGTCGGTGGCGGTCAGCGACAGGCTCCACTGCGGTAGCCCGAACCGGCGGGTCAGCTCCTCGCCGACCCAGGCGGCGTCCTCGGTGGGCATCATCGCGGTGGCGCCGCCGAGGACGCCGAGGCGCTGGTTGACGGCCTCGACGACCGGCTCGGGTGAGTGGCCTGCCATCGCGCCGGTGTCACCCAGGCAGAGGTCGATGTACGTGTGCCCGTCGAGGTCGGTGACCCGCGCCCCGCGGGCGGTCGCGAGGTAGAGCGGGAACCCGCCGGCCTGCTTGGCCATCCAGGTCATCGGGGTGCGGCCGAACAGGTGGCGGGCGTTCGAATACGCGGACGCCGAACGCGGGTGCTGTTCGGCGTACCGGGCGCGTTCGCGGCTGATCAGATCGGCGAGGCGGCGGCGGTCCACGTTGTCGGTGCTCCTTGCAATGGTCTTCATATTCCGGCTTCGGGTGGCTGGGTGGGGGCGTAGGGGAAGGTGAATCGGTTGCCCACCACTCTGCCGTCGCAGGAATCCGTGGCGTAGGGGTTTCCCAGGATCGTTATCCGTCGGGTTCAAACATGGCAGCTGAACAGCGCGGTGTCGGCGTTGCGCCGGTTCCGGGGCGGCGTTACTGTAGAAGAGGTTCGAACACTCGTTCGAACCATTCCGGGGGCGGGTGTCGCGACCCGCTACCGGATTCCCTCACCGCCGGTTGGTCCGACCCTACCGACCGGCGGTGGGGGCTGCTGCCGGCTCGGGTAAGGCGAGGGGAAGCGCCTTGCCCGAGCTGGTGGCGCCGCTCTGCCTTCCCCTCGAGCGGCGCCGGGTGTCCGTCCGGACGCTCGGCAGTACGGCGTGGAGGGGAAACGGTGACCGAGGAGACCGAGGTCCGGCGCGGTGGTGGCGCGGACGCTCCGGTGGAGTTCCGCTGGAACGGTCAGATCCACCGGGTGCGAGAAGTTCTCACGCATCACCGCATCCGCAACTCGCCCAGGTCGGCCCCCTCCACGCGCCCCGACCTCCCACCTTCCCCAGCCGTGGTGGACGAGCTCGAAGCACGCCGGGCCGCGCGTGCAGCCGGTCCGGTGGGGCCGGTCGAGCCCGTCGCCGAACCGCCTGCCGCGACCCGTCCACCCGACGAGGAGATCTGGCGGGTTCGTGCGAGCCCGTCGGCATTGCAGCCGGCCCCCGCACTTGCCGGTGTCTTCGACCTGCGCTTCGACTGGGCGGTCGGGCGCTGGACCGTCACCAGGATCGACATCCTCGAGGAGGAACTGTGACTCCATGCCCCGCTTTGTCCCCTTGCTCCGCTCCTCGCTCGCTAGCGCTCGCTGCGATGCTCACGGCGGGAGCGGGGCAATGACCTATCCGGTCCCCGTTTCGGTCCGGCCGTCCACGGCCGTCGGCGACACGTCCAGGGGGACGCCGGTCTCGGTGCCCGCCTCGGCGCTGCCGCACCGCACCCCGCGTGAGCTGCTCGCGCTGGCCCGGCACGGGCTCGGGGAGGCCGCGGTCACCCGGCAGCCCGGTCCGCGTTACGCCACCGCGCACCTGGCCGCGCTGCGGGCCGCTGCGGCGGTGCTGGCGGTCCGGGCGCGCCCGCTCCCGCCGGGCGTCCGTCGTCCCCGGTCGCGGCCGACCAGCGTCTGGGTGCTGCTCACCCAGGTGGCTCCCGAGATGGGGGAGTGGGCGGCGTTCTTCGCCACCGCCGCGGTGAAGCGGGCCGCCGCCGAAGCCGGGTTGCCCCGTGCGGTGACCGCGCGCGAGGCCGACGACCTGCTCCGGGACTCCGAGCGGTTCTGCACGTTGATCGAGACCACGCTCGGCTTTCCCGCCCAGTTGCCGGAGAGCGCGCCCCGCGCGGGCTGATTCGGTCGCAGTCGTGTGCCGCGGGTCCGCAGACCCGCCGGATGGTCATTCGCCGGTTCCGGGCGAAGCAGGGCGGAGAGGTCAGGGGGCGTTCGCGCGATGAATGCGCAACGGGGGAGAGGGCCGGCAGCCGCATGTTGCTGTTTGCCCGCCGGGGGAACAGCACTATGCGGTTGCGCGGCGGCCGTGGGTGGGTGGTCGCGATGAGCGCCAAGGCGGCCACCCGGGCCGCGCTGGCCGAGAAGATCGCGGCGGCGTCGACGCTGGCGCAGAAGCACCAGGTCACCGACCTGCTGCCGGTGCCGGAGCCGCTGGCGCCGCTGTTCCCCGCCGGAGGGCTGCAGCGTGGCTCGTCGCTCGCGGTCGGGGGCTCGACCAGCCTGCTGGTCGCGCTGCTCGCCGCGGTCTCGCAGGCCGGGTCCTGGTGCGCGGTCGTCGGGCTGCCTGCGCTCGGCGTGGTCGCTGCCGCCGAGGCCGGTGTCTCGGTGGACCGGCTGGCGCTGGTGCGGGATCCGGGTTCGGATCCGGCCGGAGTGGTGGGTGCGCTGCTCGACGGCGTCGACCTGGTCGCGGTGGGAGATCCCGGCGTGCTCGGGCTCGCGGAGGTCCGCCGGCTGGCGGCCCGCGCGCGGCAACGCGGAGCGGTGCTGGTCGGGGTCGGGGCGTGGCCCGGTGCCGACCTGCGCCTGTCGCTCACCGACGCGGTCTGGCACGGCGTCGGGCACGGGGACGGACGGCTCCGGCAGCGTCGGGTCACGGTGGTGGCCGAGGGGCGGGGTAGCGCGGCGCGCCCCCGGCGCGTGAGCGTGCTGCTCCCCACCCCCGACGGCCGAATCGCCCCCTTCGTCACTCCCGCCCGCCCGGAGCCCCTCACGCGCACCCCGGCTGTTCGCATTCGGCAGGTTGTGCCCACCCTCGTCCCGGTGTCGTCCGCCGCCGAGCCACTGCGCGCCGCCGCGGAGGCGGGATGAGCGGCCCTGTCGTGCTGGTGCGGTCACCGCGGGGGAGGCACGATGGCTAGCCCTGCGCGACCCGTCGTGCTGGTGCGGTCACCGCGGGGGAGGCACGATGGCTAGCCCTGCGCGCGTTGCTGCGGTGTGGGCGCCGGACTGGCCGGTGGTCGCCGCGGCGGCCGCCGCCGACGTTCCGCTGCACCTCCCGGTCGCGGTGCTGGCGGCCAACCGGGTGGTGGCCTGCTCCGAGGTGGCCAGGGCCGACGGCGTCCGCCGTGGTCTGCGCCGCCGCGAGGCGCAGGCGCTCTGCCCCGAGCTGGTCCTGCTCGACGCCGACCCCGACCGCGACGCGCGGGCGTTCGAGCCGGTCGTCGCGGCGGTCGAGGAGCTGGCGCCGGGCGTCGAGATCGTCCGGCCCGGGCTGTGCGCGTTCCGGGTCCGCGGTCCCGCCCGCTACTTCGGGTCGGAGCCCGCGGTCGCCGAGCGGGTGGTGGACGCGGTCGCCGACCGCACCGGCGTCGAGGTGCTGGTCGGCGTCGCCGAGGGGGTGTTCGCGGCCGCGCTGGCCGCCCGCAGCGGCGGGATCGTCCCGCCCGGGGAGTCCCCGGCCTTCCTGGCCCCGTTCGACCTCGCGGTCGTCGACCACCCCGACCTGGTGAGCCTGATGCGACGGCTGGGCGTCCGCAGCGTGGGTGAGTTCGCCGCGCTCCCGGCCCCGGACGTCCTGGCCCGCTTCGGCCCCGACGGCGCCGCCGCCCACCGCCTGGCCCGCGGGCTGGAGCCCCGCCCGCTGGTGGCGCGACTCCCACCGGTGGACCTGTCGGCCCGCCGGGAACTCGACCCGCCTGCTGAGCGCGTCGACACGGTCGCGTTCGTGGCCCGCACGCTCGCCGAGGAGTTCGCCCAGCGGCTCGCCGACTACGGGCTGGCCTGCACCCGGCTGATCATCGAGGCGGCGACCGCGAACGGTGAGGAACTGAGCCGCACCTGGCGCCACGACGGGGTGCTCACCGTCGGCGACATCGCCGATCGTGTCCGCTGGCAGCTCGACGGCTGGCTGACCGGGCGGTCGCGCGAGGACCGGCCGACCGCAGGCGTCACCGTGGTCCGGCTGGCGCCGGAGGACGTCGTCGAGCACGGCGGCGCGCAGCTGGGGCTCTGGGGCGACACCGGCGCCGACGACGAGCGGGCGCACCGGGCGCTGACCCGGGTGCAGGGCCTGCTCGGTCCGGACGCCGTGGTGACGCCGGTCCTCGGCGGTGGCCGCGACCCGGAGAGCCGGGTCCGGTACGTCGCCTGGCGTGACGCCCGGGAACCGGCGTTGCCCCTCGAACCACCGTGGCCGGGGCGACTCCCCCCGCCCGCCCCGGCCACGGTGCCCCCCGGTCCGCCGCCGGTCAGCGTCCTCGGCGCCGACGGCGAGCCGGTCGGGGTGACCGGCAGACACGTGCTCACCGCCCTGCCCACCCAGGTGCGGCTCGGCAGCGGACCGGGCCGGGACGTGCTGGCCTGGGCCGGTCCGTGGCCGGCCGACGAGCGCTGGTGGAGCCCGGTGCAGGCCCGTCGGCGCGCCTGGCTCCAGGTGGTGCTGGACGGGACGGAGCCGTCCGCGTACCTGCTGGCGCTGGAGGGCGGCGCCTGGCAGCTCGCCGGGATCTACGACTGATGGGCTGGGACAATCCACCGCTGCCGTGGAAGGAGCTGGAGCGGGCGCTCTCCGGCGAGATCCCGGACGGCGGTGACGCGCCCGGCTGGTCCCGCAAACGCGAGGCCTACGTGGCGCCGGCAGCCCCGAAGCCGCAGCACACGACCCCGTACGCCGAGCTGCACTGCCACTCGAACTTCAGCTTCCTCGACGGTGCCAGCCACCCCGAGGAACTGGTCGAGGAGGCGGTGCGGCTGGGGCTGACCGGGCTCGCGCTCACCGACCACGACGGGATGTACGGGGTGGTCCGGTTCGCCGAGGCGGCCGCCGCCCACGGCCTGGCCACGGTGTTCGGTGCCGAGCTGAGCCTGGGGCTGTCCGGGCCGCAGAACGGGGTGGCCGACCCGGAGGGTGAGCACCTGCTCGTGCTCGCCCGCGACCCGGAGGGCTACCACCGGCTCTGCTCGGTGATGAGCGAAGCTCATCTGCGCGGGAAGGAGAAGGGCAAGCCGGTCTACCGGCTCGACGAGCTGGCCGACGCCGCCGACGGCCACTGGCTGATCCTCACCGGCTGCCGCAAGGGGGCGGTACGGCGTGCGCTCGATCCCACCGGCGGCGGCCCGAGCGGCCCGAGCGGCCCGAGCGGCGTTGATCAGGCGTTGCGCGGCCTGATCGACCGCTTCGGCCGGGACAACGTCGTCGTCGAGCTCACCGACCACGGCGACCCACTGGACTCCGAGCGCAACGACGTGTTGTTCGCGCTGGCGGCCGAGCACCGCCTGCGGTGCGTCGCGACGAACAACGTGCACTACGCGGCACCGGCCCGGCGCAAGCTGGCCACCGCGCTGGCCGCGGTCCGGGCCCGCCGCAGCCTGGACGAGATCGAGGGCTGGCTGCCCGCTGCCGCCACCGCCCACCTGCGGTCCGGTGCCGAGATGGCCCAGAAGTTCGCCCGCTACCCCGGTGCGGTGGCGACCGCCGCGGCGATAGCGGCCGAGTGCGCGTTCGACCTGCAGCTGATCGCCCCGAACCTGCCCGACTGCGAGGTCGGTCCTGGTCATACCGAGATGAGCTGGCTGCGTCATCTGACGATGCGAGGCGCCGAAGACCGGTACGGCACTCGGGAGGAACGTCCGGACGCCTACGCCCAGATCGACCACGAGCTGGACGTGATCGAGCGACTCGGGTTCCCCGGCTACTTCCTGATCGTCGAGTCGATCACCGCCTGGTGCAAACAGAACGACATCTTCTGCCAGGGCCGGGGGTCGGCCGCCAACTCCGCGGTCTGTTACGCGCTGGGCATCACGAACGTCGACGCGGTGGGGTACGGGCTGCTGTTCGAACGGTTCCTGGCGCCGGAGCGCGACGGCCCACCCGACATCGATCTCGACATCGAATCCGGCCGGCGCGAGGAGGTCATCCAGCACGTCTACGAGACGTACGGACGCCGCCGGGCCGCTCAGGTCGCGAACGTGATCAGCTATCGACCGAAATCGGCCATCCGTGACGTCGCCAAGGCTTTTGGTTTTTCACCGGGTCAGCAGGACGCCTGGAGCAAGCAGCTGGAGCACTGGGGGAAGATCGGCGAAGCCGAGGTTCCCGCGCCGGTGGCCGAGATGGCCGAGCAGTTGCTGACGTTCCCCCGGCACCTGGGCATCCACTCCGGCGGCATGGTGCTCTGCGACCGGCCGGTGACCGAGGTGTGCCCGGTCGAGTGGGCCCGGATGGAGAACCGCACGGTCCTGCAGTGGGACAAGGACGACTGCGCGGCCGCCGGACTGGTCAAGTTCGATCTGCTGGGGCTGGGCATGCTCACCGCGCTGCACTACTGCCGTGACCTGGTGCGCGACCACCACGGCCTGCTCGTCGACCTGCACCGGATCCCGCTGGACGACAAGGCGGTCTACGCGATGCTCTGCGAGGCCGACTCGGTCGGGGTGTTCCAGGTCGAGAGCCGCGCCCAGATGGCGACGCTGCCCCGGCTGCGGCCGCGGAAGTTCTACGACCTGGTCGTCGAGGTCGCGCTGATCCGGCCGGGGCCGATCCAGGGCGGCTCGGTGCACCCGTACATCCGGCGGCGCAACGGGCTGGAGAAGGCGCGGTACGCGCACCCCCTGCTGGAGAACGCGCTGGAGAAGACGCTCGGCGTCCCGCTGTTCCAGGAGCAGCTGATGCAGATGGCGGTCGACGTGGCCGGGTTCAGCGCGGCCGAGGCCGATCAACTGCGCCGGGCGATCGGCTCGAAACGCTCGCCGGAGCGGATGGACGCGCTGAAGGACCGGTTCTACGCGGGGATGGCCGCGAACGGCATCACCGGTGAGCTGGCCGACCAGATCTTCAGCCAGCTCGCCGCGTTCGCGAACTTCGGGTTTCCGGAGAGCCACGCGATGAGCTTCGCGGCGCTGGTGCTCTACAGCTCGTGGTTCAAGCGGTACTTCCCGGCCGCGTTCTGCGCCGCGCTGCTGGCGGCCCAGCCGATGGGGTTCTACTCGCCGCAGTCGCTGGTCGCGGACGCCCGGCGGCACGGCGTCACGGTGCGCGGGCCGGACCTGAACGCGAGCCTGGCGAAGGCCACGCTGGAGCGTGTTTCCGACGGTCCGCACGCATGGCCGCAGCCCGGGGCCGCGCCGCGGCTCGACCACGCCGTGCGGCTGGGGCTCGCGTCGGTGCGCACGATCAGCGACGACCTGGCCGACCGGCTGGTGGCCGAGCGGGAGGCGAACGGACCGTTCAGCGACATGACGAACCTGACCCAGCGGATCGCGCTCACCACCGCGCAGGTCGAGGCGCTGGCCACGGCCGGGGCGTTCGACTGCTTCGGGCTCTCCCGGCGGGCCGCGCTCTGGGCTGCGGGCGCGGTGGCGCAGGGGCGGCCGGACCGGCTGGCCGGGGTCGTGGTCGGGGTGGAGGCGCCGATGCTGCCCGGGATGTCGGACGTGGAGGAGGCGATCGCGGACGTCTGGGCGACCGGCGTCTCGCCGGACAGCTACCCGACGCAGTTCGTCCGTCCGCAGCTGGACGCCCGGGGAGTGGTGCCGATCAGCGGGCTGCGCGACCTGCCGGACGGGACCCGTGTGCTGGTCGGCGGGGTGGTCACGCACCGGCAGCGGCCGGCGACCGCGGGCGGCGTCACGTTCGTCAACCTGGAGGACGAGACCGGCATGCTCAACGTCGTCTGCACGCAGGGGGTCTGGACCCGGTACCGGCGGGTCGCCCGCGGCTCGGCGGCGCTGCTGGTGCGGGGGCGGCTGCAGAGCGTCGAGGGGGTGATCGGCGTGAACGCGGAGGTGCTGGAGCCGTTGTCGCTGCGGGTAGCGTCCTCGTCCCGGGACTTCCGGTGAGCTACTAGGGTTGCCCCAGAATCACGACGAGAGGTGGACCCGTGCCCCGCACCCGCACGCAGGCCAACCCGCGCTACGCCGTGGTCTGGGCCGTGCTGAACGCGGAGCTCGACGGCCGCACCGGCCCCGCGCACGTCGTCGACGCCGGTGGCGGCACCGGCGGGTTCGCGGTACCGCTGGCGCAGGCCGGTCACCAGGTCACGGTGGTGGATCCGAGCCCCGACGCGCTCGCGGCGCTGGCCCGGCGGGCTGCCGAGCGTGGCGTCGCCGACCGGATCATCGCGTACCAGGGTGACGCCGACGACCTGTCCACGCTGGTCGAGCCCGGCACCGCGGACGTCGTCCTCTGTCACAGCGTCCTGGAGGTCGTCGACGACCCGGACCGGACGCTCACCGCGGTGGCGGCAGCGCTGCGTCCCGGTGGGTGCGCGAGCGTGCTGGTGGCCAACCGGGTCGCGACCGTGCTCGCGCGGGCGCTGGCCGGCCACTTCCACCAGGCGCAGGACGCACTGGCCGGTGACCTGGAGCCCCGCCGCTACGACCTCGACGGGCTGGCCACGCTCGTGACCAAGGCCGGGCTGGTACCGGAACGGTGGCACGGCGTCCGGGTGCTGGCCGATCTGGTGCCCGGCGCCGTCGTCGACGTCGAACCGGACGCGCTGGAGGCACTCGTCGCGCTGGAGCTGGCGCTGTCCGAGCGTCCGCCGTACCGGGACATCGCCACCCAGCTGCACGTGCTGGCCCGTCGGTGAAAACCCTGCCGGCCGCTCCGGCCTACGGCCGGCGCTCCGCGGCCGAACTGCTGCCCGCGGCCGTCCGTGCGCTCGGTGGCCCGTTCGAACAGGCTCCGGACGACGTCCTGCGGCTGCCCGCGGCGAACCGGGTCTGCATCCTGATCCTGGACGGGCTGGGGGCGGCCCTGCTGCGGCAGCACACCGCGGACGCGCCGTTTCTCGCGTCGCTCGACGGCGAACCACCGCTGACGGTCGGGTTCCCGTCCACGACCGCGACCAGCATGGCCGGGTTCGGCACCGGTCTCGCGCCGGGCGAGCACGGCATGCTCGGCTACCAGGTGCGCGACCCCGAGCGAGGGGTGCTGCTCAACCTCCTGCGCTGGGACCGGACGGCCGTGCCCGAGGTGTGGCAGCCGCAGCCGACGGTGTTCGAGCGGGTGGCCGCGACCGGCCTGCCGGTGTTCCACGTCGGCCCGGCCGCGTTCGCGCAGTCCCCGCTGACCAGGGCGGTCTGGCGGGGCGCGGAGTACCGGGCGGCCGACAGCCCCGGCTCGCTGGTCGCCCGCACCGCGGCGACGGTCGCGGCCGAACCGCGTTCGCTGACCGTCGCGTACTACTCCACGGTCGACGGCACCGGGCACGTCTACGGGTCGCGCTCGGCCGCCTGGCGGCACGAGCTGGCGATCGTCGACCGGTTGGTGGAGCGCCTGGCCGCTGCGCTGCCCCCGGACGCGCTGCTGGTCGTCACCGGGGACCACGGGATGGTCGACCCGTCCGAGCGGATCGACCTGGACGCGATCCCGGAGCTGCGCGAGGGTGTGGCGCTGCTGGGCGGCGAGGCGCGGGCCCGGCACGTGTACACCGTCCCCGGCGCCGCGGAGGACGCCCTCGCGGCCTGGGCGGAGAAGCTCGACGGCTCGGCCTGGGTGCTCTCCAGGGAGGCCGCGGTAGAGGCCGGTTGGTTCGGCCCGGTGGTGCGGCCCGAGTTGCTCGGACGACTCGGTGACGTGGTCGTCGCGGCCGGGCCGGACACCGCGCTGATCGCGACCGAGCAGGAGCCGCGCGAGTCCCGCCTGGTCGGCCTCCACGGCTCGATCACCCCCGCAGACCTCGAGGTGCCCGTGCTCCTCGCCCGCGAGGGCGGAAATGTCGTAGCCGAGCCATAGGCTCGAAGCCATGATTACGGACCTGGAGCCCGCTCAGGGCGGGGCTGGCAGTCGAGCGCGAGGCCACCGCGACCTGGCTGTTGTCTCAAGGCCTCGCGCTCGCCTGTCAGCGTCGGCCTGAGCGGGCCGCGCGGTGGGCCGGAGTCAGTCGTTGCCTCGTGGGTCGAGCGGCTCCGACGGGCAGGTCGACGACAGTGGGTGTCGCATCCTGCACGTCGATATGGACGCGTTCTTCGTCTCGGTCGAGGTGCGGCGTGATCCCTCGCTGCGGGGGCGCCCCGTGGTGGTCGGCGGCACCGGGCCGCGCGGCGTCGTCTCGTCGGCCAGCTACGAGGCTCGGGCGTTCGGGGTCCGCAGCGCGATGCCGACCGCCAGGGCCCGGCGGTTGTGCCCGCAGGCCGTCTACATCCAGCCGGTGCACGGCGCGTACTCGGAAGTATCCGCCGCCGTGATGAACATTTTCCGCGACGTCACCCCGCTGGTCGAGCCGCTCAGCCTGGACGAGGCGTTCCTCGACGTCGGCGGCGCCCAGCGGCTGCTCGGCTCGCCGTCCCGGATCGGGCAGCTGATCCGCGAGCGCGTCCGGGACGAGCAGCAGATCACGTGTTCGGTGGGCGTCGCGACGACGAAGTTCGTGGCCAAGCTCGCGTCGACCCTGTGCAAGCCCGACGGCCTCCAGGTGGTCCCGGCCAACGGCGTGCTCGAGTTCCTCCACCCGCTGCCGGTCAGCGCGCTCTGGGGGGTCGGCGACCGCACCCAGGAGCAGCTCACCCGGCTCGGGCTGTCGACCGTCGGCGACCTCGCCCGGCTGCCGCTGGCGGTGCTCCGCCGTTCGGTGGGGGAGGCGCTGTCCGCGCACCTGCACGCGTTGGCCTGGGGCCGCGACCCCCGTGCGGTGGTTCCCGACACCGCCGACAAGTCGATCGGGGCAGAGGAGACGTTCGACGTCGATCAGACGGATTCGGAGACGATCCATCGGGAACTACTTCGATTGTCGGAGAAGACGGCGGCCCGTCTGCGGTCGACCGGGCAAATGGGGAGAACGGTCGTGATCAAGGTGCGATTCGCCGATTTCTCCACCGTCAACCGGTCCCGGACGCTGCAGTCTCCGACGGATGGAACCCAAGAGATCTACGACACAGCGCGGCGATTGTATGTTGGGTTGTCGGCCACCATGCCGATCCGTCTGGTCGGTGTGAGAGTCGAAGGGATCGGTCCGGCGTCGGCCGTCGCACGGCAGCCGACGCTCGGCGAGCCCGACCGCGGGTGGGCGGAAGCCGACCGTGCGGTCGACGCAGCGATCCGGAAGTTCGGCAGCGGCGCAGTTCGTCCCGCGGCGTTGGTGCGGCCGACGGATCGCGGGGAAAGAAATGGTCAGAAGGGCCCTAAAGGGGCCTATGGGGAGGGAAGCGGACAGTTGTGATCGGGTATCGGAGTAGTAAACGCCGGCTCGTGACCGTGGCCTGTCCGGTCCCCGACTACGAGCGTGGCCGTCTGTCTTTCCGACATCGCAGACCGCTCGTAAACTCATGGTCGGAAAGCCGCAACGGCCGTTCCACGGCGGTCGCCCATGTCCGGGCCTCCGGCTCGGGTGGAGCGGCCCTGAAGAGCGGGGAGGAGTGCCGTGCCGCTCTCTGAGAACGAGCAAAGGCTGCTCGAGCAGATCGAGCGCGGCTTGCTCGCGGACGATCCCAAGTTCGCGGACAAAGTTCGCTCGACTGACCCCCGGCATCGCGCGGTCCGGCGCGGTGCGCTCGCGGTCGCTCTGTTCCTCGCTGGTGTTGCGATCATGGTCTTCGGCCTGGTCAGCAAGATCGCCCCTGGTGGAGTGCCGCTGCTGGGGATCCTCGGGTTCGTGGTGATGTTCGGTGCCGCGGTGCTGGGAGTCCAGTCCTACCTGTACACCGGTCGCGGTGAGCAGAGGCCTCTCCACGCCGTCGGTAGTGAGCCCAAGACCCGCGGGCGAAGCCGGGGACACCGGTCGTCGCTTCTCGATCGGCTCGAGGAGCGCTGGCGCCGGCGGGCCGACGAGGATCGCTGACCGCAGCGAGCGGGGGAGCGCCGGCCGACGGCACTCCCCCGGGGGAACCATCGCGCTGACCGGATCTGCCGGTCAGCGCACGCGTCTCACCTGACGCTGCCGTTCGTCCGTTTCACGATGGCCGCAGCCCTTCCCGGGCCGCGGCCATCGTGTTTCTGCTCACGGTCGGCAGCCCCCGACAGTGCTCACCGTCGGCCGCCGTCGCTCACGGCCGCCGCCGCCGAGGGCGCTCACTGTCGGACGCGGCCGATGGTGCTTACGCGGGACGCCGCGCCAACCATGAGCACCCTCGGGCGCGGCCGAGCTCCTACGGGCGGTGGCGGAGGGAGCGGACGGCGGAGCCGGCCCGCTCGATCGTCGAGGCCGGAACGATCTCGGCCATGATCCGGCGCCGCCGCGGCGTCCGCTGGTGCAGCGCCGCCCGCACCGTCACGACGGCCTCGGCCAAGCCGGGCACCGCCGTCACGCGCGGCGCGTAGCGCGCCTGCTCCTCGGCCTGAGCGAGCAGCGTCAGCGCGCCCTGCGCCGAACCGTCGAGCCCGTCGGCCCGCAGCCGATGGGACAGCCCTCGCGGGGTATCTGCTCCGGAGTCGGCGCCGCCGTCCAGGTCGACGAGCGTGTCGATCACCTCGTCCCACGCCGCGTGAGCGGCCGCCGCCGGGTCTCGTCCCTGGCCGACGGCCGCCAGCCGCTGAGCGCGCACCCTGCGCCGCACCAGCGCAGGCGCGATCAACAGCGCGAGCACCACGAGGACACCGAGCGCCCACCACAGGATCGTGCGGACCGTGGACAGTATCGATCGCAGATCCGGGACGCCGGTCGCCTGGTCCGCTGCGCCCGGGTTGATCGACTTGCTCGGCGTCGGCTTGGGGGCCTCGGGAGACGCCCCGATCGCGGCCCGCTCCTGCTCGGCCGGCGTCCGTTCGGTCACGTCGCCGGCCTCGGTGACCTCGGCATCGACCCAGGCTAGGTCCTCGCCCGACCCGGCGCCGTCCGACGGCGTCGGGTCGAACGGCACCCAGCCGATGCCGGTGAAGTAGATCTCGACCCAGGCGTGGGCGTCGTGGCTGGTGATCTTCCTGGAGTTGCCCTCCTGGGTGCCGAACCCGAAGCCGATCGCCACCCGGGCGGGCAGCTTCGCGAGCCGGGCCATGTACGCCATCGCTGACGCGTACTGCTCGCAGTAGCCCCGCCGGTTCTCCAGGAACGAGACGATCGCGCTCTCGCTGGTCCCCGCGGCGGTCTTCAGGTCGTACTGGAACCCGTTCTCCTCGGAGAAGAAACTGTTGAGCGCTACCGCCTTCTCGTACTGCGTCGTCAGGCCCGCGGTGATCTCGTCGACCTGCTGCTGGACGCTCGGCACCGGGTCGTCGAGCTCGGTGTACCGGCGGAACGTGCTGCTGCCCTCCTGCGGCTCCGGCGCGGAGCGCAGCATCTCGGCGCTGTAGAGCACGCGGCGGGAGTCGAACGAGTACTTCAGGCCTTCGGTGGTGTCGACGGTGCTGAAGACGGCTTCCGAACCGCGGTCGAACCGCCAGTCCCCGTCGACGTCGACCGACGAGGGGTTCGAGTAGAGCGGCAGGTACCGCGACTGGCTTAGCCCACTGATCTCGATCGTCGTCTTCTGCTTGCGGGTCGGGGTCTTCGCGTCGACGCCGGAGACGTTCGGCACCCCGTTACGGACCCTGGCGTCCTGCTTCGCGGTCATGTCGCGGAGCGTCCAGCCGCTGCCGTTGAATCTTTCCAGCGTGGCCAGCCGCAGGTAGAACGGGTCGGCGTCGTCGGTGTTGATCCGGAGCAGCTCGACCGGGCTCTCCTGGGTGAGCTGTCCCCGCAGCTCGGTGACCGGGTTGATCGCGGTGACGGTCCGGCCGCCCCCAGTGCCCGGCAACCCGCCCTCGAACAGCGAGTGCAGGCCCTCCGCCGAGAGCGCCGGGACGCCGGCGGGCAGCAGCACGGCCAGGATGATGCCGAACACCCCGAGCCGGCCGGCGACCAGCGAGCCGGCACCGACTGGACGCACGTCCGAGTCGGCCCCGGTGGACCCGGCCCGGAACGGTCGGCCCCAGCTGTGCAGCGTCGTGCCGTGCTGTGCGGCGAGCAGCCAGCAGAAGCCGGCGGCGCCGAGCGCGAAGGGGATCCAGCCGATGCCGTCGCGGTCGACCGCGACCGGCACCGTGTAGAGGCCGAGCAGCGGCAGACCCGCCAGCGCGGCGCGACCGAGTACGGAGGCGAGGAGGTCGACGACGATCGCGACCAGGCCGACCCCGCAGACCGTGAGCAGCAGGATGCCGGGCCGGGGCGGGACCGGAGCGGCCAGTTCGGCGATGTCCGCGAACGCGGTCGACACGTCGGTGCGGAGACCGCTGATCGTGTTCGGCGTCGGGATGATGCCGAGGAAGCGGTCGTGCCCGAACACCACGGTCGTGTAGAGCAGCACGGCGACGGCGCCGACCACGGGCTGGAGCCAGGCCGGGGTGCGCAGCGCGCGGGCGCCGACGCCGGCCAGCGTCACGACGATGACGCTGCCGACGACCACCGGCAACCACGACCACCCTTCCAGGACGCCGGAGAGCGACGTCGTGGAGAGCAGCGTCGCGACACCGGCGACGATCGAGACGTAGGTCCGTCGGTTCATCGAGGAACTCCTGGGCGTGCGCCGTTGCCGTTCGTGGAGCCGTAGCCGTTGGTGGTTCCGTAGCCGTTCGTCGAGGCGTGCCCGTTCGTCGCGTCGTACGCGGGGCCGGTGGCCTCGGCGCTCGCCGCGTCGTACGCGGGGCCGGACGCCGCGGCGCTGGTCGCGTCGTACGTGGGGCCGGCGGGGGTCCCGAGAGGCGCGCCGTACGCGGTTCCGGCGGGCGGGGCGGTCGGGGCGCCCGCCGCGACGCCGCTGCCGCCTGCCAGCGTCCACAAGCTGCTGATCCGGGCCCCTGGCCGAGCCGGAAGCACTCGCCATCCGGCGGCTGCGAGCCGGCCGACGCTCTCCTGGTAGCGGCGGTCGGCTTCGGCCTTCGCTCCGGCCGGTAGCGACGCCCAGGCAGTGGAGTCGATCAGAACGGCGATCGAGGTGCCACCGGTCCGCGCCGCGGCCAGCCGGGTGCACTCCTCCGGCGTGAGCAGGCCGACGATCGCGACCAGCAGCTGGTCACGCTCGTGCCGCAACCGGTCGAGGGCCACTCCGAGCGACTGGATCCGGCTCGCCTCGACCTCGGCCAGCAGCCCGAGCGCGATGTTCTCGCCGGTGGGTGGGGTGATCGCCTGGTCGGTGCCCGCGTCGGTGACCAGGTGTAGATCGAACCCGGCGCGCAGCAGGTGGCAGGTGACGCTCGCGGCCGTGCTCACCGCCCACTCCAGGCTTGACGCCGGACCGGTGCCCCGGTGGGAGCTGAATCGGGTGTCGAGCAGGACGGTGCCGGTGGACTCCCGTGGCTGCTCCTCACGCCGCACCATCAGCTCGCCGGTGCGGGCGGTGGATCGCCAGTGCACGCGGCGGTAGTCGTCGCCGTGGCGGTACTCGCGGGTGCTGGCAGCGTCCTCCCCGCGCGCCACCGTCGACCGCGGCTGGCTCCGGGTATTGCCGGACCGGTCACCCTCCAGCGTGATCGGCGCCAGCGGCGCGACCTGCGGCGTGACGACGATCCGCTCGGTGCGGGTGAACGACCGGGTGAGCTCGCAGAGGCCGAACGGATCGGACAGGCGGACGGTCAGCGGGCCGATCTCGTAGCGGCCCCGGACGTCCACCCGGATGGGGTACTCGACGCTGCCGGACTGCCGGCTGGACAGCCGGTCGAGGACGAACCGCGGCGATTCGCCGAGCGCGGCGGGCAACTGCTCCTCGAGTAGCAGGACGCCGGTCGGGACGCGGGACAGGTTCTCCAGCCGCAGCGTCACGGCAGCGGGGGAGCCGGCCTGGATGCGGCCCGGACGAACCGAGCGCGTGCACGACAGCCGGTAGCGGGTCCGGGCCACCGCGATGACGGCCAGCACCGGGAGCGCGGCGAGAAGACCGGAGACCTGGAGCAGTTCACGTTCGCCGAGTACGAAGGCGGAGACCGCTGCTGCCACCGCGGCCGCGAGGAAGCTGCGGCCGCGGGTCGTCAACCCTCGTAGGGCGGCCCGGATCACCGGGGACGACGCCCGCCCCTGGCGTCCGGCACCGGGACCCGGGCGACGAGGTCAGCCAGGATGACGTCGGCGGTCCGCCGGTTGAAGACGGCCTCTTCGGTCGGGATCAGCCGGTGGGTCAGGACCGGAGCCGCGAGCCGCTGGATGTCGTCGGGGAGGACGTAGTCGCGGCCCTCGATCGCCGCGAAGGCGCGCGCGGTGCGCAGCAGCTGCAGGCTGGCTCGCGGGCTGGCGCCCAGCCGCAGGTCCGGGTTGGTCCGGGTGGCGCTGACCAGGTCGATGACGTACCACTTGACCGGCTCGGCCACGTGGACCCGGCGGACCGTGTCGATCAGCATCCGGATCTCGTTGCCGTCGCACACCGCCCGCAGCGCGTTGAGCGGGTCCTCCTCGCCGTGGCCGTCGAGCATCGCCAGCTCGGACCGGCGGTCGGGGTAACCCATCGCCAGCCGGGCGGTGAACCGGTCGCGCTGCGCCTCGGGCAGCGGGTAGGTGCCCGCCATCTGCGTCGGGTTCTGGGTCGCCACGACCATGAACGGGTTCTGCAGCGGGTAGGTGATGCCGTCGACCGTGACCTGACGCTCCTCCATACACTCCAGCAGCGCCGACTGCGCGTGCGGCGAGGCACGGTTGATCTCGTCGCCGACGACCAGGTTCGCGAACACCGGGCCCGGCTTGAACTCGAACGAGCGGTTCTCCGGGTTGTAGATGCTCACCCCGGTGACGTCGGAGGGCAGCAGGTCCGGGGTGAACTGGATCCGGCGGACCGTGCCGTCGATCGACCGCGCGAGTGCTTTCGCCAGCTTCGTCTTACCGACCCCGGGCACGTCCTCGATGAGGAGGTGACCCTCGGCAAGGAGAACGGCGACCGCGAGCGTGATCGTCGCGGTCTTTCCCTCGATCACCCGCTCGACGTTGGCCACGATCCGGTCGGTGACGAGCCGGACGCCGCCGAGATCGGCCGGCGGGCCGTAGTTCTCCAGAGTGCCGTGCGTCGTCACCGACTGCCCTCTTCCTCGGGCCGCTGCGCCGAGCGGCTCGGACGGTACTGCGCGCGCGGATCCGCGGTGCGGCGCAGGATCTGCCTGGGGATGACCAGGGCCGTGACGCTTCCTGGTTTCGGTGCGTTCCCGGGGGAGCGCAGCGGCCAGTAATCGTCCGGACCCGACGCCATTCTTCCAGGATCCAGCCCGACCGCCAGGCGATCCGCACTCCCCAGCACTTCCGTACCCTTGTGCACTGTTTTGTCGCTGCGTTTATTGTCGCCGGCGCGCGCAATGGCGGAGCGCTATGATGCCTTCATGGTGAGCGCCGAGGTTCGCATCCCCGTGGCAGACACCTCAGTCGACGGGCTGCTCCTTATCGTGCCGTGCTGACGCGCGGCGCCCCGTCAAATACTGACGGTGGAGCCCCGAACGCGTTCGGTCAGCACGGCTACCCCTCCTCCGTGAGGGGTTTTTTCGTGTCTCGAGCCCTCCCTTATCCAGTCTTTTCAGTCCAAGGAACCCCACGATGAGCGAGCAGAACACCGGCTCCGGTGCCCCGAGCGCCGACGCGCCGGCCCACCGCTACACGGCAACGCTGGCCGCAGCGATCGAGAAGCGCTGGCAGGATCGCTGGGAGGCCGAAGGCACGTTCCACTCGCCGAATCCCTCCGGCCCGCTGGCCGCCCCGACGCCCGGCTGGCACAACGACGGCGGCCGGCCGATGTTCGTGATGGACATGTTCCCGTACCCGTCCGGCGCCGGGCTGCACGTCGGGCACCCGCTGGGATACATCGGCACCGACGTCTACGCCCGGTTCCACCGGATGCTGGGGTTCAACGTCCTGCACCCGATGGGCTTCGACGCGTTCGGCCTGCCCGCGGAGCAGTACGCGGTGCAGACCGGGACGCATCCGCGCAAGACCACCGAGGAGAACATCCAGCGGTATCGGGCGCAGCTGCGTCGGCTGGGCTTCGGCCACGACAGCCGCAGGCAGCTGGCCACGACCGACGTCACCTACTACCGGTGGACGCAGTGGATCTTCCTGCAGATCTACAACTCCTGGTACGACGTCGAGGCCGGCAAGGCCCGTCCGATCGAGGAGCTGGAGGCCGAGTTCGAGGCCGGAACGCGACCGGCTCCGACGCCGTGGGCGGAAATGTCCCGGATCGAGCAGCGCAAGCTGATCGACAGCCACCGGCTGGCCTACCTGTCCGAGGCACCGGTGAACTGGTGCCCCGGCCTGGGCACGGTGCTGGCCAACGAGGAGGTCACCGCCGACGGCCGCTCGGAGCGCGGGAACTTCCCGGTCTTCAAGCGGCGGCTGCGTCAGTGGATGATGCGCATCACCGCGTACGCCGACCGCCTGACCGACGACCTGGACCAGATCGACTGGCCGGAGTCGATCAAGGCCATGCAGCGCAACTGGATCGGACGCTCGACCGGCGCCTACATCGACTTCCGAGTCGAGAACACCGCTCCGCACAACGGTCGGCACTCCGCCCCGGCCGCGCCGATCCGGGTGTTCACGACCCGTCCCGACACCGTCTTCGGCGCGACCTACCTGGTGCTGGCTCCGGAGCACCCGCTGCTGGACGCGATCGTTCCCGACGAGTGGCCGGCCGAGATCCCGTCGTCGTGGACCGGCGGTGCCGCCGATCCGTCCACCGCGATCGCGGCGTACCAGGCCGCGGCGGCCCAGAAGTCCGATATCGAGCGGTCCGCGGACGCGCGGAAGAAGACCGGCGTGTTCACCGGCGCCTACGCGATCAACCCGGTCAACGGCGAGCGCGTCCCGGTGTTCGTCGCCGACTACGTGCTGACCGGGTACGGCACCGGCGCGATCATGGCGGTGCCCGGCCAGGACGAGCGCGACTGGGAGTTCGCCGAGGTCTTCGAGCTGCCGATCATCCGTACCGTGCAGCCGACCGAGGGCTTCGAGGGCAAGGCGTTCACCGGCGAGGGGCCGGCGATCAACTCCGGGTTCCTGGACGGGCTGGGCGTCGCCGACGCCAAGAAGCGGATCATCGACTGGCTGGTCGACAACGGGCACGGCGAGGCCACCACCACGTACAAGCTGCGTGACTGGCTGTTCAGCAGGCAGCGGTACTGGGGCGAGCCGTTCCCGGTCCTGTACGACGAGGACGGTCTGCCGGTCGCGCTGCCGGAGTCGATGCTGCCGGTGGAACTGCCGGAGATCGACGACTACTCGCCGCGGACGTTCGACCCGGACGACGCGGACACCGACCCGGAGCCGCCGCTGGCCCGCGCCGACGAGTGGGTGGCGGTCACGCTGGACCTGGGCGACGGTCCGAAGCAGTACCGGCGGGAGACCAACACGATGCCGCAGTGGGCCGGCTCGTGCTGGTACGAGCTGCGCTACCTGGACCCGACCGACGAGCAGGCGTTCGTCGACCCGGCGAACGAGCAGTACTGGATGGGCCCGAACGAGACGAAGCCGGCGGGCGGCGTCGACTTGTACATCGGCGGCGTCGAGCACGCCGTCCTGCACCTGCTGTACGCGCGGTTCTGGCACAAGGTGCTGTTCGACCGCGGGTACCTGCGCTCGTCCGAGCCGTTCGGCCGGCTGTACAACCAGGGCTACATCCAGGCCTACGCCTACACCGACGCCCGCGGCGCCTACGTCCAGGCCGACGAGGTGGTGGAGGAGGACGGCGCCTACACCTGGCACGGCCAGCCGGTGAACCGCGAGTACGGCAAGATGGGCAAGTCGCTGAAGAACGTCGTCACCCCGGACGATATGTGCGCTGAGTACGGTGCCGACACGTTCCGGGTGTACGAGATGTCGATGGGCCCGCTGGATGTCTCACGTCCGTGGGAGACCCGGGCGGTCGTCGGCTCGATGCGGTTCCTGCAGCGGCTGTGGCGGACCGCGGTCGACGAGGAGTCCGGCGCGCTGCGGGTCACCGACGAGCCGGCCGACGACAAGACCCGGCGGCTGCTGCACCAGACGATCGAGGGTGTCCGGGGCGACCTGGCCGCACTGCGTACGAACACCGCGGTGTCGAAGCTGATCGAGCTGACCAACCACGTCACCGCGGCGTACGGCAGCGCGGCCGGGACGCCCCGCGAGGTCGTGGAGCCGATGACGCTGATGGTCGCGCCGTTCGCTCCGCACCTGGCCGAGGAGCTGTGGGAGAAGCTGGGTCACTCCGAATCGCTGACCTACCACCCGTTCCCGGTCGCCGACCCGGCGCTGCTGAGCGCGGCCGAGGTCGAGTACCCGGTTCAGGTCAACGGCAAGGTGCGGGCCCGGATCACGGTCCCGGCCGACTTCGACCAGGCCGCGGTCGGCGCCGCGGCGCTGGCCGAGCCGAAGGTCGCCGCGATGCTGGGCGGCGCCGAGCCGCGCAAGCTGATCGTGGTGCCGGGCCGGATCGTGACGATCGTGGTCTGACGCGCACCACCCGCTTCGGCGGGTGACGTACTTCACCGGGCCGGTGGCCCCCGAATGGTCGGGGCTGCCGGCCCGGTCTGTGTCCTCCGCACCCACCGTTGCGCACGGTGCTGGAGTGCACCCCGGGTGTGCCAACCTGCTCCACCTTCGCTCCACCGCGCTGACCTGCAAAGACATCAGCCCGATACCTGAGCGCTACGGGTTTGAGTCGTTGACGGTGGGGGGAAGTGGAGTACAGTGGGGCGTGATGGAGCATCTGGGATGCTCCAATCCAGGGGGTGGCGGGTGCGATGTTCCTCGGCACGCACACGCCCCGGCTGGACGAAAAAGGTCGGCTCTTCCTGCCGGCGAAGTTCCGCGACGAGCTGGCAGGAGGATTGGTGGTGACGAAAGGGCAGGAACGATGCCTCTTCGTCTTCCCGATGGCCGAGTTCAGCCGCGTCGCCGAGCAACTTCGTGCGGCGCCGATGACGCACAAGGCAGCCCGGGCTTACAGCCGGGTCTTCTTCGCCAGTGCACACGACGAGGTCCCTGACCGTCAGGGGCGCATCACGATCCCCGCCCATCTGCGCGAGTACGCCGGTCTCGACCGGGACTGCGTGGTGATCGGGGCCAGCACGAGGGTCGAGATCTGGGACCGGCAGGCCTGGGACAACTACCTGGTCGAGTCGGAGGAAGCGTTCGCAGAGGTAGAGGAGGAGGTGCTGCCCGGGGTGTTCTGACCCGCGGCGACAAGGGGGGCCCGGATATCGCAGGGTCGCACTTTCTCAGGGCCGGACGACCGTGACGTGAGGTCTCCAGCCGCTTGGCGGTTTCTCCTGGCGCACCTTCCCCGGCGCCAGGCCACGCGAAGCGGATGGGGACCTGGCGACACGGTCAGCCACCCGGCCGTCTGTACCGGGATCCTGCTGTACCGGGCGCGGGAGTCACCGGAGGCGAAAACCGGGAGCCAAGGGGGCGGCATGGCGGCGGACGATGAGACGTGTGCGCACGTCCCGGTCCCCGGTGATGCCGCTCCCCACTCGGACGTCCACGTGCCGGTTCTGCTCGACCGGTGTCTCGAACTGCTCGCCCCGGTGGCCAGCGCCCCTGGGGCGGTCGTCGTCGACGGCACGCTGGGCCTCGGCGGTCACACGGCCGCGCTGCTCGCCGCGCACCCCGACCTGACGGTCGTCGGGATCGATCGCGACCCGGACGCTCTGCGCCGCGCCGCCGAACGGCTCGGCCCCGCAGCGGATCGGGTGCGGTTCGTGCACGCGGTCTACGACCAGATCCCGGACGCGCTGGCCCAGGCGGGCGTCGAGTCGGCGGACGGCTTCCTCTTCGACCTCGGCGTCTCGTCGCTGCAGTTGGACGAGGACGACCGGGGGTTCTCGTACGCCAGGGACGCGCCGCTGGACATGCGGATGGACACCACCCGTGGTCCGACCGCCGCCGAGATCCTCAACACGTACTCGCAGGGCGACCTGGCACGAATCCTGCGGACGTTCGGCGAGGAACGGTTCGCGCCACGGATCGCCGCCGCGATCGTCCGGGAGCGCACGCGCTCCCCGCTGAACTCCAGCGCCCGCCTGGTCGAACTCGTCCGGGACGCGATCCCGGCCGCGGCCAGACGAACCGGCGGCAACCCCGCGAAGCGCACGTTCCAGGCGCTGCGGATCGAGGTCAACGGCGAGCTGGACGCGCTGCGCGACGCGCTGCCCGCCGCCCTGGACGCGGTCCGGACCGGCGGGCGGGTGGTCGTGATGTCGTACCAGTCGCTGGAGGACCGGCTGGTCAAGCACGCGTTCGCCGCGGTGACGCAGGACCGGACACCACCCGGGCTGCCGGTGCCACTGCCCGAATACGGGCCGCAGTTCCGGGCGCTGACCCGGGGCGCCGAGGTCGCGGGCCCGGACGAGATCGCGGCGAACCCGCGGGCCGCCTCGGTCCGCCTCCGCGCGGTGGAGCGACTTGGCGACCGAATGAACGAACTGAGGGCGAGGTGACATTTTGTCGAGCTCACGTGCCGGCCTGCGGTCGCGTCCCGGTGCTGTCCGGGAAGGACGACCACTCACACCGAAGGCGGCCCGGTCGTCCGCGGCGAGCCAGCCCTCGGGCGGCAGGCGACGCCAGGCGGCGCCGATCAGCGTGCCACCGTCGCCCACCGTCCCGTCTCGTCGTTCCGCCGCGTCGTCCCGGGCTCCGTTCATCATGCTCGTGCTGGTACTGGCGATCGGTGGCCTGGTCGGGCTGGTCCTGCTGAACACCGCCGTGAACGAGAACGCGTTCCGCCTCCACGACCTCGACACCCGCCAGGCGCAGTTGGACGAGGAAGAGCAGCGGCTGCGGCAGGCGCTGGAGAACCAGAAGGCCCCGGACAAGCTGGACACGCGGGCCCGTGGGCTAGGCCTGGTCCCCGCGGGTGACCCGGGCTTCGTACTGCCCGAGGGCAAGGTCGTGGGGACGCCTGTGCCGGCGACCCCGCCGCCGTCCCCCACCCCGTCCCCGTCGAAGTCGGCCACACCGTCACCGTCGGCGGGTCGTTGATGGCGGCTCAGCCCCCGCGCGACGGGCGGCGGGCCGCCGGCCGCCGATCCGGTGCCTCCGGCCGAAAGGCCGGAGACGCCGAGAACGTGGTGCCGCTCCGGCCGCGCCGCTCGCGTCTGGCCGAGTCACAGCAGTACCACCCGCGCGGGCGCACGGTCCGGGAGAGCGCGGAGCACCGGGGGCGGGAGAGCGCGGAGCGCAGAGGCCGGGAGAGCGCGGAGCGCCGGACGCGGGGCCGCGCGGAGCAGCAGCCCCGCAAGCCCCGTCCGCCGGCCGCGACCCGGGTGCGGCACGCCGACCGGGCGCGGCGGGCGGCCGGCTCGCCGCCACCGCGCCGGCGACCCCGGGTCCACGTCCCGCCGCCACGGCCGCCCCGGAAGCGGAACATCGCCCGGCTGGGCAACCCCAGCGCGCGGCTACGCGTGTCGCTGGCCGTGCTGCTCGCGCTGTTCCTCGTGGTCGGTGGCCGGCTCGTCCAGATCCAGACGACCGAGGGGTCGCAGTACGCGACGATGGCGGCCACCGACCGCCGGGTCAGCGAGGAGCTGTACGCGCCGCGCGGCGCGATCCTCGACCGGGACGGCAACGTGCTGGCCCACGACGTCCAGGGCGCGACGATCGCGGCCGACCCCGGTTACATCAAGGACGAGGCCGAGGTCGCCGCGGCGGTCGCGCCGCTGCTCGGCATGACCCCCGCCGAGGTGGAGAAAAAGCTCGCCCGCCGTACCCACGCCGACGGCACGCTCAACCGGTACGTGGTGCTGAAGAAGAAGGTGCCGCTGGCGGTCGGAGACGCGGTCAACCGGCTCCGGACGAAGATCCCCGGCCTGATCGTCCAGGACGACCAGGTCCGCGAGGTGCCGGGCGGCGACCTGGCCGCGAACGTCGTCGGTCGCACCGGCACCGAGGGCACCGGCCTGGCCGGTCTGGAAGCCGGGTACAACACCGTGCTGCAGGGCGTCAACGGCGAGCGGGTGTACGACAAGGGCACCGGCGGCCAGGAGATCCCGGACGGCTACCACCGGACGACGGCTGCCAAGGCCGGCTCCGACCTGGTCCTGACGCTCGACCGCGACCTGCAGTACCAAGCCAACAAGCTGCTCAAGGAGCGGCTCGCGGCGACCAAGGCGTGGAACGGCTCGGCGATCGTGATGGACGTCGAGACCGGCGAGATCCTCGCGATGGTCAGCGCCGACACGACCGACGCGAAGAAGAAGGGCACGTCGCTCGACCTCGCGACCGCGGCCGTCGTCGAGCCCGGTTCGGTCCACAAGGCACTGACGATCGCCGGCGGGCTCGACAGCGGCGTGATCGAGCCGAACTCGGTGCTCACGCTGCCGGAGACGATCGAGAAGGGCGGCGTCACCTACCGGGACACCCACGACCACGGCTCGCCCCGCTACACGCTGATGGGGATCCTGGCCCAGTCGAGCAACATCGGCACGATCATGGTCGCCGACAAGCTCGGCCCGCAGCGGCTGTACGACTACCAGCGCGCGTTCGGTCTCGGCACGAGGACCGGTATCGGGCTGCCCGGCGAGTCGCGGGGCATCGTCCAGCCGCCGCAGAACTGGAGCGGGCCGTCGGCCGGGTCGATCCCGATCGGGCTCGGCGTCGCGGCGACGCCACTGCAGATGACCGCGCTCTACGCGACGCTCGCCAACGGCGGGATGAAGGTGCAGCCACTGCTGGTCAAGAGCGTGGTCGGCGCGGACGGCACGGTCCGGGCGACCGAGCGCGCGGAGCCGGAACGGGTGGTGAGCGAGGAAGCCGCGAAGACCGTCGTCCGCGACATGACCGCGATCGCGACCGCGGAGGGCACCGCCCCGCTGGCCGCGGTTCCGGGGTATCTGGTCGCCGGCAAGACGGGAACCGGCAAGCGGGCCGAGGGCAACAAGTACATGGACGGCAACGTGACGTCGTTCATCGGCATCGTCCCGGCCGACAACCCGCGCTACGTCATCAGCGTGTTCATTCACACTCCGGAAGGGGTCGGAGGTGCGATCGCCGGCCCGATGTTCTCCGACCTGGCCGGATTCACGCTGCGTCGTTACGGCGTGTCACCGTCGGGCGCCGCAGCCCCACCGATCACCTTGTACGGGTAGGTCGGCGGTAGGGTCTGTGCCCGTGTCCTACGCCAGCGTCCCGCGGCCTGCCCTCCCGGTCGGCGTTCCCTTGACGGAACTCGCCGGGCTCGTCGGCGGCCGCGCGACCGGGACCGTCGAAGTGACCGGCGTCACGCACGACAGCTCCGCGATCCGGCCCGGTGACCTGTTCGCCGGGCTGCCCGGAGCCCGCACTCACGGCGCGCGGTTCGCGGCCCGCGCCGCCGAGGCCGGCGCCGCCGCCGTGCTCACCGATGCCGCCGGAGCGGACCTCGCGCGGGACGCCGGGCTCCCGGTGCTCGTCGTCGAGCACCCCCGTGTGGCGCTCGGCACGATCAGCGCCCGGGTGTACGGCGACCCCAGCGCCACGCTGGCGGTTGTCGGCATCACCGGGACGAACGGCAAGACGACGACGGCCTACCTGGTGGAGGCCGGTCTCCGGGCGGCCGGCCACACCACCGCGCTGCTGGGCACCGTGGAGACCCGGATCGCCGGCGAGCGGCTCCAGTCGGTGCGGACCACCCCCGAAGCCCCCGACCTGCAGGCGCTGCTCGCGGTCGCGAAGGAGCGCGGCGTCACCGCGGTGGTGATGGAGGTCTCCAGCCACGCGCTCGCGCTCGACCGGGTGGCCGCGGTGCGGTTCGCGGTCGGCGCGTTCACCAACCTCGGCGTCGACCACCTCGACTTCCATGCCGACCTGGAGGACTACTTCCAGGCGAAGGCCCGGCTGTTCGACGGCCGGTCGGCGGCCGAGGTGGTCAACGTGGACGACGCGGCCGGTCGGCGCCTGGCGCGGCCGGACACGGTCACGGTCTCCGCCGCCGGCGCGCCGGACGCCCGCTGGCGCGTCGTCGAGCGCGGCCCGGACGGGTTCGTCCAGGACTTCACGGTCGTCGGGCCGGACGGCGTGCGGACGGCGGCCCAGGTGGCGATGCCCGGCGCGTACAGCGTCGAAAACGCGGTGCTGGCCGTGGCGATCCTCGAGACGGTCGGCGTGCCGCTGCCGACCGCGGTGGAGGCGGTTGCGCACGCCGACCAGGTACCGGGTCGGATGGAGCGGGTTCCGGCGCCTGAGACCGGTCGAACCGGCAAAGTGGCCGATGCGAGCCCGGTCGGGGTCGTCGACTACGCGCACGACCCGGGGTCGGTCGCCGCTGCGCTGGCCGCGCTGCGTCCGGTCACGCCCGGTCGGCTGATCTGCGTTCTCGGGTGCGGCGGTGATCGGGACGCCGGAAAGCGTCCGCTGATGGGTGAAGCCGCCGCCCGCGGCGCGGATGTGTTCGTCGCCACCGACGACAACCCGCGCTCCGAACAGCCGGCGATGATCCGGGCGGCCATGCTGGCCGGTGTCGCCCGCGTGCCGACCGAGGAACGGGCCGAGGTCATCGAGGTCGGCGACCGGGCCGCCGCGATCGCCGCGGCGGTCGAACGCGCGGACGCAGGCGACTGCGTCGCGGTGCTGGGCAAGGGACACGAGCAGGGCCAGGAGGTCGCAGGAGTGGTGCACCCGTTCGACGACCGGGACGTGCTGGCCGCCGCGCTGGCCGCACGGACCCGTGGAGCACGGGCATGATCCCGCTCACGCTGGCGGAGGTCGCGGCCGCGACCGGCGGCGACCTCCGGAACTGCGACCCGGCGACGGTGGTCACCGGAACCGTCGAGTACGACTCCCGCAGCGTGACCCGGGGCGGCCTGTTCGTCGCGCTGGCCGGCGAGCGGGTGGACGGCCACGACTTCGCGGCCGGAGCGGTCGAGGCCGGGGCCGTGGCGGTGCTGGCGACCCGGCCGGTCGGCGACGTGCCCACCGTGCTGGTGGACGACGCGCTGGTCGCGCTCGGCAAGCTGGCCAGGGCGGTGGTCGACCGGCTGCCGGAGCTGACGATCGTCGGCGTCACCGGGTCCAGCGGAAAGACCTCGACGAAGGACCTGCTGGCCGCGGTCGTGAGCCGGCTCGGCCCGACGGTGGCGCCACCCGGGTCGTTCAACAACGAGCTCGGGCACCCCTGGACCGTGCTCCGCGCCGACGAGCACACCCGGTACCTGGTGCTGGAGAAGAGCGCGCGCGGCGTCGGTCACATCCACTGGCTGACCGAGATCGCGCCGCCGCGGATCGGCGTCGTCCTCAACGTCGGCGCCGCGCACGTCGGTGAGTTCGGCTCGGTCGAGGTGACCGCGCAGGCCAAGGGTGAGCTCGTCGAGGCGCTCTCGACCGAGGGGGTCGCGGTCCTCAACGCGGACGACCCGCGGGTGCGCGCGATGGCCTCCCGGACGAAGGCCCGCGTCGTGCTGGTCGGGCTCGCGCCCGACGCCGGCGTACGGGCGACCGACGTCACGCTGGACGCTCTGGGGCGACCCGGCTTCACGATCCGCGCCGGTGAGGACTCGGCCCACGTGCAGATGTTGTTGCACGGTGAGCACCACGTCGGGAACGCGCTGGCGGCGGCCGCGGTCGGGCTCGAGCTGGGCCTGTCGCTGGACGACGTCGCCGCCGAGCTGGCCGCCGCGGTCCCGGTGAGCCGCCGTCGGATGGAGGTCACCGAGCGGGCTGACGGCGTCACGATCGTCGACGACAGTTACAACGCGAACCCGGACTCGGTGCGCGCAGCGCTGAAAGCGCTGCGCGCCATGGCCACTCCCGCGCCGAACGTGGGCGAGGAGCCCCGGGGCCGCCGCCGCGTGTGGGCAGTGCTGGGTGTGATGGCCGAGCTGGGGGAGTCCAGCCGCGAGCAGCACGACGCGATCGGCAGGCTGGCCGTTCGGTTGGACATCGACCGGCTGGTCGTCGTGGGCACGGAAGCCGGCGCGATCCACGCCGGTGCGGTGCTGGAAGGTTCCTGGGGAGAGGAGTCGGTGCACGTGCCCGACGTGGACGCCGCAGTACGGCTGCTCACCGAGCAGCTCGCACCCGGCGACGTGGTGCTGGTCAAGGCGTCTCGCTCCGCGCGGCTGGACCGCGTGGTGGACGCCCTGCTGGCCGCGCCGGTGGCCGCTGCGCCGGGCGCCGGGGGTGGCCACGCGTGAGGAGTGTTCTGGCCGCGGCGTTCGTGGCCTTCGTCGTCTCGATCTTCGGTACCCCGGTCGCGATCCGCTATCTTCACCGGCTGAAGTTCGGCCAGGAGATCCGGGAAGAGGGTCCGAAGCACCACCAGTCCAAGCGCGGTACGCCCACGATGGGCGGCATCGTGTTCATCCTGGCGACGGTGATCGCGTACGTGGTCGCCCAGATCGTCATCGGTGACCACCGGATCAGCCCGACCGCGGTGACGCTGCTCGGCCTGTTCGTCGGCATGGGCGCGGTCGGCTTCGTCGACGACTACATCAAGATCCGGAAGAAGCGCAGCCTCGGCCTGAACAAGCGGGGCAAGCTGATCGGCCAGGCCGTGGTCGCGGCGGCGTTCGCGTTCCTCGCGCTGAACCTGCCGGACGAGAACGGCTACACGATCGCGTCGGAAAAGCTGTCGTTCGTCCGGGACATGCAGTGGGCGCACCTGACCCAGGTCGGCGCGGCGCTGTTCTTCGCGTTCGTCGTCATCGCGGCCGCCAACGGCGTCAACCTCACCGACGGTCTGGACGGCCTGGCCACCGGTCCGTCGATCATGGTGCTCTCCGGCTACATCCTGATCGGGTTCTGGCAGTACCGGCACATCTGCGGTGTGGTCGAGGGCCCTGGCGGCTACTGCTACACGGTCCGCGACCCGCTGGACACCGCGCTGATCGCGGCCGCGGCCGCCGGTGCGCTCGCCGGCTTCCTGTGGTGGAACGCGCCACCGGCCCGGCTGTTCATGGGTGACACCGGTGCCCTGGGCATCGGTGGCCTGATCGCCGGCCTGGCGCTGACCACCCGGACGACGCTGCTCCTGCTGATTCTCGGCGGGCTGTTCGTGATCGTCACGATGTCGGTCGTCATCCAGATCATCTCGTTCCGCAGCACCGGCCGCCGGGTCTTCCGGATGGCCCCGCTGCAGCACCACTTCGAGCTGGCGGGCTGGCAAGAGACCACGATCGTCGTGCGGTTCTGGATCATCGCCGGGTTCTTCGTCGCCGCGGGCCTCGGGATCTTCTTCGCCGACTACCTCGACGTGCTCTCGCAATGACCTCCCGCAGGTGGTATGCCGGGCGGCACGTCGTTGTCGGCGGCACCGGCGTGACCGGTGCGGCCGTCACCCGAGCGCTGCAGAGCTTCGGTGCCCGGGTCACGGTGTTCGACCGGGTCGACTCGCCGGCGCTGGCCGCGCTGGCCGAGACCGGCGCCGACGTGCTCGTCGATCCGGCGGAACTGCCCGGTGACCTGGAGCAGATCGTGGTCTCGCCCGGTTTCCGGCCGGACCATCCGCTGCTGGCGGGCCCGATCGCGGCCGGCATCGAGGTGTTCAGCGAGCCGGAGCTGGCGTGGCGGTTGCGCCCTGGCCCCCGGCCCACCCCGTGGCTCACGGTCACCGGGACCAACGGCAAGACGACGACCGTCACGATGCTCGCGACGATCCTGCGGAGCGCGGGGCTCCGGACGACCGCGGTCGGCAACATCGGCGTGCCGCTGATCGACGCGGTGCTTGACCCAGAGCCGTACGACGTCCTGGCCGTCGAGCTGTCCAGCTACCAGCTGCACTGGTCGTCGACGCTGGCCCCGGCCGCGGCGGCACTGCTCAACCTCGCCGACGACCACCTGTCCTGGCACGGCGACTTCGCCTCGTACGCGGAGGCCAAGGCCAAGCTCTGGTACTCGCCGGAGACCGTGGCGATCGGCAACGTCTCGGACTCGCGGGTCGCCGAGCTGCTGGCGGCCGCCCCGGGCAGGCGGGTGGGCTTCAGCCTGCACACCCCGGCTCCCGGCCAGTTCGGCGTGGTCGAGGACCTGCTGGTGGACCGGGCGTTCACCGACGACCCGGCGCAGGCCACCGCGGTCGGGACGCTCGGCGAGGTGCGGCCGCCCGGTCCGCACAACGTCGCGAACGCGCTCGCCGCCGCCGCGCTGGCCCGCTCGCACGGCGTCGAGCCGGACGCCGTCGCGGCGGGGCTGGCCGCGTACGAGCCGGAGCCGCACCGCAACGCGCTGGTACGGGTCACCCGGGGCGGGGTGACCTGGGTGGACGACAGCAAGGCCACCAACCCGCACGCGGCGGAGGCGTCGCTGCGCGCCTACCCGCGGGTGGTGTGGGTGGCCGGTGGTGAGCTCAAGGGCGTCGACATCGGGCCACTGGTGGCGTCCGTGGCCGACCGGCTGGTGGGCGCCGTGCTGCTCGGCGTCGACCGGGCCGAGGTCGCGGAGGCGTTGCGCCGACACGCGCCGCACGTCCCCGTGCGCGAGGTGTCGAGGGCCGATGATGGAGCCATGACCGAGGTCGTCGCAGCCGCCGCCGAGCTGGCCCACCCCGGCGACACGATCCTGCTGGCGCCGGCCGCGGCGTCGCGGGACATGTTCCCGAGTTACGCCGCACGCGGGCACGCGTTCGCCGACGCGGTCGAGAAACTGGCGGCAGCGTCCCCTCTGGACCGGTAGTGGCGGCGCCTGCGGGCGTGGAGACCCACGTTCGTTACGTCGGCGCGGTGACCGGGCTCCTGCGCCGCCCGATGGCGTCCTACTACGCGCTGCTGGCCAGCACGGGCCTGCTGCTGGGCCTGGGCCTGATCATGGTGCTCTCGGCGTCCAGCATCGACTCGTACGCCAACTCCGGCAGCGCGTTCACGGTCTTCACCAAACAGCTGACGTTCGCGCTGATCGGCATCCCGGCGTTCTGGCTGGCGTTGCGGCTCCCGATGCGGGTCTGGCCGCTGCTGGGCTGGCCGCTGGTCGTGCTGGCCACGATCCTGCTGATGCTGCTGCCGTTCCTCGGCAAGGAGGTCAACGGCGCGACGCTGTGGCTGGACTTCGGGTTCATCCAGATCCAGCCGGTCGAGGTGGCCAAGCTCGCGCTGGTGCTGTGGGGTGCGGCCGTCCTGGTGCGCAAGCGTCCGCTGCTGACCGAGTGGCGGCACCTGGCGGTGCCGCTGCTGGCCGGTTCGGTCGTGCTGTTCGGCCTGGTCGGTCTCGAGGACTTCGGCGGCATGATCCTGCTGCTGTTCATCCTGATCGCGCTGCTCTGGACGGCCGGGGTGCGGTTCCGGGTGTTCGCGACGCTCGGCGCGATCGGCGTCGTCGGGCTGGTGCCGTTGATCGCGGGGAACCCGGAGCGGATCTCCCGGCTGACGACGTTCACCGATCCGTTCGCCCACCAGGACGACGACGCCTATCAGCTGGTGCGTGGCTTCTACTCGCTCGGCAGCGGCGGCTGGTGGGGGCTGGGGCTGGGGCAGAGCCGGGAGAAGTGGGGCAACCTGCCGGAAGCCCACAACGACTTCATCTTCGCGGTCATCGGCGAGGAGCTCGGCGTCCTCGGCTGCCTGGTCGTGGTCGGGCTGTTCGCGGTGCTCACCTGGGCCGGGATGCGGATCGCCAGCCGGGTCGACGACCCGTTCCGCCGCCTGGTTGCGTCCGCCGGTACGGTCTGGCTGGCCGGGCAGGCGCTGGTGAACATGGGGGGCGTGGTGGGGCTGTTGCCGATCACCGGCGTCCCGCTGCCGTTGATCTCGGCCGGTGGCAGTTCGCTGGTCCTCACGATGTTCGTGATCGGCATGCTCGCCAGCTTCGCCAGGCACGAGCCCGAGGCCGTGCTCGCGCTGCACGCGCGCGGGCGCGCCTGGTGGGTCCGCTGGGCGGGCATCCCGCTGCCCGAGCTGCCCGGGCGACCCGGACGGGCCCGGCAGGCGTTACGGTCTGGCAGGACGGGCCGCCCGTTAGGCCGGTCGACCCACCATCGGGCACGAACAGGAGGTCGCCGGTGACCGCGTTGCGATCGGTCGTCCTCGCCGGGGGCGGGACGGGCGGGCACATCGAACCGGCACTGGCGCTGGCCGAGTGCATCCGGCGGTACCACCCGGATGCGCGGATCACCTGCCTCGGGACGCCGAAGGGCCTGGAGGCCGAGATCATCCCGGCCCGCGGCTGGGACCTCGAGCTGGTTCCGGCGTATCCGCTGCCGCGGCGCCCCAACGCCGACCTCGCGCGGACCCCGGGCCGGATCCGGCGCAGCGTGGCCGCGGTCGCCGAGATCCTCGACCGGGTGGACGCCGAGGTCGTCGTCGGTTTCGGCGGGTACGTCGCGCTCCCCGCCTACCTGGCGGCCCGGCGCGCGAAGCTGCCGCTCGTCGTCCACGAGGTGAACGACCCGGCAGGCATCGCGAACAAGGTCGGTTCCCGGCTCACGCCGTTCGTCGGGCTCGGTGGCGACCACGTGACGCTGCGGCACGGCACGGTCGTCGGTGTTCCGCTGCGTTCGCGGATCGCCGGGCTCGACCGGGCGGCGGCGCGGGCGGCGGCCCGCGAACACTTCGGCCTGGACCCGGACAAGCCGGTGCTCTTCGTCTCCGGCGGGTCGCAGGGCGCGCGCTCGATCAACCTCGCGGTGACCGCGGCGGCCGGTGCGCTCGGCGCGGCGGGCATCCAGGTGCTGCACGTGGTCGGGGCCCGCAACACGCTCGACATCATGCCCGAGCGGACCACGTCGAAGTACGTGACGCTGCCGTTCCTCGATCGGATGGACCTCGGGTACGCCGCGGCGGATCTCATGCTCTGCCGCGGTGGCGCGCTGACCTGTGCCGAGGTGGCCGCGGTGGGGCTGCCGGCCGTCTACGTCCCGTATCCGCACGGGAACGGCGAGCAGCGGCGCAACGCGCTGCCGGTGACGCGCGCCGGCGGCGGACTGTTGGTGGAGGACGCGGATCTGTCCGCGTCGTGGCTGGAGGAGAACGTGATACCGCTGTTGGGTGAACCCGACCGGATTACCGCGATGGGCCGGGCAGCTGCCGGGTACGGTCGCCGGGACGGTGACGAGGCCCTGCTCGCGCTGGTGTACCAGGCGGTCCGGGAGAACCGACGGGCGGAGGAGCGGGCGTGACCCAGGACCTGTCGAAGCTGTCGGCCGAAGACCTGGGCCGCGTGCACGTCATCGGCATCGGTGGCGTCGGCATGCTCGGTGTGGCGCGGTTGCTGCTCACCCGGGGCATCCCGGTCAGCGGTAGCGACATCAAGGAGTGGCCGGCGCTGGAGACGCTGCGCGCCCTCGGCGCGACGATCCACCTCGGCCAGGCCGCCGAAAACATCGCGAACGTCGACACCGTGGTCTACTCGACCGCGATCCCGGCCGACAACGTCGAGCTCGCCGAGGCGCGCCGGCGCGGCCTGCGGGTGCTGCACCGTGCGGAAGCCCTGGTCACCGCGATGAACGGCCGCCAGGTGATCGCGATCGCCGGCACGAACGGCAAGACCACGACGACGTCGATGGTCACCACCGTCCTGCAGCACTGCGGCGTCGACCCGTCGTTCTTCATCGGTGGGGAGTTCGCCGACGCCGGGGTGGGCGCGCACCACGGCAGCGGGCAGCACTTCGTCGTCGAGGCCGACGAGAGCGACCGGTCGTTCCTGCTCTACTCGCCGTACGTGGCGATCATCACGAACCTCGAGGCCGACCACCTCAACACCTACGGCGACATGGCCGGCCTGGAGGCCGCGTTCCGGCAGTTCGTCGACCGCGTCGACCGGAAGGGGTTCGTCGTCGTCTGCGGCGACGACGCCGGTGCGGTCCGGCTCGGGGAGTACGCCCGGTCGACCGGGCGGCGGGTGTTCACCTACGGACGCGCGGAGAACGCCGACCTCCGGCTCACCGAGGAGGCCAGCGACGTCGCCGGGACCTCGTACGTCGCGGTGCTCGGCGGGACCAAGCTCGGCGCGGTGAGCGTGGCGGTGCCGGGCGGTTTCCTGGCGCTGAACTCGGCCGCCGCGCTGCTCACCGCCGTGAAGCTGGAGCTGGACCCGGCCAAGGCCGTGGAGTCGCTGGGCCAGTTCCGTGGCGTCCGCCGGCGGTTCGAGCTCAAGGGCGTCGCGGCCGGCGTCCGGGTCTACGACGAGTACGCATACCACCCGACGTCGATGACCGGCGCGCTGACGACGCTGCGGGCGCTCGCCGGCACCGGTCGGCTGATCGTCGCGTTCCAGCCGTACCGGATGTACCGCACGGTCGCGTTCCAGGACGAGATCGCGGCCTCGCTGGCGCTCGCCGACGAGGTCATCGTCATGGAGGTCTTCGGGCCGGGCGAGGAGCGGCTGCCCGGTCAGGGCGGCGCGCCACTGGCCCGCGCGGTGCCGCTGCCGCGCGAGCAGGTGGTGTTCGAGCCGTCCTGGTCGGCGGTGTCCGCGGAGGTGGTTCGCCGGGCTCGTCCGGGCGATCTCGTCGTCACGATGGGCGCCCCGCCGATCTCGATGCTCGGCACCGAGATCCTCACCGCGCTCGAGGAGCAGGCGGGCCTCGTCAGCTGACCTCGCGACACTCCGTGTGACCTAGGCATCGGGTGTCGCTACCGACGCCGCCGGAGGCGGCGTCGGTAGGCTCGGCCCTTCTGACGGGCGGGAGGGAGACCGTGGCGCGCACACCGACGAGCGGCAAGACCGATCGTCCGGCGCGGCGCTGGCGGCTCCGGCGGGACGCGGTCAACGCCTCGGCGCGGGCAGGCGGACGGCGGGCGCTCCGGAAGGGACGCCGTGGCCTGCGAGCCGTCGCGCCGTACGCGTTGGTGGCTGGAGTCGTCGTGGTCTCCTCGGTGGCGGTGTGGGCGTTGCTCGGTTCGGCGCTGCTCGGCGTCCGGACGATCTCGGTGCGTGGCGAGCGAACCGTCACCACCGAACAGGTCGCGCGGGCGGCGGCGATCCCGGTCGGGACGCCGCTGGCGCGCCTGGACACCGCGGCGGCCGCGGACCGGATCGGCAAACTGCCTTCGGTGGCTTCGGTTCATGTCCGGCGGGCCTGGCCGAACACGGTGGTCGTGACGATCGCCGAGCGGGAAGCGGTCGCGGTGGCCGCGCGCGGTGTCGGGTACGTCCTGGTCGACGCCGAGGGCTACCCGTTCCGCGCGGTTCCGTCCCGTCCGGCGGGCCTGCCGCTGATCCGGGTGCCCGATCCGGAGGCCGGTGACCCCGCGACCCGCGCGGCGCTGACCGTCGCGAGTGCCCTCACGCCGCAGCTACGCGAGCTGGTCTCGGTGGTGGTGGCCGCGACCCCGCAGCGGATCGAGGTCCGGCTGACCGACCGCAGGGTGGTGTTCTGGGGCGCGCCGGAGGACAGTCCGCGCAAGGCGAGGATCGCGACGGCTCTGCTCGGCGAGTCCGGTACGCGGATCGACGTCAGCTCACCGGACGTCGTGACCGTGCGCTGAGCGGCCGTTCTTTTCGAGAACGGCTATAACAGAGGTCTGCCTGCGGACCTCAGGCTCAGGGTGAGGGTGGCGCGGGAAGCCATGGTTACGGAAGGGTGGGACCGCTCGGTCGCTTGAGACCGGTCAACGGCGATCACTTTGGACATTTACCTCTTATAGGGAACAATGTGGCATTGACGGTCGATGCCGGGCGTGCGCCGCGATCCTCGCGAGACACGCCCGCGTGGCAGCTTGAATCACGCCCGCGCAGACGCCTACCGTCCGATCACAGCAATACTTGACATAACAGTAACGCTCTACTAGAGGGTGAGAGTTCGGCCACGTGAGCTGTGTCGCCGGTTCAAATAGGCGTCGGGCCACCCTCGACCGGGCTCCGACGCCTATGGGTTCTCCATCGCTCACGGGACCATTGCTCACTAGGAAGGCACACCGATGACACCTCCGCACAACTACCTGGCGGTCATCAAGGTCGTCGGCATCGGCGGTGGCGGTGTCAACGCCGTCAACCGGATGATCGAGGTGGGCCTCAAAGGGGTCGAGTTCATCGCGATCAACACCGATGCCCAAGCGCTGTTGATGAGCGACGCCGACGTCAAACTGGACGTCGGGCGGGAACTCACCCGGGGTCTCGGAGCCGGGGCGAACCCGGACGTGGGCCGGAAGGCCGCCGAGGATCACAAGGACGAGATCGAAGAGGTCCTCAAGGGTGCGGACATGGTGTTCGTCACCGCGGGCGAGGGCGGCGGAACCGGCACCGGTGGTGCACCGGTCGTCGCGTCGATCGCCCGGAAGCTGGGCGCGCTGACGATCGGAGTCGTCACCCGGCCGTTCGCGTTCGAGGGCCGGCGTCGTGCGGTCCAGGCCGAGTCGGGCATAGACGATCTGCGCAACGAGTGCGACACGCTGATCGTGATCCCGAACGACCGGCTGCTGTCGCTCGGCGACCGCGACATCAGCATGATGGACGCGTTCAAGATGGCCGACCAGGTGCTGCTGCAGGGTGTTCAGGGCATCACCGACCTGATCACCACGCCGGGTCTGATCAACCTGGACTTCGCCGACGTGAAGAGCGTCATGAGCGGCGCGGGCTCGGCCCTGATGGGTATCGGTTCCGCGCGCGGCGAGAACCGGGCGGTCGAGGCGGCCGAGGCGGCGATCTCCAGCCCGCTGCTGGAGGCCAGCATGGAGGGTGCGCACGGCGTGCTGCTCTCCATCGCCGGCGGTTCCGACCTGGGCCTGTTCGAGATCAACGAGGCTGCCTCGCTGGTCGCGGACGCTGCTCACCAGGACGCGAACATCATCTTCGGTACGGTCATCGACGACGCCCTGGGCGACGAGGTGCGGGTCACGGTCATCGCGGCCGGCTTCGACAGCGGCGCGCCCGCCTACCGGGCGGCCAGCACCCGGCCGAGCTACGCGGAGCAGCACCAGCAGCGCTACAGCGACCAGTCCGGTGGCTACGCGCCGCGGCAGTCGAACAGCCAGCCGGTCTCGGCTGCGCCGGCACCGCAGCCGCCGGCACCGCAGCCGCCTGCTCCGGCGCCGAAGCGCGTCATCTTCGACGACGTCGACGTCCCCGACTTCCTCAAGAACGGGGCGTGACACCCGGTTCGCCGGCCGGGATCGGCCGGACCGGGTCCGCCGACCACGGGTCGGCCGGTCCTGCGCCGTCGGCGGCCTCCCCGGAGCGGGTGGCTGAGCTGACCGCAGGCCTGGCCGACGTCGAGCGTCGGCTCTCCTCGGCCTGCGAGGACGCCGGACGGCAACGCGCCGAGGTGACGCTGATCGCAGTCACCAAGACGTGGCCGGCGAGCGACGTGGCGGCGCTGGCGGCGCTCGGCGTCCGGGACGTGGCGGAGAACAAGGATCAGGAAGCGAAGGCCAAACACGCGGAACTGACCTCCGTGGACCTGCGCTGGCACTTCGTCGGGCAGCTCCAGCGCAACAAGGCGCGCTCGGTGGTCCGGTACGCCGACGTCGTTCACAGCGTCGACCGCCCGGAGCTGGCGGCCGCGCTGGCGGGCGCGTCCGAACGGCATCGTGAGCGGCCGCTCGACGTGCTGCTGCAAGTGGACCTGGAAGAGGGCGCCTCGGCGGGCCGGGGCGGCGTGACGCCGTCCGCGGTGGCGGCGCTGGCCGCCGACGTCGTGGCGAGTCCCACACTGCGGTTGCTCGGGCTGATGGCGGTCGCCCCGTTAGGCGGTGACCCCGACCGTGCGTTCGCGCGACTTGCCGAGCTGAGTGCCGCGCTGCGGGAAGACCATCCCGAAGCGCGGTGGATCTCCGCCGGGATGAGCAGCGACCTGGAGTCGGCAGTCCGACACGGCGCGACACATGTGCGTGTCGGATCCGCTTTGCTCGGGAAACGGGTGTCGGGACACGGTAGTGTGTGGCCTTGAAAATGCAGAATCACATGCGTGTCATTTAGCATCGGTTGTGTCGATCGCCGACGAGGAGGAGGGGGCGCTCCATGGGTGCATGGCGGAAGGCAGGCGTCTGGCTCGGTCTCGTCGAGGACGACCCGCGCTACGAGGACGGTCCGTACGAGGACGGTCGGTACGACGACAAGCGCTACGAGTCCCGGCGGTTCGACGACCGTCGGTACGCCGACGACGAGCTCGACACCTATGAGGACGAGTTCGAGGAGCCGGTGTCCCGGCCCACGCGTCTGGAGCGCAGTCCGAGCCGGCCGGTCAGTCGCATGCCCGCCACACCGTCGCCGCCGACCCACGACAACCTGGCGCTCGCGCCGCAGCTGTCACTTCGCGAGAGGGCGGTGGTGAGCGACGTGAGCGAGCCTGAAGAGACGTCGTATCGGATCACCACGCTTCATCCGACGAATTACAACGAAGCGCGGATGATCGGAGAGCAGTTCCGTAATCACATTCCGGTGATCTTGAACCTCACCGAAATGGACGAGGCGGATGCAAAGCGACTGGTTGACTTCGCGGCCGGACTCACCTTCGGCTTGCGCGGTAGCATCGAGCGCGTGACCAACAGGGTCTTCCTGCTCTCGCCGGCCAACGTCACCGTCACCGCGGAGGACAAGGCTCGGATCGCCGAGGGCGGCTTCTTCAACCAGAGCTAAGGACGACGTACTCCGTGTTGCTCGTGTGGCAGCTCGCCTACTTGCTGCTCTATTTGTTCCTTTTGGTACTTCTTGGGCGACTAGTAGCGGAGTACGTGCTTGTCTTCGCACGGCGCTGGAGGCCGGGCCGTGCGGCGTCCGCCGCGCTCGAGGTCGTTTACAGCACTACCGATCCGCCGCTCAAGGCGCTGCGCCGGGTGATCCCCCCGCTGAGGATCGGGAGCGTTAGCCTCGACCTCGGTTTCCTGTTGCTGCTCATGATCGTCACCATCCTCATGAGCGTGGTCCGACGGCTGTCCGAGACGTCATACTGACCGCACGCCGTCCGCCCACCCAGACGTGTCCGGAGGAGTTTCGATGCCGCTGACCCCCGCCGACGTTCATAACGTCGTCTTCAAGAAACCGCCGATCGGCAAGCGCGGTTACGACGAGGACGATGTCGACGCCTTCCTCGACGAGGTGGAGCGGGAGCTCGCCCGGCTGATCGAGGAGAACAACGACCTCAAGGCTCAGGTGGAGCGCGGCCGTACCGGTGGCCCGGCAGCTGCGCCCGCGGCTGCGACGGCGAACGAGCCCGAGGTCCGCCGGATGCAGGCGGAGAACCACGAGCTCAAGCAGCAGGTCGAGCGTCTTCGCCAGGAGACGCAGCAGGCCAAGCAGGCCGCTGCCGCCGCGCAGCAGCAGGCACAGAGCGCGCAGAGCCAGGTCTCCGGCTCGGCCCTGCCCGCCGTGCCCGGCGACGACCAGGGCGAGAAGGCGCTGCGAGTGCTCATGCTCGCACAGCGGACCGCGGACGACCACGTGGCGGACGCCCGGCGCGAGGCCGACAAGCTGCTGTCCGAGGCGCGTGCCAACGCCGAGGAGCTCACCCGGGACGCCCGGGCGAAGGCCGAGGCGCTGGAGCGGGACGCCCGCCAGCGTCACCAGGAAGCCATGGGTGGCCTGGAGGCCAAGCGCACCGCTCTGCAGAAGCACATCGAGCAGCTGAAGGCGTTCGAGCGCGAGTACCGCACCCGGCTCAAGGCGTACCTGGAGAGCCAGCTGCGTGACCTCGAAGCCCGCGGCCAGGCCACCGAGGCCGAGATCAACCGTGAAGGTGTCGGCACGTCGAGCCTTTCCGGGGCGTTCGGCGGGCCGCACAGCGGCCTACCGCGGTCCGGCGACGTCGCCGACTCGCACGGTCGCTGACCTGGGCCGGGCCATGGGCCGGGTTCTCACCACGCCGTGATCGTCGTCAGCCTTCTCTTCGTCTGCGCGTCTGCCGCCCTACTGGGCGCGGGAGTCGTGCAGACGAACGACGGCTTCGTCCTGGCCTCCATCGCAACCTGTCTGCTCGCGGGCGCGTTTCTGGCGTTCGGCATCCGCCGGCAACGCGCCCTCGCAGCGGCGGCCGCTGCGGCGGGGGACCAGGAGGAGCTCGGGCCGCCCGCACTCTTACGGGTGAAGGCGGAACGGCTGATCGCCGTGGAGGAACCGGCCCGGCGCTCGCAGCCGGCGGACCAGCCCGCCGAGCCCGTCCCGGCGCATCCGCGCGAGCGGCAGTACGCGCACGACGAGCGTTTCCCGCATCAGCGAGAGGGCTCAGCGCAGCAGCGGGAGGGTTCCGCCCGCCAGCGGGAGGATTTTCCGCACCAGCGGGAGGGCCAGCGCCGGTCGGAGCCGTCGTACCGCTCGGAGCCTTCGCACCAGCCGGAGCCTTCGTACCGGTCGGAACCCTCGTATCAGCCGGAGCCTTCGTACCGGTCGGAGCCTGAGTACCGGCAGGAGCCGTACCGGCGCGCTGATCAACCGGTTCCGTCCCGCCCGACCGGGTCTCCGGCCCAGTCGCGGCCCGCCGCGGCGCACACCAGCCCGGCGGCGCATCCCAGTTCCGCGGGTCACGCCGGTTCGGCGGGTCACGCCGGTTCGGCGGGTCACGCCGGTTCGGCGGGTCACGCCGGTTCGGCGGGGCAGCCGCGGCCGGCCGCCGCGCAGTGGGCGGAGCCGGGCCACGCCCGACCGAGCTCTCAGCCCCGGCCGATGGGGCACCCGCAGTCGACGCAGCACCCCGCGGCGGCACAGCGCCAGCCCGGTCCGCGCGAGGCCGATGCCCGCGACCGGGTGGTACCGCTCGCCGAGAGTTACCCGTCCGGTGGCCGCCCGACCGATCGCCGATACGGTGCCGAGTCGGACCGGGCCACCGGATATACCGGTCAGCCCCCGTCGTCGGGGCGGCCCACCCAGGCGCCACCGCCCGCCGACCGGACGCCGCACCCGGCGCAGCCCTACCCCGGCCCGTCCCACGCCGGGCAGGGGCCGTCGCACGCCGGCCAATCCCACGCGGGTCAGTCCCACGCCGGCCAGTCGCACGCCGGTCAGTCGCAGGCTGGCCCATCCCACGCCGGGCAGGCGGGGCAGGGGCCGTCGCACGCCGGCCAGTCGCAGGCTGGCCCGTCCCACGCCGGGCAGTCGTATGCGGGCCAGTCGCACCGTCCGGGGTCGAGCCGTCCGCAGGCCCAGCCGGGCCAGGGCTTCCCGGGTCAGGGATCCCCGGGTTCGGGAGCGCCGGGCTCCGGCGCTCCGGGCTCACCGGGGTCGAGGCGGCCGGACGAGGACCGGCGGCTGTACTTCGCTCCCGGCGAGCGGGTGGACGATAGCGCGGAGACAATCGTGGTCGCCGACGTCGTGGCAGAGGTCGTCGACTCATCCCCGCGGGCGTCCGAGACGGTCCGCGACGAGCCGGCCGACGTCGTGGACGTGGCCGACGAGGCGGGACCGACCGACACGATCAAACTCGACGGTCCGCCGGTGCTCGTCGTCGAGTCCACTCGCGTGGAGCCGAACCAGCCGCCGCGTTCCACGCCCACCGACCGCCCGCGCGACGCGGCCCGCCCGGCAGAGCAGCCCCGCCCCACCAGCCCGGCCCGCCCCGCGGAGCCTTCCCGCGCGGCGGAGTTCGCTCGGCCCGCGGAGCAGCGCCCGACCAGCCCGGCCCGCCCCGCGGAGCCTTCCCGCGCGGCGGAGTTCGCTCGGCCCGCGGAGCAGCGCCCGACCAGCCCGGCCCGCCCCGCAGAGCCTTCCCGCGCGGCGGACCAGTCGCGTCCGACGAGTCCGGCCCGTCCGGCGGAGTTCTCGCGCCCCGCGGAGCAGTCGCGTCCCGCGGAGCCCTCGCGCTCGGCGGAGTTCTCGCGTCCGGGCGAGCAGCCGCGTCCGGCGCGTCCTGCGGAGCCATCCGGCGCGGCGGAGCAGTCGCGTCCGGCGCGTTCGGCGGAGCCGTCGTACTCGGAGGCGGAGCCGGAGACCGAGGCGATCACGCTGCCGCTCGGCGGCGCGGCGCCGGTGTCACCCGCTGCGGCCGAGCGGGACGACCCGTCGCGTCCGGCGAATGCGGACGCCGCGCCCGGTCCGGCGCCGACCGGGGACGCGGGGAACTCGGGCGGGCCGCTGCCGAGCCCGACCGGGGACGACAGCGATCCTGAGCCGGCCGCCGAACTCCTCCTCTCCTCCGAGAAGAAGAAGCTCGCCCACGCCGACGAGCCGGTTCTCGTCGTCGACGGCCGCCCGCGCTACCACCTGGACGCGTGCCCGCAGCTCGACGGGCGCACGACCGTGACGCTCTCGGCCGAACAGGCGATCGAACTGGGCTTCACCCCCTGTAGCCGCTGTGCGGCGGCGACGCGGCTTCTGGTCGCTCTGCGGCGGTGACGCAGCGTCACGACGCTACGGGATCGACCGACCGCTTCGTCGTCCCCGTGCGCGTCAAGCCGGGAGCATCCCGGCCTCGCGTCGGTGGCAGCCACCACGGGCCACACGGACCCGCCCTGGTCGTCGCGGTGGCGGCTCGCGCGGTCGAGGGCCGCGCGACCGACGCCGTGATCCAGGCGGTGGCCGCCGCGTTCGGCGTCCGGGCCGCGGGCGTCACGCTGCTCGCCGGCCGGACGAGCCGAGACAAGCTACTCGCGCTGATCCCCGCCCCGCCGGACGCCGAGGCGCGGCTGACCGCACTGCGTGACGGTTGAGGCAGCCGCTGACTCCCGCCGGAAAAGGCACGTTTGAACTACCTGGTCGAGACGGTATGTGAGAGAAGACTCACAGGCCGCGCAGCCCCTGGCAACGTGCGGCTGTGGGGGACACGAGCGTGTACGGCGTCAGCATTGGTGCGCGTCGCATTGTCGCGACGGGCATCGGCTACGTATCCTGAGCGCTCTGACCAACCGCCGGGCTCAGCACGGCGAACCGGGCGGAGGTGGCCGCGATGGCGGAGCAGGCGAAGGCCACGAAAGACACCCCTCGTCGGGTGGCGGCGAAGACCGGCACCCGCCGGACGACCCGCACCGCGGCGACGGGATCGGGCGGCGCGGCAGAGGCCCCGCGCACGAAGTCGAAAGCGGGCGGTGCCGCGGTGGCACCGGACGACGGTCGGAGCGAGGAACTGCGCAGCGTGCTCGAAGCGCGGCTGCAGGAACTCACGACCGAGTACGACGAGGCCGTGGTCACCCTGACCGACCTGCAGCGGAGCCGAGTGGCCGACGGTGCGGGCGACGATCAGGCCGACACCGGCACGAAGACGTTCGAGCGGGAGCAGGAGCTCTCCCTCGTCCATGGGCTGCGGGAACGGGTGCAGCAGGTCGAGCATGCGCTGGCGCGGCTCGCGGAGGGGAAGTACGGCTCCTGCGAGCGGTGCGGGAACCCCATCCCGACCGCGCGCCTCGAGGCATTCCCTAGTGTGACCCTGTGCGTGAGTTGCAAGCAGATCGAGGAGCGCCGCTGACGCGGCCCGCTGACAGTGACCCCCGGGGCGCGGCGCCGGTCGACGGGCAGCAGCCCGTCGATCCCGACGCCCCCGACCCGGGGACAGCCGATCACCCGGCGGACGCGGACCCGGCGGCCACCCGTGCCGATGCGGCCGCCCCCAACGGGACGGGCGCAGACCCGGCCATCCCGGCCCCGGCCGACGCGGCTGCGCCGAACGGGGCGGGCGCAGGCCCCGCCACCTCGACCCCGGCCGACGCGGACGCCACTCGGGCCGCCGCGGACGCGGCCGAGGGTGCGAGCCCGGGCCCGGCTGCGGCCGAGGGTTCGCCCGGCGGTGTGGACTCTGACCCGGCCGCGCACGAGCGTGACGGGGGCCTGTCCGAGGACGCTCAGGAGACGGTCGCCGGGCCCCGGACGCGGCGAGGTCGGTGGCTGTTCGCGCTGGTCGCGCTCCTCACGCTCGCCGCCGACGTGATCAGCAAGCTCGTCGTCGTAGCGAAGCTGGAGGATACCAACCGCCCTCCGGTCGAGGTCCTCGCGAACGTCCTGTACCTGGTCCACACCCGCAACACCGGCGCGGCGTTCTCGCTCGGCTCCGGCTACACGTACGTGCTCACCGCGATCGCGGTCGGCGTCATCGTCGTGATCATCCGGACCGCCCGCAAGCTCGCCTCGACCCCCTGGGCCCTGGCCCTCGGGCTGGTGCTCGGCGGCGCCTGCGGCAACGTCGTCGACCGGCTGTTCCGCGAAGGCGGCGGGGTCGTCGACTTCCTCGCGGTGGTCGATCCGTTCGACCCACCGTGGCCGGTGTTCAACCTCGCCGACTCCGCGCTGTGCGTCGGCGTCGCGCTCATCGTCGTCCTCGAACTGACCGGTCGCCGGATCGACGGGTCGCGAGCGACCAAGGCCGGCCGGGCACAATCGAAGGATGACTGAAGTCGTCCGCGGTGAGCATCGTTCCCTCCCCATCCCGGACGGGCTGGAGGGCATGCGCCTGGACGCCGCGCTGGCCCGCCTCTTCGGGCTCTCCCGCACTGCGGCCGCCGGCGTGATCGAGGCCGGGGACGCGTACCTCGACGGTGCCCCGGCGGGTAAGTCGGACAGGGTGTCCGGCGGCGCGTGGCTCGAGGTGACGCTGCCCGCGCCTGCCGCGCCACCGTCGGCCGCGCCCGAGCCGGTTCCCGGCCTGCGGGTCGTGTACGCCGACGACCACATCGTCGTCGTCGACAAGCCGGTCGGCGTCGCCGCGCACCCGAGCCCGGGCTGGACCGGCCCGACCGTGGTCGGCGGCGTCGCGGCGATGGGCTACCGGATCTCGACGTCCGGCGCCGCGGAGCGGCAGGGCGTCGTGCACCGGCTCGACGCCGGAACCACCGGCCTGATGGTGCTCGCCACCAGCGAGCGGGCCTACACGCTGCTGAAACGCGCCTTCAAGGAGCGCGAGGTCAGCAAGGTCTACCACACGCTGATCCAGGGCCACCCCGATCCGAGCCGCGGGACGATCGACGCGCCGATCGACCGGCACCCGTCCTCGGACTGGCGGTTCGCGGTCGTGGCAGGCGGCAAGCCGAGCATCACCCACTACGACACGCTGGAGGCGTTCCGGGCGGCGTCGCTGCTGGAGGTGACGCTGGAGACCGGCCGCACGCACCAGATCCGGGTCCACTTCTCCGCGCTGCGCCATCCCTGCGTCGGTGACCTGACCTACGGTGCCGACCCCACGCTCGCCGCCCGCCTCGGGCTGACCAGGCAGTGGCTGCACGCGATGCGACTCGGTTTCGCCCACCCCGACACCGGCGAGTGGGTCGAGTTCACCAGCGAGTACCCGACGGACCTGCAGACCGCGCTGGACCGGGTCCGCGCCGAGTCGTGAGGTTCTTCCGCGACCGCGTGCTGGCCCGGCTGGGGCGGGGCGCACGGCGTCTGACCCGGTCGTGGACCGCGCTGGTCACGCTGGTGCTCGTCGTCGGCCTGATCGTCGTCGCCTACCGGGCCGGTACCCGGACGGCGCCCGTCGACGACACGGTCGGCAACGTGCCGCGGGTCGGCCCGGTCGACGGCCAACGTATCGACGCCTACCGCGCGGACGCCTCGCGCGAGCTCGCCGGGCTGCCCGCCGGAACCGCGGTCTGGGCGCTCGTCGGGCTGACCGAGTACCAGCGCCCGGGCTCCCTTCCGGCGCTCTTCGCCGGCTACCCGGTGAACCGGGTGGTGATGCGGGTCCCGCTGCCGGACGCCCAGACCCAGCTGGTGACGCTGGTCGTCGACCGTCTGGACGTGGACGTGGCGGCAGGCATGCACCGGACCGCGGCGGCGAAGGACCGGGCGGCGTCGGAGGCGGCGAGCGCGGCAGCGACCGCGGACGCCGAGCTGGCGCGGGTCTACACGGCGGACGCAGCGATGGAGCGGCAGGAGGCGGCGGCCTACCGGGCGCTGTGCGCGTGCGTGTACGCCGCGGTCGTCCGGGCGACGCCGGAGCAGCTCCGGACGCTCGCCCAGCGTCCGGGGATCCGGGTGATCGACCCGGCGCCCGAGGTGAACCGGCTGGACCGAGCCACGTTCGTACCGTTGCTGCCGGAGCAATCCGGAACTGTCGGTCCGCCGTCGGATACTGCTGTCGGCCCGAGCGCGACGCCGTCTCCATCGGCTGCCGGCTGAGGCCCTGTCCCAAACGGCTGAATTCCGTCCGAACGAAAGGCTGTACGTAATGCACATGAAGACGCGTGCGGGCTCACTCTGGGTGACCGAAGTGAGCCACGCCGAGCTATCGGCCGTGTTCGCGTTGCGTCACGACGTCTTCGTGGTCGGCCAGGGCGTTCCTGCCGAGCTGGAGCGAGACGCGGACGACGAGACCGCGGTGCACGTCGGGGCCTGGGAGCACGACCTGAACACCCCGGCCTGTGCGCCGCTGCGGCTGGTCGGCACCGGTCGGCTGGTGGGCCGGCCACCGGCACCCGGCCGGATCGGCCGGATGGCGGTCCGGTCCGACGTCCGGGGCGGCGGCGTCGGCACCGTGGTGCTGCGCGGGCTGGAGCGGGCAGCGCTCCGGCGGGGCCATCCGGAGCTGGTGCTGCACGCCCAGCTCCACGCTCGAGGCTTCTACGAGCGGGCCGGGTACACCGCGGTCGGGCCGCAGTTCGAGGAGGCGGGGATCGAGCACGTCGAGATGCGCAAGGCGCTTCCGGTCATCCGGCCGGTCACCGACGCCGACTCCGCCGGACTGATCGCGCTGATCGGCACGGTCTGGGGCGAGTACCCGGGCTGCGTTCTCGACGTGGACGCCGAGGAGCCCTGGCTGCGAGCGCCCGGCTCGTACTACGCGGCCAACGGTGGCCGCATGTGGGTGGCCGAGCTGGACGGGGTCCTCGTGGGCTCGGTCGGGATCCGCCCGAACGCCGGGGCCGACACCGCCGAGCTGAAGAGCCTGTACGTCGGTGCCGCCGCGCGCAAGCACGGCTTGGGCGAGGTGCTGACGTCGCTGGTCGAGGACGAGGCCGTGCGCCTCGGCCTCCGGCAGCTGGAGCTGTGGACCGATACGCGGTTCGCCGACGCCCACCGCTTCTACGCCCGGCTCGGCTACACCCAGTTGCCGGGTTCGCGCGAGCTGCACGACCTGTCGAACACCGTCGAGTACCCGTTCGTGAAAGCGTTCCCGTACACGGCCGATCTGGCCGGGTAGCGGATCCGGATTCCGACCGCCGAGCACAACGGGGCAGAAGATACGTAGGCTGGCGATGACCTGGCCGACGGCGCGGGCGATCATGGACGCGCGCCGGGTGACCTGACCGCAGGGGCGTCCAGACGGGTGGGAGGTGCCGGTGGGGCCGAGCGAGCCCGCCGACCGGGGCGAAGCGGTCAGACGCTGGCGCGCGTTACTCGGTCGGCAGCGGAGCCGTCCGCGTCCGATGGGCGTCGCGCAGCCGTTGGCGCCGCCGCTGACCCCGCCACCGGCTCAACCGGCGGTGGCCCCGCCGACGACCCAGCCGATGACCCAGCACCCCCTGGCGCCACCGCCGGTGGTCGCACCACCGCAGCGGGCCGGTGACAACTTCGACTTCCGACCGGCCCCGCCCGACCCCGGCCCCCCTCCGCCGCTGGTCGGCACCGTGCCGATCCCGCAAGCCGTCGAGATCATCCGCGCCGACGTGGGTGTGCCGAAGGCGGTTGCGTTCATCAACCCGAAGGGCGGCGTCCACAAGACGACGGCCACCGTGCTCGCCGCCGCGACGCTCGGCAGCGTGCGGGGCGGCGGCGTGCTGGCGTGGGACGACAACGAGCTCCGTGGCACGCTCGGGCTTCGCGCGGGCACCGCACGGCACGCCCGGACCGTCAAGCACCTGATCGGCGACCTCACCGGCGTCGAAACCGCGATCAACGCGGGTCAGAACCTCCACGAGGTGCTGGAAAACTACCTCCGGCACGCGTCCGACGGTTCGTTCGACGTGCTGGCCGGCGACGAGGACCCGCGCATCGCCCGGCACCTCGACCCGGACACGGTCCGGCGGCTGATGAGGCTGCTGACCGCCGCGTACGACATCGTCTGTGTGGACACCGGCAACAACGTCGAGAGCCCGAACTGGAAGACCGTGATCGAGCAGAGCGACCGGCTGGTGGTGACGACGCTGCCGCGGGAAGACGCGGCGTTCACCGCCGACTGGATGCTCGACCTGCTGGAGGAGGACGGGCACGCCGACCTGGTCGCGGACGCCGTCACGATCCTGAGCTGCCCCAGCCCGATCCGCTCACCGCTCCTGGAAGAGCTGGTCGAACACTTCTCGCACCGCACCCGTGCGGTCGCCGTGATCCCGTACGACCCGGCGCTGGAATCCGGGTCGACGATCGTGTTCTCACAGATCGCCGATGCCACCCGCCGGGCGTGGCTGGATGCGTGTGCTGCCCTCGTCCAGGGGTGGGGGCGGTGAGCACTATGGTTGAGCGGTGCGCCAGGATTCGCCGAGCTCGTCGGACGGCGTGACGACACCGCCGCCCGCGAGTGGGCCGCCCGAGACGCCTGGTACGTCGCCCGGTACCGCGGCGCAGCCCTCGCCGCTTCCGTCCGCGCCGCCGGTGGCGCCGCTTCCGTCCGCGCCGCCGGTGGCGCCGCTTCCCCCGGTACCGGAGACGCTCGGCTCCGCGCCGGGCACCGACCTGGTGCCGGTTCCGCGTCGGCGGCACGCGGGCGACGAGCCGGAGGACCCGGTCGCGCTCACGCCCGCCGCGCTCTGGACCGGGCTGCGCGCGTCGGTGAGTCTGCGGGATCTGGTCGCGGCCGTCGTGCTGGCGCTGCTCGTCGCCGCGCTGGGCGCAGTGACCGGGGTGCTCTGGGCCTGGATCGGGCCGCACGTCCCGGTGTTGATGACCGCGAACGGGCCGATCCTCGCTGAGTACTACGGCGAGTCGGCGTTCGGGCAGCAGGCCACGTTCGGCGGGCTCGCCCTGGCGACGGGGCTGCTACTCGGGCCGATCGCCTACCTCGCCCGCCGCTGGCGAGGGCCGATCCTCCTGCTGGGGCTGGCCGTCGGCTGCCTGGCCGGAGCGTGGGTCAGCTGGAAGGTCGGCATCTGGGTGGGGCGTGATGAGTACGAGTCGCTGCTCCAGCACGCCGCGCCCGGCCGGACGTTCTCGATGCCGGTGAAGCTCAACGCGTTCGGCCTGTTGTTCCTGGAGCCGCTGGTGGCGGTGCTCGGGTACGTCGTCGTCGCAGCGTGGTCGCGTTACCCGGACCTGAAGGTCGACCCCGCGCTGAACCGCGCGCCCGGACGCCACTGGGGAGAACGCCCGCCGGACCAGTGAACCCGGGGGCGGGGCGACCGAGTCACCGAGCCGATCAGTTCGGCGACTGACCGACCCGCAGCTCGGCGAGCGGCACCGGCACCGCGTGCAGCCGGGAGAGCATCGTGGCCTCGCGCTTCAGCAGCCGCAGCTGCCGGCGCAGGCGTCCGACCGGGTCGTCGATCGCCAGCAGGCTCTGCTGATCGTCGAGCGTGAGCGGCGCCGCCGACCCCACCAGATAGGAGAGCATCGCCGGGTCGCTGGGCAGCGGTAGCGCCGGGAGGATCGGCTGCCCCGTCTCGTCGTCCCCGGTCTGTTCGCCGGCCCGGAGCGTGGCGTGGAGCAGCGTCCGGCAGCGCGCGAACACCTCGCGGACGCCCGCGGCCAGCACCTCGGCCTCTTCGCCCGCTCTGGCGTCCGCGTCCGCCTCCGGGAGCCGTTCGATCCGGCCGCGCAGATACGGCACGTCCCCGTCGGCCGGGACGACGTCCAGCAGCCGGAACCGGTCGCGGCCGGCCGTCACCACGTCGAACCGGCCGTCCCGATAGGGATGCACCTGCCGGAGTTCGGCGGTGCACCCGATCTCGTAGAGCGCGGTCACGGCGCCCTCGCCGACCTCCCAGCCCTGCCGGATCGCGCACACGCCGAACTGGCGGGCAGCCGGCCCGGCCGTCATCAGGTCGCGCACCAGTGCCCGGTACCGCGGCTCGAAGATGTGCAGCGGGAGCACCACTCCCGGAAACAGGACGGTGCCGAGCGGAAACAGCGGGATGGTCTCGGCCACGGGTCCAGCGTAGGAGTGGAGCCGCCGCCCTGCTCGGTGAACTCGTACGCTGCGTCGGTTACCACACTGTGGCGTCGCAAGGCAGCAGAAAGTGGCGATTGGGCGAGAGCTGCGCAACCATCGCGGGAATCCGGTCGGCGCGCTCCGTAGACTCGTAGCCGTGCTGACCCGAATCGACCTCCGCGGGACGGCTGCCACGCGCAGCGCCGCCGACTTGCGGGGCGTACTGCCCCGCGCCGCCCTCGACGTGGACTCCGCGGTTGCGCAGGTCCGTCCGGTGGTGGAGGCCGTGCATAGCCAGGGTCTACCTGCGGTGTTGGACGCTTCCCGGCGCTTCGACGGCGTCGAGGCGACCGGCGTCCGGGTGCCGGCCGAGGCCCTCGCGGCCGCCGAGACCGGGCTCGACGACGCGGTCCGGGCCGCGCTGCTGGAGTCGATCCGCCGCGCCCGTCTCGTCCACGCCGACCAGCGCCGCACCGACGTCACGACCCGGGTCGTGCCCGGTGGCACCGTCACCGAGCGGTTCGTCCCGGTCGGCCGGGTCGGGCTCTACGTCCCCGGTGGGCTCGCGGTTTATCCGTCCAGCGTGATCATGAACGTCGTCCCGGCGCAGGAGGCGGGCGTGCCGGCGCTGGCCGTCGCGTCCCCGCCGCAGAAGGAGTTCGGCGGCCTGCCGCACCCGACGATCCTCGCGGCCTGTGCGCTGCTCGGCGTCGAGGAGGTGTACGCGGTCGGCGGCGCCCAGGCGATCGCGGTGTTCGCGTACGGGCTGGCCGACGCCGGGAACGACGCCGGGCCGGTGGAGCCGGTCGACATCGTCACCGGCCCCGGCAACATCTGGGTCACCGCCGCGAAGCGACTGCTGCGTGGCGTCATCGGCATCGACTCCGAGGCGGGCACCACCGAGATCGCGGTGCTGGCGGACGACACCGCTGACCCGGTGCACGTCGCCGCCGACCTGATCAGCCAGGCCGAACACGACCCGGCCGCCGCGTCGGTGCTGGTCACCGCGTCCACGGCGCTGGCGGACGCGGTCGACGCCGAGGTGGTCCGCCAGGTCGCGGCCACCAAGCACGTCGAGCGCGTCCAGGCGGCGCTGTCCGGTCCGCAGTCCGGCATCGTGCTGGTCGACGACCTGGAGCAGGGGCTGCGGGTGGTGGACGCGTACGCGGCCGAGCACCTGGAGATCCAGACCGCGGACGCCCGTGCGGTGGCCGCGCGGGTCCGCAACGCCGGCGCGATCTTCGTCGGTGCCTGGTCGCCGGTCTCGCTCGGCGACTACTGCGCGGGCTCGAACCACGTGCTGCCCACCGGTGGGTGCGCGCGCCACTCGTCGGGCCTGTCGGTACAGACGTTCCTGCGCGGCATCCACGTTGTGGAGTACACCGAGGAGGCGCTCCGCGAGGTGGCCGATCACGTCACGACGCTGGCCGACGCCGAGGACCTCCCCGCGCACGGCGCCGCCGTTCGAGCGCGGTTCCGATGAGCGCGCCGACGCTGCCCGCGCCCGGGCCGGACGGGCGTTGGGCCGACCGCACCGTGACCCTCGCTGATCTCCCGATCCGGGACGAGCTGCGGGGCTCCGAACCGTACGGCGCACCGCAGCTCGACGTCCCCGTGGCGTTGAACACGAACGAGAACTCGTACCCGGTGCCCGCGGACGTCGTCGAGGCGATCGTGGACGCGGTCCGCACCGAGGCGGCCGGGCTCAACCGGTACCCCGACCGCGAAGCGGTCGCGCTCCGCGAGGACCTGGCCCGCTACATCGCGCACGGGCTCACCGTGCACAACCTCTGGGCCGCGAACGGCTCCAACGAGGTACTGCAGCAGCTGCTGCAGGTGTTCGGCGGCCCCGGACGCACCGCGCTCGGCTTCACCCCCGCGTACTCGATGCACCCGATCCTGAGCACCGGCACCGGCACCGCCTGGATCGACGGCAGGCGCAACGCCGACTTCTCGGTCGACGCCGAGAACGCCGCCGCCGACGTGCGGAAACACGACCCCGACATCGTGTTCCTCTGCTCACCGAACAACCCGACCGGCACCGCGCTCGGCCTCGACGTCGTCGAGGCGGTGCTCGCCGAGTCGCGCGGCATGGTCGTGGTGGACGAGGCCTACGCCGAGTTCGCCCGGCCGGGCACGCCGAGCGCGCTGACGCTGCTCGGCGCGAGCCCGCGGCTGGTCGTCACCCGGACGATGAGCAAGGCGTTCGCGCTTGCCGGTGCCCGTCTCGGTTACCTGGCCGCCGATCCGGCGGTGATCGACGCGGTGCGGCTCGTGCGTCTGCCGTACCACCTCTCCGCGCTCACCCAGGCCGCCGCCAGGGCCGCGCTCGCACACGCGGACGCGCTGCTGGCGACGGTCGAGGCGATCAAGCAGCAGCGCGACCGGATCGTCGACGAGCTGGCCGCCCGCGGTCTGGACGTCGTCCCCAGCGACGCGAACTTCGTGCTGTTCGGCGGCCCCACCGAGAACGGCGGACTAGGTGACCAGAAGGCGGTCTGGCGGCGGGTGCTCGACCGCGGCGTCCTGATCCGGGACGTCGGGCTGCCGGGCTACCTCCGCGTCACCGCAGGCACCCCGGCCGAGACCGACGCGTTCCTCGTGGCGCTGGACGCAGCGCTGGATCAGAAAGGGCAAGCATGAGCCGCACCGGGCGGATCGAACGGGTCACCGGCGAGTCCAAGGTGCTCGTCGAGATCGACCTCGATGGGTCGGGTAAGTGCGACATCTCGACCGGCGTCGGGTTCTACGACCACATGCTGAACCAGCTCGGCAAGCACGGCGGGTTCGACCTGACCGTGCAGACCGTCGGCGACCTGCACATCGACGCGCACCACACGGTCGAGGACACCGCGATCGCACTGGGCCAGGCGTTCAACCAGGCGCTCGGCGACAAGGCGGGCATCCGCCGGTTCGGCGACGCGCTGGTGCCGCTGGACGAGGCGCTGGTCCAGGTCGCGGTCGACCTGGCCGGGCGTCCGTACCTGGTGCACGAGGAGCCGGCGGTGATGGAGGTGGCCCAGATCGGCACCGCGTTTCCGGCGACGCTGGTGCGGCACATCTGGGAGGCGTTCACCCACAACGCGTCGATCGCGCTGCACGTCCTCGTCCGCTCCGGACGCGACCCGCACCACATCGCGGAGTCGCAGTTCAAGGCCGTCGCCCGTGCGCTGCGGGATGCGACCGCGTTCGATCCGCGGGTGACCGGGATCCCGTCGACGAAGGGACGGCTGTCCGGATGAGCCCGCGGGTCGTCGTGCTCGACTACGGGTCGGGCAACCTCCGGTCCGCCGAGCGGGCGCTGGCCCGCGCGGGCGCCGACGTGACCGTGACGCCGGATCTGGACGTGGCCGCGGAGGCCGACGGCCTGGTGGTGCCCGGCGTCGGCGCGTACGCCGCCTGCATGGCTGGGATCGAGAAGCTCGGTGCGCAGGACGTGATCCACGCCCGGGTGGCGGACGGCCGGCCGGTGCTCGGCATCTGCGTCGGCATGCAGGTGCTGTTCGAGTTCGGCGTCGAGCACGGCGTCCGCACCCATGGCCTCGGCGTCTTCCCTGGTGGCGTCACCCGGCTGACCGCCGAGCGCATCCCGCACATGGGGTGGAACACGGTCGAGGTCGGTTCCGGGTCGAACCTGTTCCGCGGTGTCGAGGACGAGCGGTTCTACTTCGTCCACTCGTACGCCGCGCCGCCGACCGGCATCGAGGGCGTGCTCACCACCGCGTCCCACGACGAGCCGTTCCTGGCCGCGATCGAACGCGGTCCGGTCGCCGCGACGCAGTTCCACCCGGAGAAGTCCGGCGACGCGGGTGCTGCGGTGCTCGCGAACTGGGTACGGGAACTGACATGACGACTTCGGAGCTCCGATGACCAGCAAGGCGCGTGCGCTCGCCCGAGCCGCGCGCGAAGCCGAGGCGGAGCGGCTGCGGATCGAGGCGGAGCGGCGTGCCCGTCGACGCGCGATCCTCACGGCGCCGTGGCGCGCGGCCCGGGCGATAGTGCCCCGACGCCGCCCGGAGCCGCACCGCCGAGGCCTGTTCGGCCGTGGCCGTACCGGAAAGATCCGGGCGGCCCGCCGCGACCGGGCCCAGCTGGCGGCGATCGCGACCGGCCTGATCGTCCTGCTGCTCGTCGTATGGGTCACGATCGACTCGTGGGCGATGCGGATCGGCGCGACCGTGCTCGCGTTACTGCTGACCCCTGTCCTGCTCGCCCTGACCAGATCTGATTACTCCCGGAGTGTGCACCGATCATGACTAGGCTCGAGCTGCTTCCCGCGGTCGACGTCGCCGATGGCCAGGCAGTCCGATTGGTGCAGGGGGAGGCGGGCAGCGAGACCTCTTACGGGGACCCGCTGGAGGCCGCGCTCACCTGGCAGCGCGACGGCGCGGAGTGGATCCACCTGGTGGACCTCGATGCGGCGTTCGGACGCGGATCCAACGCGGCGCAGCTGGCTTCCGTCGTCGCGGCGGTGGACGTGAAGGTCGAGCTGTCCGGCGGCATCCGGGACGACGCGTCGCTGCGGGCCGCACTGGCTACCGGCTGCACGCGGGTGAACATCGGCACTGCCGCGCTGGAGGACCCGGAGTGGTGCGCGAAAGCCATCGCCGAGCACGGTGACCGGATCGCGGTCGGCCTGGACGTCCGCGGCACGACGCTGGCGGCGCGCGGCTGGACCCGCGACGGTGGTGAGCTTTTCGAGGTGCTGGCTCGCCTGGACTCCGAGGGCTGCTCGCGGTACGTGGTCACCGACGTCCGCCGGGACGGCACGCTGACCGGCCCGAACGTCGAGCTGCTCAAGCAGGTGTGCGCCGCCACCGACCGGCCGGTGGTCGCGTCCGGTGGGGTGTCCACGCTGGACGACCTGCGTGAGCTGGCGACGCTGGTGCCGCTCGGCGTCGAGGGCGCGATCGTCGGCAAGGCGCTCTACGCCGGGGCGTTCACGCTGCCCGAGGCGCTCGCGGCGGTGGCCGAGTGACCGTAGCCGTGCGGGTGATCCCGTGTCTCGACGTCGACAAGGGCCGGGTCGTGAAGGGTGTCAACTTCACCCGGCTGCGGGACGCGGGTGACCCGGTCGAGCTGGCGCGGGCGTACGACGCGGCCGGCGCCGACGAGCTGACGTTCCTCGACATCACCGCGTCGTCCTCGGGGCGGGAGACCACCTACGACGTGGTGCGCCGCACCGCGGAGACCGTGTTCATCCCGCTCACGGTCGGGGGTGGGGTCCGCACCACGGCGGACGTGGACGCGCTGCTCCGGGCCGGTGCGGACAAGGTCGGGATCAACACCGCGGCGATCGCGCGGCCGGAGCTGCTGCGGGAGGCCGCCGAGCGGTTCGGTTCGCAGTGCGTCGTGCTCTCGGTGGACGCCCGGCGGGTGGTCGACGGCCCGCCGACGCCGAGCGGCTTCGAAGTGACGACGCACGGCGGACGCCGGGGGACCGGCATCGACGCGGTGGAGTGGGCAGCGCGCGGCCAGGAGTACGGGGTCGGCGAGATCCTGCTCAACTCGATGGACGGCGACGGGACCAAGGACGGATACGACCTGCCGCTGATCACCGCGGTGCGGGCGGTCGTGGACGTCCCGGTGATCGCCAGCGGCGGCGCCGGCGCGCTGGAGCACTTCCCGCCCGCGATCGAGGCCGGCGCCGACGCGGTACTCGCCGCCAGCGTCTTCCACTTCGGCGAATTGACGATCGGCGAGGTCAAAGCCACCCTGCGCACCTCCGGCGCCCCCGTCCGCTAACGCCGAAGGCCCCGGCGCAGCCGGGGCCTTCGGGGTTCGAGCGCCGTCAGGCGCGAGCGTTCTGACGTGGAGCCCGCCCAGGACGAGCCTGGCAGTCGAGCGCGAGGACGCCGCGACCTTGGCCTTGGCGTCTCAAGTCCTCGCGCTCGCCTGTCAGGCTCGCCCCCTGGGCGGGCCGCCCAAATTAGAGCTGGAGGAGGCGGCCTATTACCTCGCGGTGGCGGAGCAGGGCTACGCGGAGGTCCTCGGTGCCGTCGGCGGCCTCGGCGGCGTCGGTGACCGAGCGGCGGAGCTTCTCCAGGCCACGCCCGATCGCCGCGATCGAGTCCTCCAGCACGACGCTGGCTTCCCGCACCGCGCTCTCCGGGTCGTCGACGAACGCCGACTGCACCCCGAACCACCGCTCGCGCACGGTCGCCGCGTACTCGGCGTCCAGCAGCGGCTGGACGTCCGGCCGCGCCGCGGGCGTCGCACCGTCACGGCCACCGTTCAGCCCGGACCGCCCGCCGCTCGCCGGCCGCCCCGCCGGGACCAGGCCCGCGGTGCTGCTGTCGGTGCTGCTGGTGCTGCTGGCGGTGGTGCCGCTTCCGAACGTCGGGTTCGTGCTGCCGGCGCCGGTCGTCGTCGCACCGGTGCTCGACCCGGTCGGAGGGGTCGTCGAGCTCGGCGTGCTCGTCGTGCTGGACGACGAGCCGGAGCCGGTCGGCGTGGTGCTGCTCGCGGGCGTACCGGACGTACGCGGGGCGGGCGTCGCCGGGGGCGTGGTGCGGGCGCTGTCGCCGCTCCGGTCGCTCGTGTCGACGTCTGACTGCACTCGGGACTCCTGTCCTTTGCTCCGTTGAAGGGCCGCCCAGAGGTTGTCGACGACCTCTTCGGCCGACTGACCCGCCGGGTCCGACCCGGTGGACGCGGCCGGCGTTTGCCGCCACGGAGGCGTGTTGTCTGCGCCGGATCGGTCGCCGGCGGCGCCAGGGTACGCGGAGTCGGATCCGCTCCCTGGGGTCGAGGGGGGTGGCACGGTGCCCGCCGTGGACGTCGTGCCTGCCGGTCCGGGCGCTGCCACGGACGGGGCGGCGGACGCGGTCGGCCGGGAACGGTCACCGGGGTGCATCTGAAGGTCCTCTCCTCATGACGGGACCGCGAGGCTCCGGGCATCGGCGTGACAGCGCCCGCGCAGGCCTCGGGTAACCGCGGGGCGACGGTAGCGTCCGTGAGCACGGGGCCCTGCGGCGGCTCCGGCGAACCCCCCGGATCGCCGGTACCAGAAGCGCACGTTACCAGCAGGCACTTGAGTGAATTCTGTTTTCCCAGCTACCGCACGATGTCACAGCCGTGCGGCGCCGGTCAGACGCCGAGATCCGCGGCGCGCAGCTGGTCGGCGGCTGCGGCGTCACCCTCGATCGTCACCCGGCTGTGCTGCTGCCTGCCGTAGCAGAACAGGATCAGCTCGGCCGGCTCGCCGGTCACCACGACCATCGGCTCGCCGGCCTTGGCGACCCGCTCGCCGATCCCCGGCGCGGCCAGCGTGACGCCGGACGACGCGGACCGGAGCAAGATCCGGGCCATGCCGAGCGTCCGCCACAGTGCTTTCTGGACGCCGGCCGACAACGCACGCGGTTCCCAACCGTCCTGGGCCCGCCGTACGTCCTCGTGATGTACGAACATCTCCACCGAGTTGGCGAGCCCGTCGACGCCGGGCAGCCCGAACGGGCTCCACCGGGGCGGGCCGGACCGCAGGTCGCGGATCAGCCCCGCGTACCCGCGTTCGTGCAGGGCGCCCAGCCGGACGCGCTCGGTCCAGCCGGCGAACGCGCCGAGTCGGATGCCGGGGGTGCTGTCCGGACGACGCTCGCGCACGACCAGGTGTGCGGCCAGGTCAGCGGTGGTCCAGCCGGAACAGAGCGTCGGGGCGTCCGGACCGATGGCCTCGAACAAGTCGGCGAGTTCGGCACGCTCGGACTGCGCGATCGTCGGCATGGTCCGAGCGTAGGACGTGTTCACCGCGGCGGCAGGCCGAGTGGTTCGGTCAAGTATCGCTGAATCGTGGGACCGATACCGGCGACGATCTCGTCCGGAGTGGCCTCGACCATCGCGGGCAGCTTGAGCAGGTACCGGGTCATCACCAACCCGGCCACCTGGGAGGCGACCATGCCGGTTCGCAGCTCCGGCCGGTCGGCGTCGATGGCCTTCATGACCGTGCCGAAGATCGCGGTGGACGCGAACTCGCGGAACATCACCGCGGCCCGCTCATGGGTCATCGCGCTGCGCAGCAACGCGGCGAACGGGTTCTGATCGCCCATGTTGTCCCAGATCGAGAGCAACATCCGGACCAGCCGTTCGCCCAATCCGTCGAGACCGGGCGCGATCAGGCCCGGGAGCACCTCGGTCGGATCGAACGGCAGCTCCATCGTCGCGACGAAGAGGTGCTCCTTCGTCCCAAAGTAGTGGTGCACGAGGGCGGGGTCGACGCCCGCCTTCCCGGCGATCGCGCGGATCGTGGCGCCGTCGTACCCGGATTCGGTGAACGCGGCCCGGGCGGCGTCGAGGATCGCCTGCTGCGTCCCCGAGCCGCCGCCCGGCCGTCGTCCGGTTCGTGCCACGTCAGGCGGTCCGCCGCCGCAAAGTGGCCGCCGCCAGCGCCAGCGCCAGCACCGTCGCGCCGACGACGATCGCGAGGTCGCCGATCAGCGCGCTGGTCACCTCGCTGTTGTTCTGCACCTCGTTGAGGGCGTCGACGGCGTAGCTCATCGGCAACACGTTACTGATCGCCTCCAGCCAGTCGGCCATCGCATCCCGGGGTGTCAGCAGGCCGCACAGCAGAACCTGCGGCAGGACGAACGCCGGCATGAACTGCACCGCCTGGAACTCGGTGCGGGCGAACGCGCTGACCCACAGGCCGAGCGCCATGCCGAGGATCGCGTCGGCCACCGCGACCAGGACCAGCAGCCCGACCGATCCCTGTGTCGTCAGGTCGAGCAGCCAGTACGCGGTCGCACACGCGACCGTCGCCTGCGCCGCGGCGGCGACCGCGAACGCGATGCCGTAGCCGAGCAGCAGGTCCGCTTTTGCCATCGGCGTGGTCAGCAGGCGTTCGAGCGTGCCCGACGTGCGTTCCCGCAGCATGGCCACGCTGGTCAGCAGGAACATCACGATGAACGGGAACACTCCGAGCAGCGCGGGGGCGATCCGGTTGAACAGCACCTGGTCGTCGAAGACGTAGCGCAGCAGCACCATGAGGAGGCTCGGTACGACCAGGAGCATCGCTACCGTGCGCCGGTCGCGGACGAGCTGGGTGAGCACCCTCTTGGCGGTGGCGCCGGTGCTACGGACGGATAGCACCCGTACGGCCGGGCGGGCGGACAGCGTCGCGGTGGCCATCACGCCACCTCCGTCGCGGTCTTCTCGGAGTTCGCCCGGATGATCCGGAGGAACGCCTCCTCGAGGTCGTCGGTACCGGTATCGGCGCGGAGTGCGGCGGGCTCCGCGTCGGCGACGAACCGGCCGTCGCGCATGAGCAGCAGGCGGTCGCACTTGCCTGCTTCGTCCATCACATGGCTGGAGACGACGAGCAGCGTGCCGTCGGCGGCGAGCTGGTGGAACTGCTGCCACAGGTCCTGCCTGAGCACCGGATCCTGGCCGACGGTCGGTTCGTCGAGGACCAGGACCTCAGGGCGCCCGAGCAGCGCGCACGCCAGCGAGGCCCGGGCGTGCTGGCCGCCGGAGAGCGCGCCGACCAGCTGATCCGCGTGCGTCGCGAGCCCGACGTCGGCGATCGCCTGATCGGCTGCCGCGTGCCCCACGCCGAGGACGGCGGCGAAGTAGCGCGTGTTCTCCCGGACCGTGAGGTCCCCGTAGACCGAGGGTTGCTGGGTGAGGTAGCCGACGCGACGCCGCAGGGGCGCGCTGCCCGCGGGCTCGCCCAGCACGGTGACGGTGCCGGACCGGATCTTCTGCACACCCACCAGGCACCGCATCAGCGTCGTCTTGCCGCAGCCGCTCGGGCCGAGCAGCCCGATGACCGTTCCGGACGGCGCCGAGAAGTTCACACCATGCAATACCCGACGTTTTCCGCGCTCGACGACGAGGTCGCTGACCGCTACCGCCGCCTCCATGGCTCCTCCTGAAAGTCATCGGCTGTTGAATTCAACGGTAGTGGAAATATGCGCCGCGCGGAAGAGCTGGACCTAAGATGGTGGGGTGACCGCACCCGTTCGCCCCTCGCAGCTCGACCCTTCGATCGCCGCACAGCTCAAGCGCGACGCGCACGGCCTGGTGACGGCGGTGGTCCAGCAGCACGACACCCGCGAGGTGCTGATGGTCGGCTGGATGGACGACGAGGCGCTGCACCGCACGCTCACCACCGGCCGGGCCACGTACTGGTCGCGGAGCCGCAGCGAGTACTGGGTGAAGGGCGAGACGTCCGGGCACCGGCAGTGGGTGCGGTCGGTCGCGCTCGACTGCGACGGCGACACGCTGCTCGTCACCGTCGATCAGGAGGGCGCGGCCTGCCACACCGGCGACCACACCTGCTTCGACGCCCGGGTGCTGCTACGGGCGCCACTCGACGAGTAGGACCGTCGCGTCGTCCTGTAGGTGTCCGTGCTGGTGGTCGAGGATCGTCCGGATCAACCGGCGTAGCGTCTCGGGCGGCGGTAGCTGATCGGCCTCCCGCCGGATCACGAAGTCGACCAGCCGGTCGAGGCCGAACTCCGCGCCCTCGGCGTCCCGCGCCTCGGTGACGCCGTCGGTGTAGAAGAGCAGCCGGTCGCCGGGCTCGAGCTGCACGGTCCCGAGCTCGGTCGGCCGGTGGACGCCGATCCCCATCGGCAGGCCCGGCTTGATCTCGAGCGTCTTCACCCACTTGCCGTCCCGGAGCAGCACGGGCGGCGGATGCCCACGCAGCACCCACTGCAGCCCGCCGGTGCCCGCGTCGAAGTGGGCGAGCACCCCGGTTACCAGCTCCGGCGGTCCGAACCGTGCGGCCACCGTCCGGTCGATCGTGTCGCCCAGCTCCACCAGGTCCAGGCCGGCCCGGCGTCCCCGCCGGTAGGCCGCTGCGGCCAGGCCGACCACGACGGCCGAGTTCAGGTCGTGCCCTGCCGCATCGAACAACGCCAGGTGGACGCCGTCATCAACGATGCCGTAGTCGAACGTGTCACCGGCCACCTGGTACGCGGGCTCCAGTGCGCCGGTGACCACGATGCGCTCGGTAGAGAACGTCAGCGGCGGGAGCAGTCCCCACTGCATCTCGGCGGACAGGCTCATGTCGTCCCGCCGGGTCAGCTCGACCAGCGTGTCGCTGTAGGCCCGCTTGCTCACGACCAGCAACGCCACGAGCGACGCCAGGCGGCGAGCACGGCGGCCGAGCACCGGGTCGAGCCGGTGGCGGGCGTCGGCGTCCACGGTCAGCCGTAACACGCCGAGCCGTTCGGTGCCGTCCAGCAGCGGCAGCCAGATCTGGCACCGTCCGTCCGGGATCGGCACCGTCCGCACCTGGTTCCGCCGGAACACCCGGCCGACCGCCGTCGTGTCGACCGGCAGCCGCTCGTCCGGTTCGATCGGCGGGCGGATCCGGCCACGCGGCACCCGGACCAGGTTCACCTGCTGCAGATCGGCGAGGTAGAGCACCGGATCGTGCAACCCGACCGGCGCCGCGTGGGTCGCGATCAGGTCGATCAGATCCTCCGGATGGCACCGGTGGGATCCCTGTAGTAAGCCGTCGAACATCTCCTCGCTCACGGCGCTCCTTCCCGGTGCCTCCGTCGGGGGATTACCCGGCTGCTCAGAAATCGCACGTCGGCCACAATGGGGTCGTGACTACTGGCACCGACGGCACGTTCAGCCCCGACCGCGACGAGTTCGCCCGCCTGGTCCGCGACCGGCGGGTAGTTCCGGTGACCCGACGACTACTCGCCGACGGCGAGACCCCGGTCGGGCTCTACCGCAAGCTGGCCGGAGGACCGGGCACCTTCCTGCTCGAGTCCGCCGAGCACGGCGGCGTCTGGTCGCGCTACTCGTTCGTCGGCGTGCGCAGCGTAGCGACGTTGACCAGCCGCAACGGATCCGCCTTCTGGCTGGGCGACCCGCCGCCCGGCGTGCCGGTCGACGGTGATCCGCTCGCCGTGCTGGGCGAGGTGGTGCAGGCGCTGGCGTCGCCGGTGCGGCCCGGCCTCCCGACGCTGACCGGCGGCATGGTGGGCTACCTGGCGTACGACATCGTCCGGCGGATCGAGAAGCTGCCGAGCAACGGCATCGACGACCTGGAACTGCCCGAGCTGGGCATGATGCTCGCGACCGACCTCGCCGCGCTCGACCACACCGACGGTTCGCTGCTGCTGATCGCCAACGCGATCGTCCCCGCCGACGCGTCGCCGGACGAGGTGAACGAGGCCTACTTCCGCGCCGTCGGCCGGCTGGAGTCGATGACGACCGCGCTGTCCCGGCCGACGCCGCACGGCGTCTCGACGATGAACCGGGTGCGGGTCGCCGAGTTCCGCAGCCGGATGCCCGAGGGCGACTACCCGAAGGCCGTGGAGATCGCGAAGGAGGCGATCCGGGCCGGCGAGTGCTTCCAGATCGTCCCGAGCCAGCGGTTCGAGGTGGCGACCGAGGCCGACCCGCTCGACGTCTATCGGGTGCTGCGCGCCACGAACCCCAGCCCGTACATGTACCTGCTGCGGTTCGACGGCTTCGACATCGTCGGCTCGTCGCCCGAGGCGCACGTCAAGGTCACCGACGGGCGAGCGCTGCTCCACCCGATCGCGGGCACCCGCTGGAGGGGCGCGACGCCGGAGGAGGACGCCCGGCTGGCCGCCGAGCTGATCGCCGACCCGAAGGAGCGGTCCGAGCACGTCATGCTCGTCGACCTCGGACGCAACGACCTCGGGCGGGTCTGCCGGCCCGGCACGGTCGACGTCGTGGACTTCATGGAGATCGAGCGCTACAGCCACGTCATGCACATCGTGTCGACGGTGGTGGGGGAGATCTCGGCCGGGCGTTCGGCGTTCGACGTGCTGACCGCGACGTTCCCGGCGGGGACGTTGACCGGCGCGCCCAAGGTGCGGGCGATGGAGATCATCGATTCGCTGGAGCCGACGCGGCGCGGACTGTACGGCGGCACGGTGGGATATCTCGACTTCGCGGGCAACCTCGACATGGCGATCGCGATCCGCACCGCGCTGATGCGCGACGGGACCGCATACGTGCAGGCCGGTGGCGGGGTGGTTGCCGACTCCGATCCGCTCGCCGAGGAGCGCGAGTCGCAGAACAAGGCGGCTGCGGTGCTCTCGGCGATCGCGACCGCCGAGACGCTACGGGCGGCCCGGTGACCCCGTCCGCGCCGCCGGGCCAGTCCGAGCCGCCTGGCTCGCGCCGGGCGCTGACCGTGTCGGTGCTGGCGGCCGTCGTCGGCGGTGCCGCGGCCTACTTCACCACCGGCCGGGTCTGGGCCTCCGAGACCGTCGAGCGGGTCGCGCCGCTGCCGCCGGACACCGTCCACACCACCGGGCGTGACCTGGTCCCATGGGCGGCCGCGGCGGCCCTCGTCGGTGCCGCGGGTGGCCTGGCGTTGCTGGCGACCCGAGGGCGCGGCCGACTCGCGGTAGCGGCGCTGCTCACGGTCGCCGGCCTCGCGGTGGCCGCCGGTGGCGTGCGTGGCCTGGCCGGGGACACTACGTTCGTCTGGCCGCTGCTCTGCGTCGCCGGTGGGGTGCTCGTGCTGGCCGCCGGCGTGGTCGCGTTGGCGCGCGGGCGCGGCTGGGCGGCGATGGGAGCCCGCTACGACGCCCCGGCGCCGCGCGCGAAGGCACCTGCCGCAGTAGGGCCGGATGCGCCACCGGCCGCGATGTGGGATGCCCTCGACCGCGGCGACGACCCCACGCGGTGAGACGTCGATCCTCTGGGTCCGGGCAAAAGTAAACCCGGCCCCAGAGGGACCGGGCTGTGCGATGCCCAAATGATAGCTGTCAGTGACGGCAGCTGCAATCACCAGCCCGTCGGCTTCGTGATCGGTCCGATCCGATCCGGTAACTGGGCGGCGGTCAGGTCCGCGGGTCGCAGGCGATACCACCAGTGGCCGCCGACACCGGCGACCGGTGAGCCGCTCAGTGCGCCTGCCGTGTAGCTCCGCGTCGGATTGACCACGCCGACGGGAAGCCGCTCCCGGCTGCTCGTGATCGGGAACGCGAGATCGCTGTCGTTGCTGATCACGACGGCAGCATCGACACGCTGTTCGAATTGATCGAGGAGGAGGTGAGACGCCACGTTGACGTCGGAGCCTTTCTCCTCGCGCTTGGCGACGGACACCAGGAACCGGGCGTCCGCGACCTCCACGCCGTTGCTATCTCGAAGCTTGACGGGCCAATCCGGTGTCGTGAGTACCGGCTGACCTCGGGAACCGCGAGTAGCCAGCGGACAGTACGCGACCCGGTTGACGTAGGTGCCGTACTCGATCATGTCGACGGCGTGCGCTGCGGTGAGAGCCCGTAGGTACACGTCCTGGTTCCGCTGGCGTTCGGCGTTCGAGTCACCGGCCTCGCGGGCCGTGCAATAGACGACGCGTTCGATCCGCGCCGAAGGCCATCCGGAACGGTGCTGCACTAGAGCAGCGGATAGCTGCCGTAAATCCAGCCATCTCCAGCCCGGCTTTCCGCGCCCACCCATCAGGCCGCGGCCGCCGTAGTACAGGTTGTAGCCGTCGATGTAGACGCCCACCCGCATCAGATCCTCCCTCATGTTGGCACGAGGGTACCGGTAAAGGGTGGCGCGTGAGGGTCGATCACTCATTGGTACGATGGGTTGTATGGGCGAACTTCAGGTAGCGCCTCGCCACCCTCCCGACGAGTCCGGGAAACTCCTGGTCGAGCGCCTCCACAAGGACGACCTGGCCCTCTTGCGGGAGCACGGTGTCGACATCGCCGCTCCTGCGCGAACACGTCCACGGCCGTGCGGAACAGCTCCGCGCCGAGGGCCGCCGCACCCGCCGGGAGCGGTTCATCGACGAGGTGGCCGCATCGGACCGCTTCGGGAGCGCCACGACGAAGGAAATCGTGGCGGGGATCCACGCGGATCGACGTGCGGCAGGCTGGGAGTGAGCACTCAGTCGATGGCGCCGATCGTGGTCGACTCCTCGGTTGTCGTGCGCTGGTTATTGGGAGACGGCGGCAGCGTGGACGAGCGGCAGCGTGCCGCTGAGTTGTTGAAGCGGTCGCTTGGTGGCGCCAGCGGTGTTCTTCACCGAGGTCCTCGGCCGGATCTGCGGGCGCACCAAGGCGCCGGGTGCTGACCGTCTCGGCCCGGCGGAGGCGTTGAACGCCGCGAACGCCGTCCTGCAGCTAGAAGTCTCGCTCTTCGCGCCGGATCCACGTCAAGACAGCGCCCGGTTGCTGAAGCTGGGAAGAATCTGTCCATAGCGGATGCGGTGTACGTTTTGTTGGCTGAGCGGCTGGAAGTTGCCTATACACGTTCGATCAGCGGCTGATCGATGGGACCGGGAAGCTCGGTTTGGGGGAACTGACCGCCGAGCCCTGAACCCAGTGAGCGGGCCGCGATCGGCACCAGATTTGGGGGCTTTGTACTGCGGTGAGCCGTGTAGAGGGCACCCGGAGTCACCCCGGATCCATCCGGTCTGGCACTCTCGTTACGATTCCGCCATGGCACCACGGGATGGAGCCGCATGACGAGCGCGCTGGACGAGATTCTGGTCGGGGTCCGAGCCGACCTCGCCGACCGCGAGAGCCGCGTCCCGTTCGAACGGGTCAAAGAGCTCGCTGCCGCGGCACGGCCGGCACGGGACGCCTGGGCGGCGTTGCGTGCGCCCGGCGTCGGTGTGATCGCCGAAGTGAAGCGGGCATCGCCCTCACGCGGGGCGATCGCTGACATTCCTGACCCCGCCGCACTGGCCACGGACTACGAGGCCGGCGGCGCCCGCTGCATCAGCGTCCTCACCGAGCAGCGCCGCTTCGGTGGTTCGCTCGAGGACCTGGACGCGGTGCGAGCGGCGGTCGACGTTCCGGTGCTGCGCAAGGACTTCATCGTCTCGACGTACCAGGTGCACGAGGCCAGGGCGCACGGCGCCGACCTGGTGCTGCTGATCGTCGCGGCGCTGGAGCAGAACGTCCTCACCGGCCTGCTGGAACGCGTCGAGTCGCTCGGTATGACCGCGCTCGTCGAGGTCCACACCGAGGAGGAGGCGAGCCGCGCACTGGAGGCCGGCGCCCGCGTGATCGGCGTCAACGCCCGTGACCTGCGGACGCTGGAGGTCGACCGGTCGGTGTTCGAGCGGATCGCGCCGGGTCTCCCGTCGCAGGTCGTGAAGATCGCCGAGTCCGGCGTTCGCGGGCCGCACGACCTGATCTCCTACGCGGCAGCCGGTGCCGATGCGGTGCTGGTCGGCGAGGGTCTGGTCACCGACCGCAGCCCGCGCCAGGCCGTGGCCGACCTGGTGACGGCCGGCTCCCACCCTGCCACCCCGCGGAGCCCGCGCTAGTGGCAACGACGTACCGCACCGGGGACGACAGGGCTCGTCCCGACGGGAGACGATGGCGCAGCGGCTGAGCCGTTAGCCCATGCCGTCGTTCCCGAAGGATCTTTGATGACGATCACGCCTGACAAAACTGGACACTTTGGCCGCTTCGGCGGTCGATTCGTCCCGGAAGCCCTAATTGCCGCCCTGGACGAGCTCGACGCCGAGTACACAAAAGCCCAGTCCGACCCGGAGTTCCGGGCCGAGCTGAGCCGCCTGCTCGACGACTACGCGGGCCGCCCCAGCCGCCTCTACGACGCGACGCGTTTCTCCGAGAAAGCCGGCGCCCGCATCCTGCTCAAGCGGGAAGACCTCAACCACACCGGCGCCCACAAGGTGAACAACGTTCTCGGCCAGGCGCTGCTCACCCGCCGGATGGGCAAGAAGCGCATCATCGCCGAGACCGGTGCCGGCCAGCACGGTGTCGCCTCGGCCACTGCGGCCGCGCTGTTCGGCCTCGAGTGCACCGTCTACATGGGTGAGGTCGACACCGAGCGCCAGGCGCTCAACGTCGCCCGGATGGAGCTGCTCGGCTCGACGGTCGTGCCGGTCAAGTCCGGCAGCCGCACGCTCAAGGACGCGATGAACGAGGCGTTCCGCGACTGGGTCACGAACGTCGACACCACGCACTACCTGATCGGCTCGGTCGGCGGTCCGCACCCGTTCCCGGTGATCGTCCGCGACTTCCAGAAGATCATCGGCGAGGAGGCGCGGGCCCAGACCCTGGCCCTCACGGGCCAACTGCCCACCGCCGTCGCGGCGTGCGTCGGCGGCGGGTCCAACGCCATCGGCATCTTCAATGCATTTTTGGACGACGCCGACGTGCAGCTGTTCGGCTTCGAAGCGGGTGGGGACGGCGTCGAGACCGGACGCCACGCCGCGACGCTCACCGGCGGCGCGCCGGGCGTCCTGCACGGTGCCCGCTCGTACGTGCTGCAGGACGAGGACGGTCAGACCATCGAGTCGCACTCGATCTCGGCCGGCCTCGACTACCCGGGGGTCGGGCCGGAACACGCGTACCTGCACGACATCGGCCGGGTGAACTACCAGCCGGTCACCGACGCCGAGGCGATGGACGCGTTCCGGTTGCTCTGCCGCACCGAGGGCATCATCCCGGCGATCGAGAGCTCGCACGCGCTGGCCGGTGCGCTGCGCATCGCCAAGGAGCTCGGTCCGGACGCCACGATCCTGATCAACCTGTCCGGTCGCGGTGACAAGGACGTGGCCACCGCCGGCCGGTGGTTCGGGTACCTCGACGAGCAGGACGTCGAGAGCAGCGAGGGCCGCTGAGATGAGCGTCTCCGAGGTTTTTGCGAAGGCCAAGGCCGACGGCCGCGGCGTGCTGGTCGGCTACCTGCCGGTCGGGTTCCCCGACGTCCCCGGGTCGCTGGACGCGATGAAAGCGATGGTCGACGCCGGGGTGGACGTCGTCGAGGTCGGCGTCCCGTACTCGGACCCGGTGATGGACGGGCCGACGATCCAGGCGGCGGCCGAGCAGGCGCTGCGCGGGGGCGTCCGCACCCGGGACGTGTTCCGCGCCGTCGAGGCGGTGGCGTCCGCGGGGGCTCCGGCGCTGGTGATGACGTACTGGAACCCGGTCGAGCGGTACGGGGTCGACCGGTTCGCCGCCGATCTGGCGTCCGCCGGGGGAGCCGGGCTGATCACGCCGGACCTGATTCCGGACGAGGCCGAGCCGTGGATGACGGCGTCCGAGGAGCACGGGCTCGACCGGGTGTTCCTGGTCGCGCCGTCGTCGACCACGGCGCGGATCGCCTCCACGGTCGCGGCATGCCGGGGGTTTGTGTACGCGACCGCGGTGATGGGTGTGACCGGGGCGCGTGAGTCGACGAGCGCGGCGGCGCCCGCGCTGGTCGAGCGGGTCCGGAAGGCCTCCGATATCCCGGTCGGCATCGGGCTCGGCGTCTCGAACGGGGCCCAGGCCGCGGAGGTGGCCGGCTACGCCGACGGCGTGATCGTGGGCTCGGCGCTGGTGCGGTGCCTGCTGGACGCCGACGACCGCGCCGCCGGTCTCCGCGCGATCCGCGACCTCTCCGCAGACCTCGCTCGAGGAGTCCGGACCCGATAACAAGCCTGACCCGCTGAGAGCGAACCGCGCTCCCGGCCACCCCCTCCGGCGGCCGGGAGCGTCTCAGCGCGTCACACCAGGATGAAGGCCTCGGACTGCGCGAGGTCCACCACCTGGAACCCGGCGTTGACGAACTCCACGTTGTAGTGGAATCGCCCGGTCAGCCCGGCCGGAATCGTCACCGGCAGGCGGAGGACGCCGACCGGCTCGCCGGTTCCGGTCCGGACGAAATCCGTGCCCTGCGGCTGCCACCCGGGAGCGGTGAACTCCTCCTTCAGGTCGGCCGGCGTGAGGCCGGCCTCGGGCTGCGCCTTGTTCTCATCGATCGCGGTGAAATGCACCGTGTAGTTGGCCATGCTCTGACCGATCACGTTTCCGGCTTCCAGCTGGACGATCAGGTCGTAGCTGTTCGCCCGCGGCGGGCCCGCGTTGGGCGAGGTGTCGGGCACGTTGGAGCCCTTCTGGGCGACGTAGACCCGGCCGATTCGTGCGTCGTTCGCGTTCATCGATCCTCCTCACAGTGCGGAGGTCTCGTTCCCCCGCGGTGGTCAGCCTGCGAGAGCTGATCGACGACGCGCTATTCGGAAAAGTGCGTACGCATTTCTCCGCATCGTGCGCGCCATTGGTGAGAGCCACCCTGATGCCCATGGCCGAAATCGCAGAGAAGATCAACGCCGTATTGACGGCCCGGCGCGCCCGACTGCCGCGAATCCGATCAGAGATCGATCGCTGGCGCCGCGCGGACGAGAACGTCGTCGCGCTCGACCGGGCGCTGAATGACCTGTGTTCCTATCCAGCGACCCCGCCGGAGGTCGTTGAGAGCCTCCTCCACCTGCGCGTGGCCGAGGTGCGTCCGGCGATCACCGGTGTCATCGAGCGCCTCCAGCAGGTCGAGGCCCGGATCAGCCGCGACACCGTGAACATCGGCGTCGGAGGGCAGGCCCGCGTCGGAAAGAGCACGCTGCTGCAGTCGATGTCCGGTCTGTGCGACGAGCATCTGCCGACCGGTTCGGGCATCCCGGTGACCGCGGTCCGCAGCCGCATCTTTCACTCGCCGGGGCAGCGCCGCGCGATCCTCGACCTGCATACGTTCCACTCGTTCCGCACTGCGGTCCTCGCGCCGTATCACGGCCAGGCCGGTCTGGCCGGCGCTCCCGCCGACCTGGAACAGTTCCGCACCTGGCGGTATCCGGCGGCCGGGGAGACCGAGGACGCCCAGCACCAGGCGCTGATCGTCGAGCTCCGCGAAATGCAGGAGGGGCTCTGGTCCTACGCTGACCTGCTCGAGCGGGGCCGTCCGATCGAACTCACCGGGGACGAGTTCGACGGGCTCCGCGACTACGTTGCGTTCCCGACGATCGAGCAGATGCGCCACGGCCCGGTGGCACGCCGGTACCTCGCGGTACGGGACATCAGGATCGAGTGCGCGTTCCCGTACGACGAGGTGACGACGCTCGGCTTGCTCGACATGCCCGGACTGGGCGAGATCGCGGAGGAGCGTTCGCGTCACCACGTGGTCGGTCTCCGGGACGACGTCGACGTCGTGCTGCTGGTCAAGCGTGCTCAGGAAGGCATGGCGTACTGGGGCGACGCCGATGTCCGGGCGATGACGCTACTCGACGAGGCGCGGGGGTTCGTCGACCGCAAGGACTTCGTCTTCCTGGTCCTCAACAGCGGTGACCCGTCCTCGCTGCTCGCCGAGAGCGTGCGCGCGCACGTCCGGAAGCTGATGAACGAGGGGCAGGACGGCCGGAACCTGGACATGCTCGAGGTGGACGCCCGCGACCCACAGGCGGTCGCGGACCAGATGCTCCGGCCCGTGCTGGAGCACCTCGCCGACCGGCTTCCCGCGATGGACGCGGCGGTCCTCGCCGGAACTCGTGCGACGTCCGCGCCGGTGCGCAGCGGTCTGGCGTCCGCAGCGGAGGACGTGACCGAAGCACTACGCGCGCTGCGGTCGGCGACGGGCGGGACCGTCGAGGACGTCCTCCGGCGCGCTCGCGCGCTGCACCAGGACGTCGCGGTCGCGCTCCAGGAGCTGCTCGAGGACCTGCGCGCGAACTACCAGAACGAGGCCTACGCGGCCGCGGTCGAGGACGCGTACCGGGCTTCCCGCGACTGGGTGAACGACGGTCTGGGGCGCGGCACCGACGTCTGGGTTGCGGACGCGCTCCGCAGCATGCGGCAGTACGGCGGCCCGGGTCCGTTCGCGACCGTCGAGTTCAACCGGGTCCGGGTCGAGCTGAGCCGCCGCTACACCGGCCTCGACCTGTTCTTCGGCGAGCAGGTCGAGGAGGTGCTGGAGCGGGTCACGACCGCTCTCGGCACCTCGCTCGGCGGCCTGGTGGCCGACGAGCCGGGACGCTCCGGACTCGAACTCCTGCGCGCGCTGGCCCGAGGCGCGGCGGAGCCCTGCGAGAACCTGTCCACCGCGATCGACGAGTTGCTCGACGTCCGCCTGGACTACCGGACCCATCTGCACCCACAGGTGCGTCCGGCTCTCGATCCGTTGAGCTTCGCCGTCCGTGACCCGCAGACGGGCGCCTACGTTACCCAGGTCGCGGTCGCGCCGAACGAGGACGGGGCCCAGGAGCTGCACCAGATCGTGGCCGAGCTCGGCGAGCAGGCCGCCTGGCGGATCCGATCGGAGCTGCTGTCACAGCACGCGATGCCGGCGCTCGTGTTGTTCACCGCCGTCGAGCAGTTCGCGGACGCGGTACTCCGCTCCGGTGCGGCCGAGCAGGAATTCGGGCGGCTGGCCCGCTCGTACCGGGACGAGCTGTGGCCCGGCGTCTACGAGGGCTTGGACGGAGCGAACGCGCGGGTCGCCCGGGTGCGCAAGCGCGCGGAACAACTGGCCGCCGTGGTCACCGAATTGGACGGAGACGGAGAATGACCGAGCCCGATACCCAGGACCGCACCGCGATGCGGGTCGGGATCATCGGCCCGACCCGGGTCGGGAAGACGACGCTGATCAACTCGCTGCTGCGCAGCGGCGAAGGCCTGCTGGCCCGTACCGCGGTGCGGATGCGCTGGGCCGACGGCGCAACCGAGAAGATGATCCAGGCGCAGCGCAAAGAGCTGGAGGGCTGGCGGGTCAGCCGTCAGTTCTCGCCGGGTGCCCTCCGTGGAACGGCCGAGCCGTTCACGTTCCGTCTCAAACTGGAAGCCGGCGTACCCGGTTTGGAGCTGCTCTTCGAGCTGCTCGACTACCCCGGTGCGTGGCTGGACCCGAGCCTGCGCACCAACCGTGAGGCCGACTGGGAGCAGTGCCGGACGTTCATCGAGGACTCGTCGGTCCTGCTGATGCCGGTCGACGCCGTCGTGCTGATGGAGACCGTCGGCCAGTCCGAGCGCAAGTACGTCCCCAGCATCCTCACGACGCCCGAGGTCGAGGACGTGGTCCGGGACTGGGCCCGTGCCCGCCACGCCAACCCTGACGAACCGGCGCTGGTGATCGTCGTCCCGGTGCGCACCGAGTCCTACTTCGCCGACAACGGCGGCGTCCGCGACCGGGCGCTGGACCTCTACGCCCAGGTCAAGGAGGTCTACGGCGCGGTATTCGACGCGATCCGCGAGGAGGCTCCCGGTGCGGTCATCCGTTACGCCCCGGTCGACACGGTCGGCTGCGTCGAGTTCATGTCAGCGCAGTGGGCACCGCAGCTCAACGGGGATGCGCCGGTGTTCATGGCGCAGTACCGCGTCCGGCGCCGCCCCGACGGCGGCGCGCCGGAGATCCGGATGGCCGGCATCAACGACGTCTTCGTCCTGCTGGTGCAGCACCTGCTCTCGCTGAGCCAGCGCGCGCGGGCGCAGGAGGCAGGCGCCGCGCGGGCGCGCGCCGACGCCGCGGCGGAGCTCGCCGTCCGCAACGAGGGCTTCTGGGGCAACACGCTGCTCTGGCTCACCGGCGAGAAGGCGGCGCGACGCAGCCGGGCCCAGATCACCCGGCAGATGGCCGACCTCGCGGATTCCTCCGCCAACGCCCTCGCCGAGCAGCTGCACCGGCTGGCCGGGCTCGGGCTCGGCGCGCGGGCCCGAGACCTCTGACGAGAAGGAGTACCACCATGCGCATCCATCTGATGACCCGCGGACTGACCGACGACTACCGGTTCCTCGGCGACGCACCGGCTGAACAGCGCTGGACCGCGTTCGGCCGGCTCACCTCGTTCGACCATCGCTCGCTGCTCCTGCGCGGCGGCCCCGACGGCTGGTGGCTCTACCTGAGCGCGATCCCGTCGGTGCGGCGGGATCGGACCGACACCGTCATCCGGTACACGACGGTCCTCACCGGCGCGGCCAGCGAGGACACCTCCCGGGTCGCCGGGCTGGTCCGGGAGTGGTTGAGCCAGGGTGAAACGCCGGCCGAGCCGGGGGTTCTGTCCGGGCTGCTCGACGAGCAGTTCCCGGCCGACGTCGTCGAGCGCCTGCTCCGCCCGGGTGACGCGGCCGCCGAGACCGCGGCGGAAGTCGCGCGGCGGTTCGCTGCGGTCCTGGACAAGCTCGATACGGACGACGCTGAGCCCGGCGATTCTGCGGACCGGAACGTGTCCTGGCTGGGCGAGGCGCGCAGCGACCGTGCCGTGGACCGGCTGGTGCGCCGGGCCGCTGCGCTGCTCGGAGGCGCCGAGGGCTGGGCACTCGTGCTCAACCTGGCCAACGAGGAGGACGCCCGTGCGTGGCTGGCCGATCAGCCCGGCGGCGAGCATGCGGTGCTGGTGACCGACCGGCTTCGGAGCGAGGTGGTGGAGATCGACCCAAAAGGACTGGCGGACGTCGCGCCGCGGCGCCGGGGGCATCGGAGCCCTCTGTGGTGGGCCGCGGTACTCGGCGGAGCGACGGTGGCGCTCGCCGGCCTGGTGCTGCTGATCATCTGGGTGGTGACGAGGGGTACGCGCTGACCGTCCGGGTGTCGCTGAACGGGGGCGACGTCGGGGTGGCCGCAGTGATTCGCTGGGACCACCGCGACGTCAGGCAGTGGGAGATCCAGCTGCCGCTCAGCATCGGCCGAGGTCCGGCCCCGGGCCCGGAACCGGGAGAACCTCGTACCGAACGGGAATGAGACCCAGCCGCTGCGCCAGCAGGACGGTGGTGAGCCGGTCGGACGTGCCGAGCCGGCGGTAGAGCTGCTCCTGATGCTTGGTGACGGTGCGGGGCGAGATCCCGAGCCGCCGGGCGATCGCCCGGGCGGTCAGCCCGGCGCCGAGCAGCTCGAGTACCTGCTCTTGGCGCGGCGTCAGCGGCACGAACAATTGGCCGTTGGCCGTCATCGGTGCTCCTCGGTCGAAGGGTTGACGAATTCCCGCAATGAGCGTCCCGACCGAAAGTGATCACCCATTAGGGAGATGTACGTAAGAACGGACTCAGATTCAGTGGCTGCGTTACCTAGGCTGACGTCAGGTACCGTGCACCGGCGAACGGGTGGGGGACAAATGGCGCGTCGAGCATTATTGATCGCATCCCAGATCGGGATGCTGTCCGGTTGTCACAAGGACCTCGACATCATGAGTGAGCTGCTCGGCAAACGAGGCTTCTCGATAACCCGGATTCAGGAAGGAGAGGCCACCCGGGCAGGAATTATCGCGGCCTACGAGGACCTCATCGCGACTACCGTGGCAGACGATACGGTTGTCATTCATTACAGCGGACACGGCGAACAATCACCGATTTCCGGGCACCAGTACATTCTGCCGACTGATTTCGCGGAGTCAACGAACACCGACTTCCGGGGCATCACGGCGGTCGAGCTCTCAATTCTCCTCGCGCGCCTCACGCAGAAGACGACGAATGCGACCGTCATCCTCGACTGTTGCCGGGCGGCACACATGTCCCGTGACCCCGACGTGGTCCCACGGGCCCGGGCGACCCCGTCCACGCTGGACGTCGCCGGGCACATCGACCGCTTGCCGCCCGACGTCTGGCCGAAGGACCTGCCTGACCCGGTGAGCAACGGCAACGCGGTGCGCCTGGTCGCCTGCGCGCCGCACGAGTCGGCGTACGAGACCCAGACCCAGGACGGGGACTGGGCCGGTGCGCTCACCGAGGCGCTGGAGTTCACCCTGCGCAGCCAAGGCAACACGCCGGTGAGCTGGCTGACGCTGGTGGCCCGGATACGTCGGCGCGTCTCGTATCGCCCGGCGTCGCAGCGCCCGGAGGCGGAGGGGCCGAGTCGGCGCCTGCTGTTCGACATCGCTGAGGAGACCGTTCGCGGCCTGCTGGTCACCACCGTCGGCCGCGACCGGGGATCCGTGCGTCTGGAGGGCGGACGGATCCTGGGTGTGGCGGCCGGCGATCGGTTCGCGATCCTGCCCGCGTCTGCGGTCGGCCCCGGCGACACCCCGCCGCTGGACACCGCGACGGTGACTGCGGTCGGGGCGACCGACGCGCTCGCCGCGCTGGAGAACGAAGCAGCGCTGCCCGCAGGCGCCCGCGCCCACCTGATCGCGACGGCCCGGCGTCCGCACGCGGTCGCGGTACGGGCCGGCAGCGGTCCGGGGGACGCCGGGTGGGCGGAGAAGGTCCGCACGCGGATCGGGGCGACGAGCCTGCTTCAGCTGGTCGAGCCGGACGACGACGAGACCCTCGCGACGGTGGAGGCCGTCGATGGGACGATCGGGTTGCGCGACGCGATCGGCCCGTTGGTCGCGCCCCGGGCCGCCGCCGACTCCGCGGCCGGCTGGGTGGTCGACAATCTCGTCCAGCTCGAGCAGGTGGCCACGGTGCGGGAGCTGGAGTCCGGCGGCGGCGCGGAAGCGCTTCCGGACGCGTACGTCGTCGAGTGGGGGCGGGTCACCGCGGCCGGCGTCGCCGTGCCGCTGGCCGCGGACGGTGCGGTGATCGCTCCCGGCGACCGCACGTACGTCCGCCTGCACAACCACTCCGCGCGCGACCTGTACTACAGCGTGTTCAGCTTGGACGCCGCCGGGGCGATCACGCTGCTCAGCACCGCGAGTCCCGCGGGGGAGCGGGTGGTTCCCGGCGGAACCCACACGCTGGGCGTCGGGCCGGCCGGAACGCTGCAGGGCATGGAGATGGTGTGGCCGCCGGTCGCCCCACCGGACGCGCCCCGCCCGGAGTCGTTCCTGGTCGTCGTCACCCCGCAGCCGCTGTCGCTAGCGTTCCTCGAACAGCAGGGCGTCAGGCGCGGCAGGGGCGAGGAGGTACCACCCGAGCTCAGCCCGTTGCAGCAGGTGTTCTCGCAGGCCGTGAGCGGTGGGGTACGCGGTGCGGTGCCGCTGCCCGGTCCCACCCCGTACGCCGTGCACCATCTCGGGTACCTGTTGCACCCGCAACCGGTGCCGCCGACGCCGGCGCGGGCCCGGTCGCCGCTGGTCGACGAACGTCCGGAGTGGTCGGTGCGGATGACCGACGCGCGCCCGGGCGCGGTGCCCCGGCTGGTCGTCCGGGTGGACGCGGTCACGACGTCTCGGACGTGGGTCGAGGCGCTCGCGGTGGCCGGCGGCCCGGGCGGCGAGCCGGTCGGGCAGGTCCGGAGTCTGGCCGCGGCCGACCTGGCCGGCACGGCGCTCTACGACGGTCCGGTGGACGGTTTCGTCGACCTCGGGGTCTGGCTGTCCGATGACCGGACCGCTCCCGACCTCCTCGCGCTGCGGCCGGACCCGGATCCGGACCTGTCCGGCCGCCCGGCCGCCGCCGTAGCCGCCGACGCCTGGATCGCTGCCGCGGATGCCGCGTTCGACGAGGCGGAGGGGGCCTACCGTACGACGCTCGTCGCCGTCGACGGGTTCGGGCTCGGGACACACCGGGTGGAGGGCGTGGGTTTCGCGCTCACCTACACCGTGTCCGAGGAGCCGGTCGCATGACCGCGACCGTGCTCAGACCGGCATCCCGTCGGGGCTCGTTGCGCCCACCGGGGCGTCCTGCTGGCCGAATCGCGGGTGACAGGGTCCTCCGGCTTCGGCACCATGAGCACATGGTTGGGGGCCGGTCACCCGTCGTGACCCCGGGGCCCTGCCCGTTCCTCGTCAACCGGTTGTCCGAGGTCGATGCGCTCACCGCCGCGCTCGCCGCGGTGACCGCCGGCGGTGCCGCGGCGTTCGTGATCGGCGGCGAGGCGGGCGTCGGCAAGAGCCGCCTGCTCCGCGAGATCGAGCAGCGCGCCCGCGCCGACGGGGCCCGGGTACTGGTCGGGTCCTGCGTCGACCTCGGCGGCGGCGCGCTTCCGTTCACGCCGTTGGTCGAGGCGTTCCGCGGATTCGTCCGGGAGACCGGGCGGCCCGCGATCCGCGAGATCGTCGGCGCCGAGCACGACCAGCTCGCCGCGCGCATCCCGTTTTTCGGCGGCGTCGGCCTGCCCGACACGCCCGGCGGGATGGCGCCACAACTGCTGTTCGCCGCCGTGCTCCGGCTGCTGGAGTTGCTCTCCGCGAAGGCGCCGGTCGTGCTCGTCGTCGAGGACCTGCACTGGGCCGACCGGTCGACGCTCGACCTGCTCACGCTGCTCGTCCGGAACGACATCCCTGGGTTGCTGCTGCTCACCACCTACCGGTCGACCGACCTGCACCCAGGTCACCCGCTGCGTCCGTTGCTCGCCGAGCTCGACCGGTCGCGGCGGGTGACCCGGATGGACCTCGGCCGCCTCGACCGAAGCCAGCTCGACGAGTTGCTGACCGGGGTCCTCGGCGCACCGACCGGTGCGGCGATCGTCGATACCGCGTTCGAACTGTCCGACGGCAACCCGTTCTTCGCCGAGGAGCTCGCTGTCGGCGGTTCGCTGGAGCCGAAGGCATTCGGTGTCGCGCTCCCGCAGTCCCTCCGGGAGCTGGTGCTGAGCCGGGTCGAGCTGTTGAGCGACGACGCGCAGGAGGTGCTGCGCATCGCGGCCACCGCCGCCCGCGGCGTCAGCCACCGGCTGCTCGCCACCGTGTCCGAGTTACCGGAGCGGCGGCTACTGACCGCCGTGCGGGAGTGCGTCGGCCACCACGTGCTGGTGACGCACTCCTCGTCCGACCCGGCCGGGTACTACGCGTTCCGGCACGCGCTGACCCGGGAGGCGGTCCACAGCGACCTGCTGCCGGGGGAGCGGGTCTCGCTGCACCTCGCGCTGGCTGCCGCGCTGACCTCGGATCCGCAGCTCTCCTACGTCCAGGACTTCACGTACGACGCCGAACTCGCGCACCACTGGTACCAGGCCGGTGAGTACAGCCGGGCGCTGGTGACCACGGTGCGGGCGGCTCGTGCGGCGGCTCGGGTCCGGGCGTTCGCGGAGGCGGAGCGGCAGTACCGGCGGGCGCTGGATCTCTGGTCCCGGGTGGACGGGCCGGACCGGCTGGTGGGCATCGACCGGGCCACCGTGCTCGCGGACGCGGCCGACGCGGCCCGCTGGGCCGGCTACCCGGGGCGGGCGGTCGAGTGCGTGCGGGAGGCGCTCGCGTTCGTCGACGGGGGAGCCCGCCCGGACGTCGCGGCCGAACTCACCGAGCGGCTCGGCCGGTATCTCTGGGAGGCGGGCGACAGTGAGGCGTCCCGGCAGGCCTGCGAGGACGCGATCGCGCTGCTCGCTGACCGGCCGCCGTCCGCGCTGACCGCGCGGCTGCTGGCCCAGCGCGCGAACACTGATGTCATGGGTGGGCGGTACCACTCCGGGCTGGCGGCACTGGAGCACGCGGTCGCGCTGGCCCGGCAGGTCGGAGCCCGGGCGGAGGAGGGTCGCGCGCTCAACGTCCGGGGCGTCGCGCTGACGATGGTCGGTCGGCCGAACGAGGGCGTGTCCTCCCTGCGCGAAGCGCTGGCGATCGCTGACGACCTGGAGCACCTCGAGGACCTCTACCGCGGCTACGGCAACCTCACCTACGCGCTGGAGAACGCCGGGCGCCTCGACGAGGCGCTCGCCGAGTGCCGGGCCGGGTTGGAGCGCAGCCGCCGGCTGGGGCTCGACCGGTCGAGCGGTGCGGCGCTGCTCGCCAACAACGCCGCCGACGTGCTGTTCTTGCTCGGCCGGTGGCCGGAGGCCGTGGAGACCGCTCTGGACGCGGTGCGGCGGGGCGCCGCCGGAGTGGCGGTGTACCCGCATCTGGTGCTGGCCTGGGTTGCCACCGGATCGGGCCGGTTCGCGGAGGCGGAGCGAGAGCTGGACACGGCGGCGCGGCTCTGCGAGCGGCGCTGGGAGCCGCACCTGCTGGGCGCACTGCATGCCGGGCGGGCCGAGCTGGCGCTCTGGCAGGGCGACCCGGCAGCGGCCCGAGCCGCGGTGCGGGCCGGGCTCGACTCGGTCGGTGACAGCCGCGAACCGGCGCTGGTCCTGCGGCTCTGCGCGGTGGGCCTGCGGGCCGAGGCCGACGAGTCGTTCCGCGCCGTGACCCTCGCCCGGGCTCCGGCCGCGCGTCCGGACGTCACCGAGCAGACGCAGAGGCTGCTGGCGTGCGCCGACGCGATCGTCGCGTCGTTCGGTGACCGGCCGCTGCTGCCGGAGGGCTCAGCGCTGCGGCTGCTCGGCGCGGCGGAGGTCGCCCGGCAGCGGGCCGAACCCGGGGAGGACGAGCGGTGGCGTGAGGTCGCCGACGCGTTCACCCGGCTGCACCGGCCCTACCCGGCCGCCTATGCCCGCTGGCGCCAGGCCGAGGTGACGCCGGCCCCGGATCGCGCCGCGTCTCTCGTCGGCCTGGTGCGTGCCGCGGCCGACGAGCTCGGCGCGGCGCCGCTTCGGCGGGAGATCGACGCGTTCGCGCGCCGTGCGCGGCTGGATCCCGAGGCCCCCGACGGCCGGGCGCCGGTTCACCGTGCGGCCGACGGCGCACCGGCCGATCCCTTCCGGCTGACGCGGCGCGAACGCCAGGTACTGGCCGAACTCTGCCTGGGCCGGAGCAACAAGGACATCGGCGCGGCGCTCTTCATCTCGGTGAAGACCGTCAGCGTCCACATCTCGAACCTGCTCGCCAAGCTCGGCGTCGAGAACCGTACCGAAGCCGCCGCGGTGGCCCACCGGCTCGGGCTCGTCGACTCCGAGCCCCCGACCGGACGCTGACCGGTCTCCTCGTTCCACCCCCGGCCGCCTGCCAGGGGGACGTCACCCGTGCGGCCCGCCGGGCCGTGCACACCGCCGAAAGGAACACTCCGATGACCGATGAGAACCAGCCCGATCCCGACGCCGCGAACCCTCCGCCGACCCCGCCGGGGTTCCCCGAGCCGCTGTGGCCGCCACGCTTCCGCCGCCTGCTCATCGTGGACGGGGAGTATTACGAGCTCCCGTACACCACCGATGTTCCCGGCCTGCTGGAGGAGCTCGACACCAAGCTGGGCGGCGACACCAGCATCCGAGTCCTCGTCCTGGACAAGCAGCGCCGTCCGGTCTGGCTCGTGATCAATTGCCGGACCGTGAAGACCGTCCTTCTCGACGACGGCTACGGGCCCGCGCGCGGCGAGATGTCGCACTGAGTCGACAGAGCGGAGAAGCGTCCGATGTCGCTGAACGACGTCTTGCTGATCGAACAGCGGAGGTTCGACCCGGCTTCGGTGGGGTCGGACGCTTCGCCGCTGCTGGTGGCCGCCGCCGCACTCGCGGCCGGTGAACCGAAGCGGGCCCGCCGCGCGCTGGCGGCGGCCCCGCCCGGCACCGACCGCACCGCGCTGGAGTACGCGGCGGCGGTGTTCGACCTCAACTGGTTCCCGGGCGGAGGCGGAGCGATGTTCGCCCCCGGGGACGCCGAGGCACTGACCAGCCTGGCCCACGCGCTACCGCCCGGGATAGCCGACACCCCGGTCGGCGCCCTGGCCACGCGTCTGCTGCCGGACGCGCTGACGCTGCGCTCGGTCGCCGAGACCGACATCGGCCAGGGTGGGATCCGGCCGCTCTGGCTCGCGTTCGCCGACCAGGCCGGGCGGTACGCGGCGGTCTCTCCGGCCGCTGGGGCCTACGCAGCGCTCCTCACCGCCGACGGCGCCCATCGGAGCCGGCTCATCGAGGCCGAGCCCTGGGCGCAACAGGCCGCCACGCTGCTCGGTGACGACCTGGTGCTCTACGCCCACTACTTCCAAGTTCGGGGCGACTGGGCTTCGGCGCCGTCCGGGCACCCGGAGACGCTCGGCTACTCACTCGCCCCGACACCGCCCGGTGATCCGCGGCCGGGCGACCTGGAAACCCTTCTGACGATCGCCGACAACGCGTACGAGCAGGCGGCGCAGTGGTGGGCAGGTGCGGGCAGCAAGTCCGGCGGCGCCTGCGTCGCGCTGCGCCGGGCGCACGTCGCCCGCCGCCGGGGCGACCCGGCGACCCGGGATGAACAGGTCACCCAGGCGCTCACGCTGGCGTCGGCCGCCGGTGACGGCGCTACCGTCGCGCTGGCCACCGTCCACCGGGTCATCGACCGGCTCGGGGCCGGCATCGACGTGCCACCGGCCGAGACCGATCCGGTCGCGAGCTGGGCTCTGGGCGACGGGAGTACGTCGTACGGCCGGGGCCTGGTCCGGCTGCTTGCGCTGGCCGCGCGGGACTTCCGCGAGCGCGGTGACCACGTCCCGGCCCGGCGGACCCTGCGGCTCGCAGAGCGTCTGGGTACCGCGCTCGGCGCGACCGACGAAGAGCTGTTGGTCCGCTCGGACGTGTCCGACCTGTACGGCGGTGGCGTCTACCGGCGGGCGGTGGTGGTCCTCACCGACCTCGAGGTGGCGCAGGGCATCGACGAAATCGCGGCCACGGGTCCGGCGATCGGTGTTCTCCCGTGGAGCCGACTCGCGACCCGGGCTGCGGCGCTGAGCAGCGGAGCCGCGATCAGTGGTGAACCCGACCTGGTCACCCGGGCCGCCGACCGCCAGGGCGCCGTGCTCAGACTGGCCGACCGGGTGACCGGCGACGACGGCGACCTCCAGTTCGTCACGGAGGTGACGAACTGGATCGCCGGAGACGTGGCGATGGCCCCGCTGATCTCCGAAATCTACCGAGGCCGGCGTCTGCTGCGGGCCGGGCGCACCGAGGAGGGCCTTCCGGTGCTCGAGGCCGCGCTGGAGACCCTGAAGGTCAGTGGTCCCGGCTACCTCTACGCCTTACTGCTCGACGTGGTCGGACGCCGGGCGGAGTCGCTGGAGTGGTTCCGCGTCGCGTTCGAGGCCGGATCGCTGGATCCGGAGATGGCGGCGGACCGCTTCGTCCGGATGGGCGCCGTCGACCTCGCCGATCGCGCGATGGCCGCGCTGGACGCCGCCGGCGGAGTCGCGCCGAGCCGCCGTCCGTGGGGCGACCTCGCGCGCCGGGCCGACCTGGCCGGCCTGCACGGCGACCGGGCCGGGCAGATCACGCTGGCCGAAGAGGCGGTCGCCGCGTTCGAGGACCGGCAGCGACGGCTTGGCCGGGACACGCTCCGGTCGACGTCCAGCGACGACCCGGAGGTCGCCGGGTCGTACCACTCGCTCGTGCTCGGCCACCTCGGACTCAGCCCGGACCCGACCGCCGGTGCCGTGCTCGGCACTCGGGACGCCGATCACCTGGCCGCCGCGCTCGCCGCGGCCGACCGGGGCCGTGGCATCTCGTCGGCGTTGCTCGCCGACCTGGCCGGCCTGGAGGGCCCGAGTCGGGCGGCAGTGCGGCGATGGCTGCGCGCCGGCTCCGAGTGGGCGGCGGTGTTCGAGGACCTGGCCGCGCACCCCGGCGACGGCGACGCGACGACGTCCCGGGCCACGCTGGTCGCCGCGGAAGCGACGCTGGACGATACCGAAGCAGACGTCGGGCGGCTGGTCCCGGCACTCGTCACCGGACGGATCGCGCCGCCGCCAGAGATCGGGAGCAGCGTCGAGAGGCTACCCGAAGACGCCGTTCTGTTCAGCTACCAGCTGTTCGACGACCGGCTGATCGGCTGGGCGGTCACGCGGGACCGGATCCGGGCGGTGCCAGTGGGGGTGCGGACGCTCGACGTGATTGGTGCCGCCGCCCGCTGGCACCGCGCGATCGCGCTCGGCACCGACGACGCACTAGCCGCAGGCCAGCTCGCCGACTGGTTGCTGGCCCCGTTCACCCCGGAGCTCGGCGACCACCGCCGGCTCGTCGTGGTGCCGCACGCGGACCTCGCGATGGTGCCCTTCCACGCGCTGCCCTGGGCCGGTGACGTCCTCGTAGCCACCCACGACCTGTCGTACCTGCCGGCGATCTCGCTGCTGGATCGGCCGGCCACCGGACGGCCGGTTCGGCTCACCGGTCCGACGCTGCTGGTGGGCGATCCGGCCTACGCGCCGGAACGAAAGCTCCCGCGGTTGCCGGGTACGGCGACCGAGGTGCGGGAGATCGGCGACCTCCTGCCCGGCGCGACGATCCTCACCGACGCGGACGCGACCGCGGCTGCCCTGGTACAGGGCATCCCGGACAGCCGGATCGTCCACCTGGCCACCCACGGCATGATCGAGCCGGGCGCGCCGAACCGGTCCTGGGTCGCGCTGGCCGGGTCGGACGCACTCGCGGTGAGCGATCTGATGGGGCTGGACCTCACCGCTGACCTGCTCGTGCTCAGCGCCTGCCACACCGGCGAGGGCACCGCGACCAGGGCAGGCGACCTGATCGGGCTGGTGCGTGCGGCGCTGGTCGCCGGCGCGTCCAACGTCATCGCCTCGCTCTGGCCGGTGCCCGACGACGCCGGTGCGCTGACGATGGTGGAGTTCTACCGCCTTCTGCGGGATCCCGGACGCACGGTCGCGGCCGCGCTGAGTGAGGCACAGCGGAGCGTCCGGGCGCTCGGACCCGCCGGGGTGCGAGACGCCTACGCGGCGCTCGCCGACGCGCACGCGACCGGTCCGGCGCGAGCCGGCGGCCGCGGCGCCCTGCCTCCGGTCGGCGCCCCGGCCAGCGGGTCACCGCACCCATGGGCACCATTCGTCCATGTTGGTCTGGACGGCTGAAGCTCCAGGTGTGAGACCGGCATGCGCAGGGGACTGATCGGGGGTGACCGCGAACGTTGAGACCACAGCGCCTAAGGCCATCGACCGTCTCCGCACCCGAATTCTCCCGGCTCGTCGAGTACGCCCCGCGAGGGCCGCCAAGGAGCGTCGGCGGCCGTTCCTGCGCATCGGGCCGTTCCTGCTGCTGCTGGTCTACCTCGCGATCATGGCCGCGGTCACGCTCGGACCCGGTGACCCCGAGGCCGCGGCAGGCGCCGCCGCCAGCGACAACTTCACGCCGTTCGCGGAGATCAACCGCTCGCTGGACGACGGCTCGCTCCGCGCACTGGCCCAGGTGCTCGGCAACGCGCTGCTGTTCGTCCCGTTCGGGGTGCTCGTCCCGCTCTCGTTCCCGCGGCTCCGCGTCCTCACCGCCGTGCTGGCCGCGGCCGCGGCGTCGGCGTGCGTCGAGTTGGTGCAGCTCACGCACCTCGCAGGGCGGATGTTCGACATCGACGACGTGATCCTCAACGTCACCGGCGCGTTCCTCGGTGGCCTGCTGGTCGCGGTCTGGCGCGGCATCACTGCGTTGGCCCGTCTGGTCCGTCGGAGCGAACCCGTTCGCACCTGAAACTTCGCTGAGCCGCCGATGGACACCTACCCACGCTGCACTAGCGTGGTTGCGTGACCCTCGCCTCGCTACCGAGCCCGACCACCAGCGTCTGGCACGTCGGTCCGCTACCGCTTCGCGCGTACGCGCTGTGCATCCTCGCCGGTGTCCTGGTCGCGGTCTGGGTCTCCGATCGGCGGCTGCGGGCCCGCGGCGGCCCGCCCGGGCTGATCGTCGACGTCGCGGTGTGGGCGGTGCCGTTCGGCATCGTCGGCGCGCGGATCTACCACGTCATCACCTCCCCCGACCGTTACTTCGGCGCCGACGGCGACCTGACGAACGCGTTCAAGATCTGGGAGGGCGGCCTCGGCGTCTGGGGCTCGATCGCCGGTGGTGCGGTCGGTGCCTGGATCGCCTGCCGTCGCGCCGGGCTGCCGCTGCGCATCCTCGCCGACGTCGTGGCGCCGGGCATCGTCCTGGCCCAGGCGGTCGGACGGTTGGGCAACTGGTTCAACAACGAGCTGTACGGCCGCGAGACCGACCTGCCGTGGGGGCTCCGTGTCCACGCGATGGGCTCGGACGGCCGTTCGCTCGGCGAGTTGCCGGGCACCTACCACCCGACGTTCCTCTACGAGGCGCTCTGGTGCATCGGTGTCGCGGTCGTGCTGATCGTCGCCGAGCGGAAGTGGCGGCTGGGTCGCGGCCGGGTCTTCGCGCTCTACGTCATGGGGTACACGCTCGGCCGGGCCTGGATCGAGCACCTGCGCATCGACGAAGCGCAGATCATCTTCGGCCTCCGGCTCAACGAGTGGACCGCGCTGGTCTGCTTCATCGGCGCGCTGATCTGGTTCGTCACCCACCGCGGAGCGCCCGAGCTGCTCGCGGTGGAGGAGGACGGCCGGCTGCGCGTTCTCGACCCCGATGCCCCGGAGCCCGACCCGGCCGGCGGCGACGAGGACGGGGCCGCTCCCATGGCGTCCGCCGAAGAGACCGAAACCGATCGGAAACCGCAAGGAGACGAACCCGCGGACGAGGCCGAAGCCTCGGCTGAGCGCGCGGAGGGTGCGGATTCCGCATCCGGGAAGCGAGACTGACCCCCGATCGGGGGTCGCGACCTGCACTGTCACAGCCTCGGATCGGTGTCAACCCGCCCGGCGTCAGGCATAGTAGAAGGAATCGCGCCGCCGGGTAGGCCCGGCAGGGCTGTATCCCGGGCGACCTGGGCGGCTCTGAAACGTCCGGGGAGCGCGAGCAGAACCGGGATCGGGAGGAGAACGCTGACACGAGGTCCGCACTCAGGGCGGATAGGCACGGTCGTCTCGACCAGCCGTGACCTCGCCTGACGCCCCGGACCGAGTCTTGCCCTGAAGTGAGCATTACCGGACGGTGTCGGACACCGCGCCGGTGAGCTTGTTCACTTCAGGACTTGTTACCGGCGGGTCGCCACATGTGTAACCTCTAGGAAACCTGGGCCGACGTCGTCCCGCTTCGACCTTTGCCCGCCGATCGAGCAACCAGCCGATCTGCGCGGCCGACGACGGAAGGAGCCCGCGCGTGAATTTCTCTGCGCTCCCCCCGGCTCAGGGGCTCTACGATCCCGAAAACGAACACGACGCCTGTGGTGTCGCGTTCGTCGTGGACGCGCAGGGTCGCCGCTCGCATCGCATCGTCGAGCAGGGGATCACCGCGCTGGCCAACCTCGACCACCGTGGCGCTGCCGGTGCCGAGGCCAACTCCGGTGACGGTGCCGGTCTGATGTTGCAGGTCCCGGACGCTTTCCTGCGCGAGGTCGTGGACTTCCCGCTGCCGGAGGCCGGCGCGTACGTCGTCGGTAACACGTTTCTTCCGGACGACGCCGAGGACCGCGCCCGTGCGATCGAGCTGATCGAGCGGCTGGCCGTCGAGGAGGGCGTGACGCCGCTCGGCTGGCGCACGGTCCCGACCGACAACGACGGCGCCGACATCGGCCCCACCGCCCGCGCCGTCGAGCCCCACGTCGCGCAGTTCTTCTTCGCCGACAACGTCGTCGGTGACGCCACGCCCCGCACCGGTCTCGAGCTGGACCGCGTCGCGTTCGTGATCCGCAAGCGCGTCGAGCACGAGTCGCGGGCCGCGAACCTCGCCGTGTACTTCCCGTCGCTGTCCTCGCGGACGCTGGTGTACAAGGGCATGCTGACCACGAGCCAGCTGCCGCTGTTCTTCCCCGACCTGCTCGACCCGCGGGTGGAGAGCGCGATCGCGCTGGTCCACTCCCGGTTCTCCACGAACACGTTCCCGTCCTGGCCGCTCGCCCACCCGTATCGGTTCATCGCCCACAACGGCGAGATCAACACCGTACGGGGCAACCGCAACTGGATGCGGGCCCGGGAGGCGCTGCTGCGCTCGCCGCACACGACCGAGCTGTTCGGCGGCGACATCGAGCGCATCTTCCCGATCTGCACCCCCGGCGCCAGCGACTCCGCGACGTTCGACGAGGTGCTCGAGCTGCTCCACCTCGGTGGCCGCTCGCTGCCGCACGCGGTGCTGATGATGATCCCGGAGGCCTGGGAGAACAACACCGCGATGGACCCCAAGCGGCGGGCGTTCTATCAGTTCCACTCCACGATGATGGAGGCCTGGGACGGTCCGGCCGCGGTCTGCTTCACCGACGGGACGCTGATCGGCGCCGTGCTCGACCGGAACGGCCTGCGTCCGGCGCGCTGGTGGAAGACGAAGGACGACCTGGTCGTGCTGGCCAGCGAGGCCGGCGTCCTGGACATCGACCCGGCCGACGTGGTGGCGAAGGGTCGGCTTCAGCCGGGCCGGATGTTCCTCGTCGACACCGCCGCCGGTCGCATCGTCGCGGACGACGAGATCAAGGCCGAGCTGGCCGGTTCCGAGCCGTACACCGAGTGGCTGCACGCCGGTCTGATGGACCTCACCGACCTGCCCGACCGTGAGCACGTCACGTACGGGCACGAGTCGGTGCAGCGTCGCCAGCAGACGTTCGGTTACACCGAGGAGGACCTGCGGGTCCTGATCAGCCCGCTGGCCCGCACCGGCGGCGAGGCGCTCGGCTCGATGGGCACCGACACGCCGATCGCGGTGCTGAGCAACCGCTCGCGGCTGCTGTTCGACTACTTCAGCCAGCTGTTCGCTCAGGTCACGAACCCGCCGCTGGACGCGATCCGGGAAGAGATCGTCACCGCGGTCAGCAACATGATCGGCCCGGAGCAGAACCTGCTGGAGCCCGGCCCGGCGTCGTGCCGGCTGATCACGCTGCCGTTCCCGGTGATCGACAACGACGAGCTCGCGAAGATCGTCCACATCAACGACGACGGCGACAAGGCCGGCTTCCAGTCCGTCACCGTCTCGGGCCTGTACCGGGTCAAGGACGGCGCCGCGGGCATGAAGGCCCGGCTGGAGCAGATCTTCCAGCACGTCTCCGAGGCGATCGAGGACGGCGCGCGGATCATCGTGCTCTCCGACCGGGACTCGACGCGGGATCTCGCGCCGATCCCGTCGCTGCTGCTCACCGCCGCCGTGCACCACCACCTGGTGCGCGAGCGGACCCGCACCCAGGTCGGCCTGATCGCCGAGTCCGGTGACGCCCGCGAGGTGCACCACATCGCGCTGCTGCTCGGCTTCGGCGCGTCCGCGGTCAACCCGTACCTGGCGTTCGAGTCGATCGAGGACATGACCTCGACCGGCGAGCTGGCCGGGCTCGACCCGCAGAAGGCGATCCGCAACTACGTCAAGGGCCTCGGCAAGGGCGTCCTCAAGGTGATGTCGAAGATGGGCATCTCCACGGTCGCGTCCTACACCGGCGCCCAGGTGTTCGAGGCGATCGGCCTCTCCCAGGAGCTGGTCGACCAGTACTTCACCGGCACCACGTCCACGCTGGGCGGTGTCGGCCTCGACACGATCGCCGCCGAGGTGGCTTCGCGGCACGCGCGGGCCTGGCCGGCGAACGCGACCGAGCTGGCCTACCGGCGTCTCGAGGTCGGCGGCGAGTACCAGTGGCGGCGTGAGGGCGAGGTGCACCTCTTCAACCCGGAGACCGTGTTCCTGCTCCAGCACGCCACCCGCAGCCGCCAGTACGAGGTCTTCAAGAAGTACACGGAGACCGTCGACGACCTGGCCGCGAAGTCCGGCACGCTGCGCGGGCTGTTCAAGCTGAAGACCGGCGCGCGGCCCCCGGTGCCGATCGACGAGGTCGAGCCGGTCTCCGAGATCGTGAAGCGGTTCAGCACCGGTGCGATGAGCTACGGCTCGATCTCGATGGAGGCGCACCAGACCCTCGCGATCGCGATGAACCAGCTCGGCGGCAAGTCGAACACCGGTGAGGGTGGCGAGGACCCGGAGCGGCTCTACGACCCGACCCGGCGCAGCGCGATCAAGCAGGTCGCCAGCGGTCGCTTCGGCGTCACCAGCGAGTACCTGGTGAACTCCGACGACATCCAGATCAAGATGGCGCAGGGCGCGAAGCCCGGTGAGGGCGGCCAGCTGCCCGGCCACAAGGTCTACCCGTGGATCGCCAAGACCCGGCACTCGACGCCGGGCGTCGGCCTGATCTCGCCGCCGCCGCATCACGACATCTACTCGATCGAGGATCTGGCCCAGCTGATCCACGACCTGAAGAACGCGAACGACGCGGCTCGGGTTCACGTCAAGCTCGTCGCCGAGATCGGCGTCGGCACGGTGGCGGCGGGCGTGTCGAAGGCGCACGCGGACGTCGTCCTCATCTCGGGGCACGACGGCGGGACGGGTGCCGCACCGCTGACGTCGCTCAAGCACGCGGGCGCGCCGTGGGAGCTCGGCCTGGCCGAGACCCAGCAGACGCTGCTGCTCAACAACCTGCGCGACCGGATCGTCGTGCAGGTAGACGGCCAGCTCAAGACCGGCCGCGACGTGGTCATCGGCGCCCTGCTCGGCGCCGAGGAGTTCGGGTTCGCGACCGCTCCGCTGGTGGTCAGCGGCTGCATCATGATGCGGGTTTGCCACCTCGACACCTGCCCGGTGGGTGTGGCGACGCAGAACCCGGTGCTGCGGGAGAAGTTCAACGGCAAGCCGGAGTTCGTCGTCACGTTCTTCGAGTACATCGCCGAGGAGGTTCGGCAGTACCTCGCCGAGCTGGGCTTCCGCTCGATCGACGAAGCGGTCGGCCACGCCGAGCTGCTCGACGTCTCCGGCGCGATCGAGCACTGGAAGGCCGACGGGCTCGACCTGTCGCCGATCTTCGCGGTGCCCGAGCTGCCCGAAGGCGCGTCTCGCAAGCAGATCGTCGAGCAGGACCACGGCCTCGACCGGGCGCTGGACAACACGCTGATCCAGCTCTGCGAGGGCGCGCTGCTCGACGGGTCGCCGGTCAAGTTCGAGATCCCGGTGCGGAACGTCAACCGGACCGTCGGCACGATGCTCGGCTCGATGGTGACGCGCCGCTACGGCGGCGAGGGCCTGCCCGACGGGACGATCGACCTGACGTTCACCGGCTCGGCCGGCCAGTCGTTCGGGGCGTTCGTGCCGCGCGGGGTCACGCTCCGGCTGTTCGGCGACGCCAACGACTACGTCGGCAAGGGTCTGTCCGGCGGGCGGATCGTGGTGCGGCCGGCTCCGGAGGCGCCGTTCGTGCCGCAGGAGAACGTCATCGCCGGCAACACGATCCTCTACGGCGCCACGTCCGGGGAGGTCTTCCTCCGCGGCCGGGTCGGCGAGCGGTTCTGCGTCCGGAACTCGGGCGCGACCGCGATCGTCGAGGGCGTCGGTGACCACGGGTGCGAATACATGACCGGTGGTCAGGTCGTCGTGCTCGGCCCGACCGGCAGGAACTTCGCGGCCGGCATGTCCGGCGGCATCGCGTACGTGCTCGACCTGGACCCGGTGCTGGTCAACACCGAGATGGTCGACCTTGAGACGCTCTCGACCGACGACGCCGCGACGCTGCGCGCGCTGATCGGACGGCACCTGGACGAGACCGGGTCGACGGTGGCCGAGGGGCTGCTGTCCGACTGGAGTCGGCACGTCCGGTCGTTCACGAAGATCATGCCCCGCGACTACAAGCGGGTCCTGGAAGCGACTCGTCTCGCCGAGGCCTCGGGCCGTCCGGTCGACGAGGCGATCATGGAGGCGGCACGTGGTTGACCCCAGCGGGTTCCTGAAGCACGGACGGGAGCTGCCCCCCCGTCGTCCGGTCGACGTCCGGATCATGGACTGGAAAGAGGTCTACCAGGACTTCCCGGAGAAGAACCTGCGCACGCAGGCTTCCCGGTGCATGGACTGCGGCATCCCGTTCTGTCACAACGGCTGCCCGCTGGGGAACCTCATCCCGGAGTGGAACGACCTGGCCCGCACCGGGCAGTGGTCGCTCGCGATCGACCGCCTGCACGCGACGAACAACTTCCCGGAGTTCACCGGGAAGCTCTGCCCGGCGCCGTGCGAGGCGGCCTGCGTCCTCGGCATCGCCGACGACCCGGTGACGATCAAGCAGATCGAGGTCGAGACGATCCTGAAGGCGTTCGATCTCGGGATCGTCGCTCCGCAGCTGCCGGAGAACCTGTCCGGCAAAAAGGTCGCGGTGATCGGCTCCGGCCCGGCCGGTCTGGCCGCCGCGCAGCAGCTGACCCGCGCCGGACACGAGGTGACCGTCTACGAGCGCGCCGACAAGATCGGTGGGCTGCTCCGGTACGGGATCCCCGAGTTCAAGATGGAGAAGTGGCACATCGACCGCCGGCTGGCGCAGATGGAGGCCGAGGGCACTCGCTTCGTGACCGGGGTTTCGGTCGGAACGGACCTTCCCGTCTCGGAGCTCGACGCCGACGCGATCGTGCTGGCCACCGGCTCGACCGTGCCGCGCGACCTACCGGCGCCGGGCCGGGAGCTGAACGGCATCTACGCCGCGATGGAGTACCTGGTGCCGGCCAACAAAGTGGCGCTGGGAGCAACTGACGTCGAAGGACACATCGACGTCCGCGGCAAGCACGTCGTCATCATCGGCGGCGGCGACACCGGCGCGGACTGCCTGGGCACCGCCCACCGGCAGGGCGCGAAGAGCGTCACGCAGCTGGAGATCATGCCGCAGCCGCCGGCGGCGCGGGCCGGTCACATGCCGTGGCCGACCTACCCGATGCTGTACCGGGTCACGTCCGCGCACGAAGAGGGCGGCGAGCGCGTCTACGCGGTCAACACCGAGAAGTTCGTCGGCGACGAGCACGGGAACGTGAAGGCGCTGGTACTGCACGAGGTCGTGTCCGAGGGCGGGCGCTTCGTGCCGGTCGAGGGCTCGACGCGGGAGATCCCGGCCGAGGCGATCTTCCTCGCGATGGGCTTCGTCGGCGTCGAGAAGGGCCCGCTCTACGACGAGCTCGGCGTCGAGATCGACGAGCGGGGCCGCGTCGTGCGGGACGCCGACTGGAAGACGACCGCGGACAACGTCTGGGTCACCGGGGACGCCGGTCGTGGTCAGTCGCTGATCGTCTGGGCGATCGCCGAGGGGCGCGCAGCCGCCGCCGCGGTCGACAAGCACCTGGCAGGCGAGACGTTCCTCCCCGCCCCCATCGCCCCGACCACGATGGCGCTCACCGCCCGCTGAGCCTCGGAGCGGTGTCAATTCCTGGTCGTGATAGCGACCGGGAATTGACACCGCTCAGGTGAGCTTCGCGTGCGGACGTAGGCTTCAGACGTGACCGGGGTGTGGTCGTACGTCCGAGGGTTGTGGGACGCGGCCGTCCGCGCGCCGATCAAACCGGTCCAGGCTCGCCCCTGGATCCCTCGGCGGGGCTGGCCCCGCTGGGCGCTCGGGGCTGTGTGGATCGTCGCCGCGGTCGGCTGGACCGGCGGGACGATCGCTGAATTGGTGCTGGCGCTGCGGGTACCGGCCGTGGTGGCGCCGTTCGTCGGCATGCTGCTCGCGCTGCCGTCCGTCGTCGCGCCGCTCCGGCCGCTGCTGGCCTGGCGTCTCATGGTGGTCGGTGTCCTGATCACGCCGCTGGCGGTCGCGCTCGGGCCGCGCGACGACGCGGTCTGGCCGTGGCCGGTGACCGCGTGCGTCGCGATGTTGCTGACGCTCGTCATGGTCGGTGCGTCGTCGCCGCGACCGGTCTCGGTGGGCGCCGGGCTGCTCACCACCGCTGCGGTGTTCGCGTTCGGTGCGGTGGCCGGCATGCCGTTCTGGATGGGCTACATCCTCGCCGGCGGCATCTTCGCCGGGCTGCTGTTCGGCGATGCGACCGGTGGGCGCCGCAGCGTCCAGGCCCGGCTCGACGAACAACGGGCGCTGCGTCGTCAGGACCTCGCTCGCCAAGCCGTCCTGGAGGAACGCGGCCGCATCGCCCGTGAGCTGCACGACGTCGTCGCGCACCACATGACGATGATCGCCATCCAGGCGGAGGCCGCGCCACTGAAGGTGCCCGACGTGCCGCCCGCCGCTGCGGAGATCTTCGCGGCGATCAACCGCGCCGCCCGCGAGGCGCTGAGCGAGACCCGCACCGTCGTCGGTCTGCTGCGCTCCGAGGACGATGCCGCCGAGCGAGCCCCCGCCCCCGGCCTGGAGCTGCTCGACGACCTGGTGGAGCGTGCCCGCGCGACCGGGCTCACGGTGAAGTCCGTGGTGGTCGGTGTTCCGCGGCCGCTGTCGGCGGCGGTCGACGTCTCGGCCTACCGGATCGTGCAGGAGGCGCTCAGCAACGCCTCGCGCTACGCGCCCGGCAGCTCCGTGCGGGTCGAGGTCCGTTACGGGCCGCAGGCCCTGCACCTTTCCGTCACCAACACCGCGGTGGACGCCGGGCAGCAGCCGAATTCGGCGGCCACACAGTCGGACCGGGCCTCGCTCGGCGGGGGGCACGGGCTGGTGGGCATCCGGGAGCGCGCGACGATGCTCGGCGGCGAGATGAGCGCCGGACCGCTGCCCGGCGGTGGCTTCGCGGTGACCGCGGTGCTGCCGACCGGCGCGTCACCGGGGCCCGGAGCGCCTCCGGGGGCCGCGGCGTCTCCGGGGGCCGCACCGGAGGCCGGGGCATCACCGAAAGCCGGGGCGCCTCCGGGGGCCGCGGCCTCGGCGTCGGCGTCGGCGGAGGGTGGGGCGTCATCGGAGGGCGCGTCGGCGGGCCCCGGGGTGGTTTCGTCGGGCGCGACACCGCCGGCCGCCGGTTGAGGCGGGTTTCGGCGGCGTCGCGTCCGTCCGTGGACTGAACAACGGCGCGGGTCAGGACCTACGGGGGCGTCGGCGGGCGCGCCGCGCCGCGCGGTCGGCTTCGTACTCGGCGGCGGCCACTTCCAACGCGTCGCAGAACGAGTTCACCGACTCGCGGAGGAGCCGCGCCTTGCGGAGCGCGTTCCGCCGGTCGGCGGCGGTGGCGTTCTCGTACATGTCGAAGTCGATCGTGACCGACCGCGAACAGTCGGCGAGCAGAAACTCCGCGCGGATCGCGACGCCGTCGGAGTTGCGGTCGAGGTGGACCTCGGACAGCAGGTGCCCGCGCCCGTGGAAGCCCGGCCGGTTGAGCCAGAGCCGCCGGTAATGGAGGCGGCCCTTGCGCGGCTTGGCGTCGGCGTCCGGGGCGGAGGTCAGGTGTCGGGGGGTGGATTCCTCGGGGTCAGCGGGGCATGGCTGTGCCATGGCAGGCTCCGGAATGGGTGAGGGATGGCCGTGGTCTGCGTCGACGCTGACGGCCGTCACCGTCCGCCGCGCACCCCGAGGACCGGCCGCCGCACCGGCGCCGTCCGCGGAGTCGTCTGGGTTCCGTTCAGCACCCGGCCAGTGTGGGCATCCGCGGTAGTCCCGGCAACCGATTTGCCCGTGGCCCGAGCCGTCCCGGGACGCACCGCCGCCGGGGGTCGGCGGGCGACTGGTTAGGGTTCGGCCATGACGATCCGGGTGGTGGTCGCCGACGACCAGGTGATGATCCGTGACGGCCTCGCGACTCTGCTCACCGCCGCCGGTGACGTCGAGGTCGTGGGCCAGGCCGGCAACGGGCGGGAAGCCGTCGACCTCGCACGCAGCCTCGCGCCCGACGTCATCGTGATGGACGTCCGGATGCCGGTGCTCGACGGCATCGCGGCGACCGCCGAGATCCTCGGCGAGGACCCGGGCGAGAACCCGCCGAAGGTGCTGGTCCTGACGACGTTCGACCTGGACGAGTACGTCTACGACGCGCTGTCGGCCGGCGCCAGCGGCTTCCTGCTCAAGGACGCTCCGGGCGCCGACCTGCTCGCGGCGGTTCGTATCGTCGCGCGTGGGGACGCGCTGCTCGCCCCGTCGATCACCCGGCGCCTGATCGGTGACTTCGCGCGCCGCCGGAAGCGTGACCTGCCGGGCGGTGACGTCACCGAGCTGACGCCGCGCGAGCGCGAGGTGCTCGGGCTGATCGCGCGGGGTCTGTCCAACGCGGAGATCGCGGCTGAGCTGTTCCTGGCCGAGCAGACGATCAAGACGCACGTCGGCCACATCCTGACCAAGCTCAACCTCCGCGACCGCACCCAGGCCGTGGTTTTCGCCTACCAGCGCGGCCTGGTCAGCTGAGTCCCTGTCGGGGTGATTCCCGAGGTCAGAGGTATCGCGGGTAGTGGAGCGACCGATACCTGAGAGCCACCCGTAGTCGACTCCGCAGCGTGACGATCCGAACGGCGGAAATTTCTACCGTTTGAGCCTATGAAGGCCAGCATCGTCATGCTCCTCAGTGGATTGATCATCGTCGGGTCGGTCGCGGCCACCGGATGGTGGGCGACCGACAACCCGGCCTCGCGGGTGCCCGAGCCGCTCGGCATTCAGGCATGGAAAAGCATCGTGACGACGATCGTGCCCGGTATCGACGCCGCGGCGGTGCCGAATCCGGCCACCGCGTCGCCGACCGAGGTGAGCGCGTTCATCCAGCTGTTGACGCCCGCGCAGCGCGCCGACCTGGTGCGGCTGGCGCCGACGACGATCGGAAACCTCGACGGGATTCCGCTCACGATGCGTTACGAAGCGAACGAGAGCGTGCTTGCCGAGGCGAGTACTCCGGCCGTCGACCGTGCGCTCGCCGTCGACGCCCCGACGCGCGCCGCCGCCGACCGCGCGGCCCGTGCCGACCAGGCCGCCAGCGCCGACTCCGCGGCCAGCGCCGACTCCGCGGCCAGCGCCGACTCCGCGGCCAGCGCCGACTCCGCGGCCAGCGCCGACGAGGTCGCCCTCGCCGATTGGACCGCGAGCGCCGATGGGGCTGCTCCCGCCGATGGGTCCGCGTCGAGCGTCCGGATAGAGACGACGGCGGGAGGGGGCGGCAGCACGCCGCAGGCCCGCCCAGGTCGCACCCTGGCCTACGACCCGCGCGGAGACGGCCGCGTCGTTCAGGTCCTCGGAGATCTGAACCGCGCCGAGCACATCGCGGTACTGGTCCCGGGCAGCAGTTGGCGGCTGGACAACGTGCTGCGCTGGCCGTCCGGCCGGCGGGTGTCGCCGCTCGCGAACGCGGTGCGGTTACAGCAGACGGTCGGGACCGACGTGGCGATCGTGGTCTGGCTGGGCTACGACGCGCCCGAGCGGGTCGACCTCTCGGCGGTGGGCTCGGCGCGGGCGATCGCCGGGGCGGTCGCCCTGCGGCGGTTCCTGCACAGCCTCCCGCAGGCCCACGTCAGCCTGCTCTGCCACAGCTACGGCACGGTGGTCTGCGGACGGGCGATCCCGGGCTCGCCGGTCGACGAGGTGGTGGCGCTGGCGTCGCCCGGAATGGACGTCCGGACCGCGGACGACCTGCGGACGACGGCCCGGGTGTGGGCGGCGCGGACCGCGGACGACCCGATCCGCATCACCCCGCCGGTACGCGTGATGGGGCTGGGCCACAGCACGTCGCCGGTCAACCCCGCGTTCGGCGCCCGTGTCTTCCGCACCGGCACCGCGACCGGCCACGATCAGTACTACACCGAGGGCACGGAGTCGCTGGCCAACATCGCCCGCATCGTCCTCGGTCGTGCGGCGGAGGTGACGCTGCGATGACGCTCGCCACGCGCATCGAGGCCGCAACGCCGGCCGACCGCGACCGCGCCCTCGACGGGCTTCGCGCGCTCGCCGTGATCGGCGTGGTCGTCGGTCACTTCCTGGTGATGGCGCTGGTGCCGGACGCCTCCGGTGCGCTCCGGGTCAAGAGCCCGCTCACCGCGCTGCCGGACTTCGCGCCGCTGAGCTGGGCGCTGCAACTGCTCGCACTGTTCTTCCTGGTCGGTGGGTACTCGGCCGCGCGGAGCCTGGGGGCGCGGGAGTACGGCCCGTGGCTCCGCCGCCGGCTGATCCGGCTGACCCGCCCGGTGGTGGCGGTGACCGCGCTGCTCGCGCTCTCGTTCCCGGTGCTGGCCGCTCTCGGTGTGCCGGCCGGGACACTCCGGACCACGACCGCGCTGGTCGTCCAGCCGCTCTGGTTCATCGCGGTCTACGGCGTCGTCACCGCGCTGACGCCGGTGGCGGTCGCGATCGTGCGTCGGCTCGGTGTGTGGGCGGTGGCGCCGCTGGTCGTGATCGTGGCGGTCGTCGACGCGCTGCGGTACGGGCCGTGGGCGGACGGCGTCCCGGGCTGGATCGGGCTGGTGAACGTGCTGCCGGGGTGGGCGTTCGCGTACGTGCTGGGCGTCGCGTGGGCGCAGGGGCGGTTGCCGCGCCGCGCGGCGGTCTGGCTGGCGGCGGTGGGGGCGGCGCTGCTGGTGACGCTCGTCCTGTGGTTCGGCTACCCGGCCAGCGTGGTGGGGGTGCCCGGGTCGGGGCGGGTGAACTCGCATCCGCCGTCGTTGCTGGTCGTGGCGCTGGCGATGGCCCAGTGCGGGTTGGCGGTGCTCGGCCGGGAGCGGTTCGCCGCGTTGCTGCGGGAACCACGCCGGTGGGCGGCGGTCGCGACGCTGAACCTGGTGGCGATGACCGTGTTCTGCTGGCACCAGGTCGCGTTGGTGCTGCTCACCGCGCTGACGTTGCCTGCGGACCTGCCCGGGTTGCACCAGCTGCCGGACGGGCTTGGCTGGGCGGGATGGCGGCTGGCCTGGCTGCCCGTGCACTGCGCGGTGCTGGCGGCGCTGGTGTGGGGGGCGCGGCGGTTCGAGGCGCCGTGGACCGGGATGGTGAAGCGGCTCGGACCGGCGGCGGTCGTCGCCGCGGTGGCCTTCGGCGGTTACGCGGTGGCCGTGCTCTGACGCCGCGTGCCGGGGCCGCGGCCCCGGCACGCGGGGCCCGCGGGCGCGGCGGGCGCGGCGGGCGCGGCGGGCGCGGCGGGCGCGGCGGGCACGGCGCCCGCGGTCGGGCGGGGGTTGCAGCCACGGCAGGCGGGCCCGCGGCCGCGGCAGGGCGGTCAGGCCGGGTGGCAGCTCCGGCGGGCGCGGTCAGGCGGGGGTGGCGCGGACGTCGCGGGCGGTGACCGGGCTGCCGCAGGTCCCGCAGGCGAGCGTCGGCTCGAGCGGGCCGTCGCAGTCGAGGTGGGTCAGCCGGAGCGGCGGTCCGTTGCCGTCGTCCATCCAGCGGTCGCCCCAGGTCATCAGCGACACGATCACCGGGTACAGCTCGAGCCCCTTGGCGGTGAGCCGGTACTCGAATCGGTCGGGCTTCTCGGCGTAGCAGTGCCGACGCAGGACGTCGTCGGCGGTGAGGCGGCGGAGACGGTCGGCCAGCACCGGACGCGACGCCCCGGTGTTCGCCTGGAAGTCCTCGAACCGCCGCACGCCGCGAAACGACTCGCGGAGCACGAGCATCGTCCAGCGCTCCCCGATCACGGACAGCGTCCGCGCGACCGAGCACCGCTCGCCGCCGATCTCCGACCACCGCATGACGGAATCTTACTCAGAGAACGGCGATGTGCTGCTAGGTTCTGAAACAGAACTCGCTACGCACAACCGGGAGTCGCCGTGACATCGACCGAGCAGCAGCCGACCCGTCTCGGACAGGGCGACCCGTCCGCGCTGCACGGCCTCGCCGGGCTCTCCGGGCTCGAGCTGATCCGCGCGATCAAGGACCGGCAGGCGCCGCCGCCGAACATCGCGACGCTGCTCGGCATGGACATCGTCGAGGTCGAGGAGGGCCGGGTGGTGTTCACGGTCGACGCGAAGCCCGAGTTCTCGAACCCGCTCGGCACCGTGCACGGCGGCATTCACGCCACGCTGCTCGACTCGGCGATGGGTTGCGCGGTGCACACCACGCTGCCCGCCGGTGTCGGTTACACCACGCTGGAGCTGAAGGTGAACTACGTGAAGGCGATCAGCCTGGACGCCGGGACGCTGAGCTGCGTCGGCCAGGTGATCCACGTCGGCGGGCGGGTGGCCACGGCGGAGGGCCGGGTGACGGACTCGGCCGGGCGGCTGCTCGCGCACGCCACCACCACCTGCATGATCTTTAGGTAGGCGGCCGCCCAGGACGGCGCTGGCAGGCGAGCGCGCCTCCTTATGACGGAAACCCTGAGGCCACGACGTCGGCGCCCTCGACTGCCAGCGCCGCCCTGGGCGGGCTCCACGTCAACTTGCACAGCGGGCTCTTCATGGCGTCTCAGCTCGGCGTCAGCTTCGGAGTAGATCGTCGGCGCGTGCTGGAGACTGCGACCGACCGAACCCCCTCCCCGCCGACACCGGCGGCGACCGAGCGTCCGACCGGGAAACCGTCGCGTGTGCGCCGCATCGTGCGAGGACGTGCCGACGACCCCGCCTGGGTCCGCCCGACGCTCGTCCTGATCCTCACGGTCTCCGCGGTCCTCTACTTGTGGGACCTCGGGGCCTCCGGATGGGCTAACGACTTCTACGCGGCCGCGGTGCAGTCCGGGACGAAGAGCTGGACCGCGTTCTTCTTCGGGTCGTCCGAGTGGGGCAACGTCATCACGGTCGACAAGCCACCGGCGGCGCTCTGGGTGATGGCGCTCTCCGGGCGGATCTTCGGCTTCTCCAGCTGGAGCATGCTGGCACCGCAAGCCCTGATGGGCGTGGCGTCGGTCTGGCTGCTGTACGCGGCGGTTCGCCGCTGGTCGGGCCCTGCGGCGGGACTCGTGGCGGCGGCGTTGCTCGCGATCACCCCGGTCGCCGTCCTGATGTTCCGGTTCAACAACCCGGACGCGCTGCTCGTGCTGCTGATGATCGCGGCCGCGTACTGCGTCGTCCGGGCGCTGGACGCCGCCGCCACCCGCGCCGGTGCCGGCTGGCTGGCGCTGGCCGGCGCCGCGCTCGGCTTCGCGTTCCTCACCAAGACGCTCCAGTCGTTCCTGGTGCTGCCCCCGCTCGCCCTGGTCTACCTGGTGTGCGCGCCGACCGGCCTGTGGCGACGGATCTGGCAGCTGCTCGTCGGCGGCCTGGCGCTGGTGGTTTCGGCCGGTTGGTACATCCTCGCGACGATCCTCTGGCCCGCCGACAGCCGTCCGTACATCGGCGGGTCCGGCGACAACACCGAGCTCGGCCTGGCATTCGGCTACAACGGCCTCGACCGGGTCGTGTCCGGCAGCGGTGGCGGCCCCGGTGGGGGGATGGGCGGTGGTGGGTTCGGTGGAGCGACCGGGATCACCCGGCTCTTCAACGACCAAATGGGGACGCAGATCGCATGGTTCCTCCCGGCAGCGCTGATCGCGTTGGTCGCCGGGTTGTGGATCACCCGGCGGGCGCCACGGACCGATCGCGTACGGGCCGCACTGATTCTCTGGGGCGGCTGGCTGCTCGTGACGGCAGGCATCTTCAGCTACATGGAAGGCATCTTCCACTCGTACTACAACGTCGCGCTGGCGCCGGGAGTCGCCGCGGTGCTGGCGGTCGGTGGCCGGGAGCTGTGGCGCGTCCGGGACCAGTTCGTCGCGCGGGTGGTCCTCGCCGGGCTGGTGGCCGTGACGGCCGCGGTGGCGTGGGACCTGCTCGGCCGGGCGGCCGACTGGAACGCGTGGCTGCGGTGGGTCGTGCTGGTGGCGGCGGTGCTGTCGGTGTTCGCGCTGCTGATCGGTGCGCGGGGAGTGCGGCAGGCCGCGGTTGTCGGTGCGGCGGTGGGTGCGGTGGCGGTGCTGGCCGGGCCTGCGGCGTACGCGGTGTCGACGGCCGGTACGCCGCACAACGGCTCGACGCCGACCGCGGGGCCGGCGGGGAGCAGCGGGTTCGGCGGCCCCGGCGGCGGATTCATGCGCCGCAACGGTGGCGAGGGCGCGTTCCCCGACGGCACCCAGCAGGCCCCGGGCGGCACCCAGGCCCAGCCGCCGGGCGGCACCCAGGCCCAGCCGCCGGGCGGAAGCCAGGCCCAGCCGCCGGGCGGAAGCCAGGCGCCGGGAGGCGCCCCGCAGGGGAGCGGCCCGACGTCCAGCAGGCAGGGCGGCGGCACGAACACCGAGCTCGTGGCGCTGCTGAAGGAGACCACGACGAAGTGGGCCGCGGCCGCGATCGGCTCGCAGAGCGCCGCCGGCCTCCAACTGGAGAGCGACAAGGCCGTCATCCCGATCGGCGGGTTCAGCGGAGGCGACCCGGCGCCGACGCTGGAGCAGTTCAAGAAGTGGGTCGCCGAGGGCAAGATCCACTACTTCATCGGCGGTGGCATGGGTGACCAGGGCGGCCAGGGCGGTCCGACCAACTCCACCACCACGCCGGGCGGCACCACCCAGCAGGGAACCGCACCTCAGGGCGGGTTCCAGCGCGGCGGTGGTCCCGGCGGCAACCGGGGCACCGGCAGCGAGATCAGCACCTGGGTCGCGGCGAACTTCACCGCCACCACGGTCGGCAACCAGACGGTCTACGACCTCACGAAGCCGACCGCGTAGCGAACCGGGCGCACAGCGACGGCCAACCGGCCTCGAAGCAGGGGCTTAGAGGCCGGTTTCGCGTCAACCGCAGCAGCCGCCGCCGCAGCACCCGCCACCACCGGCGGCGGGTGCCGCGGGGAGCGCGGAGGAACCGCCGGTCACCGCGACGGCGGAGAAGACACGGCTGGTGTCGAGATGCCCGCTGGGGCACGGCACGGAGGACGGAGCGCTCTCGTGCATCGAGCGCCGGACCTCGAAGATCGTCCGGCATTCACGACAGCGGTATTCGTAGGCGGCCACGGCGCCAGGATATCGGCCGCCCGGCCCGCGACGCCCTCGCGTCGATCGGTGAGAATTCGGGCATTACTCCAATGATGACCTGAAACCGATCCACGACCGGCGGCGAAAGAGCAGCGGTAAAGCCATAGCACCCTAGCTGCCACCCTTCGTCCACGGGAGGGATGTGAATCGGTTCACTACGAGGGCTAGGTTGACCTCATGACGCGTCGAGCCAAGATTGTGTGCACCATCGGACCGGCGACAGCGTCGGCAGAGCGCCTCCGCGCGCTGGTCGACGCCGGTATGAACGTCGCCAGGCTGAACTTCAGCCACGGCACCCACGCCGACCACGAAGAGGTCTATCAGCGGGTCCGCGAGGCCGCTGAAGCGACCGGCCACGCCGTCGGCGTCCTCGCCGACCTTCAGGGCCCCAAGATCCGGCTGGGGCGGTTCGCCGAGGGCTCCACCATCGAGTGGAAGACCGGCGAGGTCGTCTCGATCACCACCGACGAGATCGTCGGTGACCACGACCGGGTCTCCACCACGTACCGCAAGCTGGCCGCTGAGGTCTCGATCGGCGACCGGCTGCTGGTCGACGACGGCAAGCTGGCGCTCGAGGTCACCGGTGTCGAGGGCAACGACATCCGGTGCCTGGTCCTCGAGGGCGGCCCGGTCAGCAACAACAAGGGCCTCTCGCTGCCCAACGTCAAGATCAGCGTTCCGGCCCTCTCCGAGAAGGACGCGGAGGACCTGCGGTTCGCGCTCCGGCTCGGCGTCGACCTGGTAGCGCTGTCGTTCGTCCGCTCCCCGGACGACATCAAGCTCGTGCACGCGATCATGGACGAGGAGGGCCGGCGGGTGCCGGTCGTCGCCAAGATCGAGAAGCCCGAGGCCGTCGACCACCTCGAGCAGATCGTGCTGGCGTTCGACGGGCTGATGGTCGCTCGCGGCGACCTCGGCGTCGAACTGCCGCTGGAGCAGGTCCCGCTGGTGCAGAAGCGGGCGGTCCAGCTCGCGCGCGAGAACGCCAAGCCGGTGATCGTCGCCACTCAGATGCTCGACTCGATGATCGAGAACTCCCGCCCGACCCGCGCGGAGGCCTCCGACGTCGCGAACGCGGTGCTCGACGGTGCGGACGCCGTGATGCTCTCCGCCGAGACCAGCGTCGGCCGCTACCCGATCCTCACCGTCCGCACGATGGCCAAGATCATCGAGACGGTCGAGGAGTCGAAGACCCCGGTGCCTGCGCTGCAGCACGCGCCGAAGACGCAGGGCGGCGCGATCGCCGCGGCCGCGCGTCAGATCGGTGAGGTCATCGACGCGAAGGCGCTGGTCGCCTTCACGCTGACCGGTGACACCGTCCGGCGAGTGTCCCGGCTGCACACCGCGCTGCCGCTGCTTGCGTTCACCCCGATCGCGAGCGTGCGGAACCAGCTCGCGCTCTCCTGGGGTGTCGAGACGTTTCTCTCACCGTCGGTGGAGCACACCGACGACATGGTCGACCAGGTCGACTCGCTGCTGCAGGAAGCGGAGTGGGTGACGCCGGGCGACAGCGTCGTCATCGTGGCGGGTACCCCGCCGAACACCGCGGGCGCCACGAACACCGTCCGGGTGCACCGCATCGGTTCGCTGGCCTGACCCCGTTGAGCCGTGTGGCCTGGTCGCTCGACGCGACCAGGCCACCGTTGGTGGTGCCGGGAGCGGGATTCGAACCCGCACGCCCTTTCGGGCAGACGCTTTTGAGGCGTCCGAGTCTGCCATTCCTCCATCCCGGCGTGTCGGACGATGAGTTACCACCGGCCGCACGAGTTTCGCAACCGGACCGCGCTGACCAGGGCAGCCGGAATCACCGGCGGCCGTGAACATCGACCCGCACGCGAAAGCCCTGACAGCTTAGCCCGGTACGCTGCTCGCCAGCAGGCACCATCAGCCGTCGGCATTCGTCGCCCCGGTCGCAGACCGTGTTAGCGCGCACGCCCGGCTCCACGTCAACCCCAGAGGAGGCCCCATGGCTGAGTCTCCAGCGTCATCTCCGGCTGCGGCCGAGCCCGCTGCCCCGACGCGACGCGTCCTCATCGCCGAGGACGAGGCACTGATCCGCCTCGATCTCAAGGAGATGCTGGTCGAAGAGGGTTACGAGGTGGTCGGCGAGGCCGGCGACGGCCAGAAGGCCATCGAACTGGCCGAGGACCTCCGACCCGACCTGGTGATCCTCGACGTCAAGATGCCGGTCCTCGACGGCCTGGCCGCCGCCGAGCGCATCGCGGGTGACCGCATCGCGCCGGTCGTGATTCTCACCGCATTCAGCCAGCGTGACCTCGTCGAGCGTGCGCGCAGCGCCGGGGCGATGGCGTACCTGGTGAAGCCGTTTCAGAAGAAGGACCTTCTGCCGACGATCGAAATGGCGGTCTCCCGGTTCGCGGAGATCACCGCGCTCGAGAAGGAGGTCACCGACCTCACCGAGCGGCTCGCCACCCGGAAGGTCATCGAGCGGGCCAAGGGTCTGCTCCAGGAGCAGGGCATGAGCGAGCCGGAGGCGTTCCGCTGGATCCAGCGGACCGCGATGGACCGCCGCACGACGATGAAGCTCGTCGCCGAGACGATCGTCGAGACCCAGACCCAGCGCGCCAACGGCTGATCCGCGGCAGCGGCTCGGACGTCCCGAAACGGTAACGTCCGAGCCGTTACTCCGGGCGACGATCTACGCTCTGAGGTGGGAGAAGGGGCAGTTCGCCCCCGTCCGTAGGCTTCTCCGGGTCACTTTGGTGTTACGACGCCCGTCAAGGCTGGTCTCAGGCGTTGTGGCACTCCTATAGTCCCTCCCACACAGGGGGATGCGGATCCGTGCCAGCAGCGGTAATGGATCGCGTACCCACGTTCAGTGGAGGTTAACTCGTGCGTCTTCGCAACCTCGCGCGCGTGGCGGCAGTTGGCGCCGCCATCGCGCTCGCCGCAACCGGCTGCAGCAGCGGTGGAGATGATGATGGCGACACGACCGCCAGCGGCGACAAAGCCTGTGGCCTGACCATCGCCTTCGTGGGTGCGCAGACCGGCGGTGAGGCGGCGCTCGGCATCAACATCTCGAACGGTGCTCAGCTCGCGGTCGACCAGTACAACGAGAAGAACGCGGACTGCAAGGTCACGCTGAAGAAGTTCGACTCCGAGGGCAAGCCGGAGAAGGCTTCGACGGTCGTCCCCGAGGTCGTCCAGGATGAGAAGATCGTCGGCGTCGTCGGCCCGGCGTTCTCCGGTGAGACGAAGGCCACGGGGCCGACGTTCGAGGAGGCCGGCCTCCCGATCATCACCGCCTCGGCCACCAACCCGGCGCTCGCCGAGAACGGGTGGAAGATCTTCCACCGCATTCTCGGTAACGACGCCGCGCAGGGCCCGCAGGCCGCGCTCTACATCAAGAACGACCTGAAGGCCTCCAAGGTCTACGTCGTCGACGACGCTTCCGAGTACGGCAAGGGCCTCTCGGACATCGTCAAGAAGGACCTCGGCAGCGTCGTGGTCGGGTCGGACACCGTCCAGGACGGTCAGACCGACTTCTCCGCGGTCGTCACGAAGATCAAGTCGTCCGGTGCCACCGCGCTGTTCTACGGCGGTTACTACGACGAGGCCGGTCTGCTCCGCAAGCAGCTGACGCAGGCGGGTGGCCAGGCGATCACGCTGATCGCCGGTGACGGTGTCAAGGACACGAAGTTCGTCGACGGCGCCGGTACCGCCGCTGCCGAGGGCACCATCGTGACCTGCCCGTGCCTCCCGCCGGAGAAGGCCCCGGGCACGTTCTTCGAGGACTACAAGAAGGCGTTCAACGCCGAGCCGTCGACCTACTCGGCTGAGGCCTTCGACGCCGCGACCGTCTTCCTCGACGGCATCGCCGACGGCAAGTCGACCCGCGCGGACATGCTCGAGTTCGTGAAGGCCTACGACAAGCAGGGCATCACCAAGCAGGTCAAGTTCGACGCCAAGGGCGAGGTCGCCGACAAGGGTGTCTGGGCCTACAAGTTCGAGGGCGGCAAGATCGTTGCGCTCAAGGAGATCAAGTAACAACGGCAGGCGGTCATTGAGATCGTCTCCCTGATTGCTTGATTCACTGACGAGGCCGGGTGCCGGCACCTCCGGCACCCGGCCTCGTCGTGTGAGCCCGACCGCCGCCGCCACGAACGGCGGCGTCGTCCCGTCCCCGATCACACCGGTTGGAAACCTTGGCAGATGGACTTCTCTGCTCTATTCGATGACTTCGGTCAGCTCACCGCGACCGGCTTCACCCAGGGAGCGATCTACGCGCTCGTCGCCCTGGGATACACCCTCGTCTACGGCGTTCTGCGCCTGATCAACTTCGCGCACTCCGAGGTGTTCGTCACCGGCACCTTCGCGGCGATCCTCACCCTTCGCCTGGTGGGTGTCGGCGCGGATGAGGCGGTGCCGGGCACGGTCATGGTCATCGTCGCGCTCGCGGCAGCGACCGTCGCCGCGATGGCCGCATCCGGAGCCACCGCGCTCGTTGTCGAACGCGTCGCCTATCGCCCGCTGCGGAAGCGGAACGCTCCGCCGCTGGTCTTCCTGATCAGCGCGATCGGTGCCTCGATCGCGATCTCGGAGGCGTTCGGCGTTTTTTACAGCCGCGACAACGTCCCGGTCGGCAACCTGATCCAGCCGTCGACCCAGTTCGAGATCTTCGGCGCCTCGATCACCAACCAGATGATCCTGGTGGTCGTCGCCGCGTTCGGCGTGATGATCCTGCTGGACACGATCATTCGGCGGACCCGGCTCGGCCGTGGCATCCGTGCGGTGGCGCAGGATCCGGACGCTGCCGCGCTGATGGGCGTCAACAAGGACCGCGTCATCGCGTGGACGTTCGTGCTCGGCGGCCTGATGGCCGGCGTCGCCGCGGTGCTCTACGACCTGCAGTTCGGCGTCACGAAGTTCAACGCGGGGTTCCTGCTCGGGCTCAAGGCGTTCACGGCCGCCGTGCTCGGCGGTATCGGCAACCTGCGAGGCGCGCTGCTCGGCGGGCTCCTGCTCGGCTTGATCGAGAACTGGGGCCAGGCCGTGATCGGCTCGAGTTGGCGTGACGTCATCGCGTTCGTCTTCCTCATCCTCGTGCTGATGTTCCGGCCGACCGGCCTGCTCGGCGAGTCGTTGGGGAGGGCGCGGGCATGAGTCAGGACACGCTCACTCCGACGACGGCGCCCGCTGCCGGGTCGCCGCTGCTCCGGGTCACCGATGCGATCGCTGCTCGTCGCGAAGCCGCGATGGGAAGCTTCCGTCACCGCTGGGGCGGACTGCCACGACCGGCCCGGTTCGTGCCGGCCGGGCTGCTGTTGCTGGTGCTGATCATGCTGCCGGTCTGGGACAAGAGCCTGCGCGAGTCGACCGGCTCCGGCATCCCGGTGATCGGGACGCCGAACACCAGCTTCTCCGGTGTGCTGTTCCTGGTCGGCGCGTTCGCGCTGTGTGCGATCGGTCTGAACGTCGTCGTCGGCTTCGCCGGTCTGCTGGACCTCGGCTACGTCGGTTTCTACGCGATCGGCGCGTATACGGTCGCGGTCTTCGGCTCGCCGTCGAGTGACCTCGCCACCGCGTACCCGTGGCTGATCTGTATTCCGATCGGCATCGCGCTCACGATGATCGCCGGCGTGATCCTCGGTGGTCCGACGCTGCGTCTGCGCGGCGACTACCTGGCGATCGTGACGCTCGGCTTCGGTGAGATCGTCCGCCTGACGATCGTGAACACGGACCCGCTCGGCAACCGGGCGGGTATCTCGAACATCCCGAAGCCGCCCGGCGAGAAGTCCGACGGCTCGAAGCTGTTCGGCGTCGTCGACATCGCGCCGTTCTACTGGCTGATCCTCGCGCTCATCCTGCTCATCCTCGTGCTCGTCTCGAACCTCGAGCGCAGCCGGGTCGGCCGGGCGTGGCTCGCGATCCGCGAGGACGAGGACGCCGCCGAGCTGATGGGTGTTCCGACGTTCCGCTTCAAGCTCTGGGCGTTCGCGATCGGAGCCGCGGTCGGCGGCCTTTCCGGCGGCATCTTCGCCAGCCGGCAGGGCTTCGTGAACCCGGACACGTTCGACGTCCTGACGTCGATCCTGTTCCTCGCCGCGGTCGTCATCGGTGGTTCGGGCAACAAGTTCGGCGTCATCCTCGGCGCGGTGATCGTGGTCTACGTGCCCGAGCGTCTGCGTGGCTTCGACGAGACGCTGTTCGCCGCGTGGTTCGTCGTGCTGGTGATCGCGCTGGCCGTGACGCTGATCTCGCGTCGCAAGACGCTTTTTGCCACGAACCTTCGGGCGGCGGCCACGCTCGTCGGCGGTGTGCTCGGGTTCGTGGTCGCGGTCGGCGTCGGTACTCAGCTGCACTCGATCGTGACCGAGGTGGGCACGGAGAACCCGACTCGGCTGCTGGTCGGCGCGGTCGCGGTCGTGCTGATCGTCGGGCTGCTGCTGGTCCGCCTCGTCGGGTCGGCGCAGGCCGAGGGTGCCCACGCGGCGGCGATCTTCCTCGGCGCGTTCCTCACCGTGCTGGTCGGGGCAATCGCACCGTACGTGTTCGACGAGATCGGGGACGGTATCCAGGCGCTGCGGTACTTCGCGTTCGGCCTCGCCTTGATCGTCATGAGCGTGTTCCGTCCGCAGGGCTTGCTGCCCAGCCGACGCCGCGCGACCGAACTCGCCGACCGGAAGAAGGAGGTGGCCGTCGGTGTCAACGCCTGACCACCCCGAGTTGAAGCCCGACGCCGTGGAAGCGCCCGACTCGATCCTGCCGGACGCCCCGCCTCCGTCGATCGACGAGAGCGTCGACCTGCCGGAGCCGGAAGCACACGTCAGCGTCGGCGAGAAGCTGCTGGAGATGCGGAACATCACGCTGCGCTTCGGCGGCGTCACCGCGCTCGACGGCGTCGACTTCGCGATCAACCGGGGCGAGATCCTCGGCCTGATCGGTCCGAACGGCGCGGGTAAGACGACGTGCTTCAACGTGATGACCGGCGTCTACCAGCCCACCGACGGAACCGTGTGGTTCGACGGGAAGAAGCTGGGCCGGCGGAAGAAGTACCAGATCACCCGGCTGGGCATCGCCCGGACGTTCCAGAACATCCGGCTGTTCCCGGAGATGAGCGCGCTGGAGAACGTCATGGTGGGCGCCGACGCCCGCCACAAGACGAGCGTCCCCGGCGCGGTCTTCCGGCTCAGCCCGCGGCACTTCCGTGAGGAGCGGGAGGGCCGCGAGCGCGCGATGGAGCTGCTGCGGTTCGTCGGCATCGCGGACCTGGCGCACGCCGCCGCCCGCAACCTGCCGTACGGGTATCAGCGGCGGCTGGAGATCGCCAGAGCGCTGGCCACCGAGCCGACGCTGCTCTGCCTGGACGAGCCGGCCGCCGGCTTCAACCCGGCGGAGAAGGCCGAGCTGATGGACCTGATCCGGGCCATCCGCGACCAGGGCTACACGGTCCTGCTCATCGAGCACGACATGCGTCTGGTGATGGGCGTGACCGATCGGATCGTCGTCCTCGAGTTCGGCAAGAAGATCGCCGAGGGAACCCCGGCCGAGGTCCGCGACAACCCGGCGGTCATCGCCGCCTATCTCGGGGTGCCGGAGGGAGAGCCGACCGATGTTGCTTGAGATCACCGACCTGGCGGTCGCCTACGGCCGGATCGAGGCGCTGCACGGAATCAGCATCCAGGTCGACGCCGGCGAGATCGTGACGCTGATCGGTGCCAACGGCGCCGGGAAGAGCACGACGATGCGGGCGATCTCCGGTCTCCGGCCGGCCAGCCGCGGAAGCATCATCTTCGACGGCGAGGACATCACCAACCTGCGCGCGGACCTCCGCGTGACCCGGGGCATCTCGCAGGCCCCCGAGGGCCGGGGCATCTTCCCCGGCATGTCGGTGATGGAGAACCTGGACATGGGCACGTATGCCCGGAAGGACCGGCGTAGCCCGGCCAGGGACGCCGACCTGGAGCGGGTGTTCGCGCTGTTCCCCCGGCTGAAGGAGCGGCGGACGCAGGTCGCGGGCACGATGTCCGGCGGTGAGCAGCAGATGCTGACGATCGGCCGGGCGCTCATGGCCCGGCCGCGGCTGCTGCTGCTCGACGAGCCGTCGATGGGCCTGGCTCCGATGCTGATCCAGCAGATCTTCTCGATCATCAAGGAGATCAACGCCCAGGGCATCACGGTGCTGGTCGTCGAGCAGAACGCCCAGCAGGCGCTCTCGATCGCCGACCGCGCGTACATCCTCGAGACCGGGTCGATCGTCAAGTCCGGCCAGGGCCGTGACATGCTCGGGGACCCCGCGATCAAGGCGGCGTACCTGGGTGTGGCGTAACACTCCGTTCACGACGTAAGGCACAACCCCGCGGGCCGGCTCAGCGCCGAAGCCGGCTCGCGGGTCGCAGGTCCACCAGTCAACGCAGCTGGTGAGAGGTACCGTCGGCCGTTGTCGGTCGGCGGCGGTTCCGTCGGATCCCCTCGACCGGCGGCAATTTTCCGGGAGGTAACTCCAAATGCGCTCGCTCCCCGTCGGCCGCGGCCGTCGAATGTTCGCCACGGTCGCCGTGCTCGCCGCTGTCGCGGCCGGACTCGCCGGTTGCGGCGACGACCCCAGCGACTCGTCCTCCGAGTCGTCGCCAGCCCCGACCGCCTCGGCTGACTCGGCCCTGGCCGACAAGGTGCCGGACGCGATCAAGGCGGACGGCAAGATCCTGGTCGGTACCGACTCGTCGTACGCGCCGAGCGAGTTCCTCGCCGAGGACGGCAAGACGATCCAGGGCTTCGACGTCGACCTGTTCACCGCCGTCGCGCAGAAGCTCGGACTGAAGGCCGAGTTCCAGACCGCGGACTTCGACGCGATCATCCCGGGCATCGGCTCCGGTAAGTACGAGGTCGGCGTCTCCTCGTTCACGATCAACGCCGAGCGCAAGAAGACCGTCGACATGGTCAGCTACTTCAACGCCGGCACCCAGTGGGCGACGAAGAAGGGCAACCCGGAGAAGCTCGACATCGACAACGCGTGCGGCAAGAAGATCGCGGTGCAGCAGGGCACCGTGCAGGTCGACGACATCACCGCCCGGTCGAAGAAGTGCACCGACGCCGGCAAGAAGGCGATCACGATCGACCAGTACCAGGGCCAGGACCAGGCCACCGCCGCCGTGGTGTCCGGTAAGGACGCCGCGACGCTCGCCGACTCGCCGGTCGCCGCCTACGCGGTGGAGCAGACGAACGGCCAGCTGGAGCTGCTCGGCGACATCTACGAGGCCGCGCCGTACGGCTACGTGCTGAAGAAGGACCAGGCCGAGTTCGCGCAGGCCGTCGCCGACGCGGTCAAGGCGCTGATCGCCGACGGCAGCTACAAGACGATCCTGGAGAAGTGGGGCGTCGAGGCCGGCGCGATCACCGACCCGGCCGTCAACCCCTGATTCCCTCATGACAGTGTGCCCCGGCCGGCTCTTCCGCTCCGCTCCTCGGTCGCTAGGGCTCCCTGCGATGCTCACTTCGGAGCCGACCTCATGACTTCGTCGGAAGACTCGGACGACACCTCGGGAGGCGCCCTCGCGGCGCCTCCCGAGAGGGAACGTCCCGAGCCGATCAAGGCCGTACCGGTCCGCCACCCCGGGCGTTGGGTGGCGGCCGTGGTCGTCCTGATCCTGGTCGCGATGTTCGTCCACATGCTGGTGACGAACGACGCGTTCCAGTGGTCGTTCATGGTCGATCACATGTTCCGGTCGCCGATCATCGAGGGCGTTCGCACCACGCTGGTGATGACCGTCCTGGCGATGATCATCGGCGTGATCCTGGGTGTCATCGCCGCGGTGATGCGGCTGTCGCCGAACCCGATCCTGGCCGGGGCGGCCTGGCTCTACACGTGGTTCTTCCGGGCGGTGCCGCGGCTCGTGCTGCTGGTGCTGTTCGGCAACCTGGGCATCCTCTACGCGCGGTTCGAGATCGGGCTGCCGTTCGACCGGCAACTCGGGAACCTGCTCGGGTTCGATCTGGACGCCCGCTTCTTCGGCATCGACGCCAACGACCTGCTGTCCGGCTTCTACGCCGGTCTGATCGGGCTGGCGCTCTCCGAGGGCGCGTACATGGCGGAGATCGTCCGCGCCGGTATTCAGTCGGTCGACCCTGGCCAGACCGAGGCGTCGCAGGCGCTGGGCATGTCCCGGACGGCGACGATGCGCCGCATCGTCCTGCCGCAGGCCATGCGCGTGGTGGTGCCGCCGACCGGCAACGAGACGATCGCGATGCTCAAGGACACCTCGCTGCTCGCCGCCGTCCCGATCAGCAACGAGTTGTTCTTCCAGCTGCAGGCGGTGGGCACCCGGACGTTCCAGGTGTTCCCGATGCTGGTCGCCGCATGTCTCTGGTACCTGGCCCTGACCAGCGTTCTGATGGTCGGTCAGTATTTCCTGGAGCGGTACTTCGGCCGAGGGTTCGGAACGCAGCCGCGCCGGCGAAGGACACTTCGGGGCCGGCCGGCCGCCGGTGAGGGAACGGGGGGCGCATGAGTACCGAACCGACGGTGGGCACCCCGATGGTGCTGGCGGACAACGTCCACAAGTCGTTCGGGCATTTGGAGGTGCTCAAGGGGATCGACCTGCGGGTCGATCCCGGCGAGGTGATGTGCATCCTCGGCCCGTCCGGCTCGGGCAAGTCGACGTTCCTGCGCTGCATCAACCACCTGGAGAAGATCAACGCGGGCAAGCTCTGGGTGGACGGCCGCCTGGTCGGCTACCAGGAGCGCGGCGGCAAGCTGCACGAGCTGTCGGAGAAGCACATCGCGGCCCAGCGCCGCGATATCGGCATGGTGTTCCAGCGCTTCAACCTGTTCCCGCACAAGACCGTCCTCGACAACGTGATCGAGGCGCCGGTGCAGGTGAAGCGCGAGCGCAAGTCCGAGGCCAAGGAGCGGGCTCGTGTTCTGCTCGACCGGGTCGGGCTCGGCGACAAGGTGGACAGCTACCCGAGTCAGCTCTCCGGTGGCCAGCAGCAGCGGGTGGCGATCGCTCGGGCGCTGGCGATGCGTCCGAAGCTGATGCTGTTCGACGAGCCGACCTCGGCGCTCGACCCCGAGCTGGTCGGCGAGGTGCTCGACGTGATGCGTGGGCTGGCGCAGGACGGCATGACGATGGTCGTCGTCACGCACGAGATCGGGTTCGCCCGCGAGGTCGGCGACAGCCTGGTGTTCATGGACGGTGGTGTGGTCGTCGAGTCCGGCCCGCCGCGCGACGTCATCACGAATCCCCAGCACGAACGCACGAAGGCGTTCCTCTCGAAGGTGCTGTAAGGGCCGGTCCGGGGCCGCCGATAGGCTGCCCCGGTGGCACCAGCGGGGTATGCGCTCGGCATCGACTTCGGAACCTCGAACACGGTGGCGGTCCTGCGGCACCCCGACGGCCGGGTCGAGTCGCTGCTGTTCGACGGATCGCCGCTGCTCGCGTCGGCGGTGTTCGCCGACCCGGACGGTCAGCTGCTGACCGGGCGGGACGCGCTGCACTCCGCGCGTACCCGGCCGGAATGCCTGGAGCCGAACCCCAAACGCCGGATCGACGACGGCAAGGTGCTGCTCGGCGCCCACGAGATCCCGGTCGTGGACCTGCTCACCGCGGTGTTGACGCGGGTGGTCGTGGAGGCGACGCGGGTCGCGGGCCGGGTTCCGGACGACGTCGTCCTCACCCACCCGGTGTCGTGGGGACCGCGCCGGCTCGACCTGCTGCACCGGGCCGCGACGTCGGCCGGGCTGGGTGACCCCGTCCTGGTGCCGGAGCCGGTCGCGGCGGCCCAGGGTTTCCTCGCGCTGCCGGACGTCCGGCTCTCGGCGGGTGAGATCGCCGTCGTCTACGACCTCGGCGGCGGGACGTTCGACGCGACGGTGGTCCGGCGGACCGCGGACGGCTTCGACGTGCTCGCCGCGGAAGGCCTGGCGGACGTCGGTGGCCTGGACATCGACGCGGCGGTCTTCGGTTACCTCGGTGCCGCGCTCGCCACCAGGGACGGCGTCGCGTGGGGCCGCCTGCAGTCGCCGGCCACGGCCGGCGACCGGCGCGCGGCTCGGCTGCTGTGGGACGACATCCGGACCGCGAAGGAGATGCTGTCCCGGTCGTCGACCGCGGACCTGCACGTGCCCCTGTTCGGCGACGAGCTCCCGCTCGGTCGCGAGCAGCTCGACGGTCTGGCCCGGCCACTGCTCGAACACACGGTGGACGCCACGCGCGCGGCACTTCGGGCGGCCCGCGTCACCGAGGTCGCCGGCGTGTTCCTGGTCGGTGGCTCGAGCCGGATCCCGCTGGCGTCGACGCTGCTGTTCCAGCGCCTCGGGGTGGCGCCGACCGTGGTGGAGAGCCCGGAGCTCGTCGTCGCCCGCGGAGCGCTGCTCGCCGCAGCCGAAACATCCACGGCAGGCACCCGGACCGCAGCCGGCGCCGGGGACCGATCCACCGCCGGAGCCGGGCAGCGGCGGAAGCCGGCGGATGCCGCGACGTCCGCGCTGCGGTCGCGGCGGCGCTGGTGGGCAGCGGCGGCGGCGACAGTGGTGACGCTCGCCGTCGTGGCCGGCGTCGTGTTCGCGAACACCCCCGGTGACGCCGAGCCCGCCGACGCGGCGGGGACCAGCGCACCGGCGGTGGCCGGCACCACGACCGCGGCGAAGGCCGCTCCGGCGCGCTCTGCGTCCGGGAGCCCGAGCGCCTCGCCGTCCGCGAGCCCGGTGTGCGGCCGGAAGCTGGCCGTGCTCGGCCCGTTGACCGGCGCCAGCTACGCCCGTGGCGTCCCGATCTTCAACGGGGCCAAGCTCGCGGTCGACGCGTACAACGCCGAGCACCCGGGCTGCACGGTGACGCTGGCGCGGTTCGACTCCCGCGGCCTGCGGGACGTCGCCGCCGAACGGGCCGCGGAGATCGTCGCCGACCCGTCGATCGTCGGACTGGTCGGGCCGACGTTCTCCGGTGAGACGCTGAGCGCCGCGCCGGTCTTCGAGCAGGCCGGGCTTCCGATGATCTCGCCGTCGGCGACGTCCTCGACGCTGTCCACGCGCGGGTGGCAGGTCTTCCACCGCGTACTGGGCGACGACGTGCGGCAGGCGGCACCAGCGGCGAAGTACCTGGCCGCCGCGGGCCTGAAGCGGGTGTATCTCGTCGCGGAGAACTCCGAGTACGGCACCGTGATGGCCGACGCGATGCGGGCCGAGCTCGGGAGCGCGGTGATCGGCACCGGAACCGTCCGGGACGGACAGACCGACTTCACCGCGCTGGCCGAGACGATCCTCGCGGCGAATCCGCAAGCCGTGTATTACGCGGGCTACTCCGACGAGGCCGGGCTGCTGCGCAAGCGGCTCACGACCGCCGGTGGCAGCACGATCACGCTGGTCGGCGGCAGCGCGATGCTGGCCGACACGTTCCCGCGTGTGGCCGGGGACAGCGGCACCGGCACGGTCGTCACCTGCGGCTGTGCCCCCGTGTCCGAGTTGCCGCACCGCTTCCGTTCGGCCTACGCCACGACGTTCGGCGCCGATCCCGAGCACTACGCCGCCGAGGCCTACGACGCCGCGAACGTGCTGCTGGCCGCGCTGGCGGGGGGCCGGTCCACGCGCGCCGACGTGCTGGCGTTCCTGGACGCCTACTCCGGTCAGGGCCTGACGAAGCCGCTCGCGTTCGACGACCGGGGTGAGGTGGAAGCAAGCGTCGTCTGGGCGTATCGGGTCGAGGGCGCGAAGTTCGTCCCGCTACGGCGGCTCGATTGAGAGCGGATCGCACCACCCGCCAGTGGTACCTTCTGGTACCGAGGGCTGCGGGAGGCGAACATGGTGACCAGCGTCGAGATGCCGACCGGCCAGGCGCGCCCGGCGACGAGCGTCCGCATCGGGCCGGTGATCGAGCAGCGTGAGCGGCGCCGCACGACGACCAGCGACGGGCTGCGGCTCCCTCCGGGGCCGGGCTTCTCGTTCGAGCGGCTGTCCGGCTTCCGCCGGGAGCATCTGCCCTGGATGATGCGGGCAACCGCGCGGCGCTGGCCGGGCGTCGCCTATCTCGGGCTGCTCGGCCGTCACCTGTACCTGGTCTCCGAACCGGAGCTGGTGCGTCAGGTGCTGATCGCCGACGGCCGGAAGGTCGACAAGGGCGAGGCGCTCCGCACCGCGAACATCGTGCTCGGCGAAGGGCTGATCACCGCGAAGCGCGAGCTGCACCTGCCACGGCGCAGGCTGGTCAACCCCGCGTTCGCGCACGCCCGGATGGCCGGGTACTCGACCGGCATGGTGGACGCCGCCCGCGCGGCCGACGCGCGCTGGCAGGACGGGCAGCGGGTCGACTTCGCCCGGGAGATGTCCCGGCTCACGCTCGACATCATCGGCCGCACGGTCCTGGGCGCCGATCTGGATGCGCAGTGGCAGCACGTCGGCAAGGAGTTGACGCTGGCGCTGCGCGGCTGGGAGGCGATGATGGTGCCGGGCGGTGCCTGGTACCTGAAGCTGCCGCTGGAGGCGCCGCGGCGGTTCTGGGCCGCGGCCGACAACCTGCACGAGATCGTCCGGCGCATTCTGGCCGTCGACACCGGCGGCGAGAGCGTCGTCGACGAGATGCGCCGAGCCCGGGACAACGGCGCCGCGCTCGACGACGACGCGCTGCACGACGAGACGATGAACCTGATGCTCGCCGGTCACGAAACCACCGCGCTGGCGCTGACCTGGGCGTTCTGGCTGCTCTCCCGGCATCCCGGGGAGGCCGCCGCGTTACGGGAGTCGCTGACCGACGCGCTCGGCGACCGGGAACCGGGCTACGGCGACCTCCGCGAGCTGCACCGCGCCTACGCGGTCGTCGCCGAGACGCTCCGGCTGTTCCCGCCGGCCTGGATCCTGGAGCGGGAAGCGGAGCAGGACCTGACGCTCGGCGAATGGACCGCGCCGGCCGGATCGACGGTGCTGGCCTCGCAGTTCGTGCTCCACCGCGACCCGCGGTTCTGGCCGTCGCCGGACGCCTTCCGCCCGGAGCGGTGGCTCGACGCGGACGGCCGGTTCAGCGAGGAGAACCCCGGTGTCCCGCGCGGGTCGTGGTATCCGTTCGGCGCCGGTACCCGGATCTGCATCGGTGAGTCGTTCGCCTGGACCGAGGCCGTGCTGGTGCTGGCCGTCCTGGCCCGGCGGTGGTCGCTCCGGGTCGACCCGGAGCACCGGATGGCGCTGCACGCCGCGATCACGCTGCGCCCGGCCCACGGGCTCCCCGGCGTACTCAGGCGCGCGGAGTGAGGTTCTGCAGACGCACCTGACCGCGCGCGACCAGGCGGCCGTCCTCGTCGTGGGTCTCGACGACCCAGACCTGCTGCGACCGGCCCCGGTGCACCGGCGAGGCGACCGACCGCAGCCGGGCACCGTCGGTGGTCGGGCGGTAGAAGTCGGTGGAGTTGTTCGCACCGACGACCTGACCGCGTTCGCCCAGCCAGACGGCCGCGCCGGTGCTGGCCAGGCTCTCCACCACCGCGCAGTGGACGCCGCCGTGCAGGATGCCGTACGGCTGGAGCAGCTCGGCCCGCACGGTCCAGCGGGCGACGATCTCGTCCGGCGTGACGGTGTCGAGTTCGAGCCCGAGGAACTTCGCGAACGGGCCGAGATCATCGCTGGAGAAGTTGGTCGGCAGCATGCTGCCAGCCTAGGTGCAGGAATTGTCGGTCGGTCTGACTAGGCTCGGGGTGTGAGCCAGACCGCCTCCAGACTGCTCCTGCTCGACGGCCACTCGCTGGCGTACCGCGCGTTCTTCGCGCTGCCGGTGGAGAATTTCTCCACGACCACCGGCCAACCGACGAACGCGGTGTACGGCTTCACGTCGATGCTGATCAACGTGCTGCGCGACGAGAAGCCGACGCACCTCGCAGTCGCCTTCGACGTCTCCCGCACCTCGTTCCGCACCGAGGCGTACGCGGAGTACAAGGCGGGCCGGTCCGAGACGCCGTCCGACTTCAAGGGTCAGGTCAGCCTGATCCAGGAGATCCTCGACGCGCTCCAGATCCCGTTCCTGAGCCTCGAGGGCTACGAAGCCGACGACATCCTGGCCACGCTGGCCACCGAGGCCAACGCCGCCGGCGCCGAGGTGCTCATCTGCTCCGGAGACCGGGACGCGTTCCAGCTCGTCAACGACAAGACCACGGTGCTGTACCCGAGGAAGGGTGTCTCCGACCTGGCCCGGGTCGACCCGGCCGAGGTCGTGGCACGCTACGGCGTTCCGCCGACGCTGTACCGGCACCTGGCCGCGCTGGTCGGCGAGTCCAGCGACAACCTGCCCGGCGTCCCCAAGGTCGGGCCGAAGACCGCGGCGAAGTGGCTCACCCAGTACGGCTCGCTGGAGGGCCTGGTCGAGCACGTCGACGAGGTCAAGGGCATGGCGGGGGAGAATCTGCGCGCCCACCTCGCCGACGTGCTGCGCAACTACCAGATCAACGCGTTGATGACCGACCTCGAGCTGCCGCTGCACCTCTCCGACCTGGAGCGGCGCTCGTGGGACCGGGAGAAGGTCCACCAGGTCTTCGACACCCTGCAGTTCCGGGTGCTGCGCGACCGGCTGTACGCGACGCTGGAGGCCGCGGAGCCGGAGGCCGACTCGACGATCGAGGTCGCCGGCGAGTTGCTCGGCCCGGACGCGGTCGCGCCCTGGCTGGCCGCGCACGCGCCGTCCGGCGTCCGCACCGGGGTGGCGTTCGACGGTTCGTGGGGGCGCGGCACCGGTGAGCTCCGCGCGATCGGTGTCGCGGGCGCCGACGGTGCCGCAGCCTGGTTCGAGCCGGCGCAGCTCACCGCCGCCGACGACGCCGCGGTGGCGGCCTGGCTCGCCGACGAGGCGCGCACGAAGGCGGTGCACGACGTCAAGGGGCCGCTGCTGGCGGTCACGGCTCGCGGCTGGACGCTCGCGGGCGTCACCGCCGACACCGCGCTGATCGCCTACCTGGTCCGGCCCGACCAGCGCACCTACGACCTGGCCGACCTGACGCTGCGGAACCTCCGGCGCGAGCTGCGGGCCGAGGGGCCGAGCGACGGGCAGCTCTCGCTCGACGGCCTGGACGAAGACTCGGCGAAGAAGCACCTGATGGAGAAGGCGCAGGCCACCCGCGAGCTGGCCGACGCGCTGGAGGCCGAGCTGGGGCAGCGCGGCGGCACCGCCCTGCTCACCGGCGTCGAGCTGCCGCTGGTGAAGGTGCTGGCCGACATGGAGCGGGTCGGCATCGCCGCCGACACCACGCACCTGGCCGACCTGGAGGCCCACTTCGCGGCCGAGGTGAAGGCCTCGGCGCAGGCTGCCTACGGTGTCGTCGGCCGGGAGTTCAACCTCGGATCGCCGAAGCAGCTGCAGGTGATCCTGTTCGACGAGCTCGGCCTGCCGAAGACCAAGCGGATCAAGACCGGGTACACGACCGACGCCGACTCGCTGCAGTGGCTGTACGCGCAGACCGAACACCCGCTGCTCGAGCACTTGCTGCGCCACCGTGACGTCGCGAAGCTGAAGACCACCGTCGACGGTCTGCTGAAGACCGTGGCGGACGACGGCCGGATCCACACGACGTACAACCAGACGATCGCGGCGACCGGTCGCCTCTCGTCCACCGACCCGAACCTGCAGAACATCCCGGTGCGCACCGAGGAGGGCCGCCGGATCCGGCGGGCGTTCGTCGTGGGGGAGGGGTACGAGACCCTGCTCACGGCCGACTACAGCCAGATCGAGATGCGGATCATGTCGCACCTCTCGGCCGACCCGACGCTGATCGAGGCGTTCACGTCCGGGCACGACTTCCACGCCGCGACGGCGGCCGGCGTGTTCGGCGTCGAGCCGACCGCGGTCAGCGGCGAGCAGCGCAGCAAGATCAAGGCGATGAACTACGGGCTGGCCTACGGGCTGTCCGCGTACGGGCTGTCGCAGCAACTCGGCATCACGACCGAGGAAGCCAAGGCGCTGATGACCGACTACTTCGAGCAGTTCGGCGGGGTGCGTGACTACCTGACCGCGGTGGTCGCCAGGGCCCGCGGTGAGGGCTACACCGAGACGATCCTCGGCCGCCGCCGGTACCTGCCCGACCTCAACAGCGACAACCGGCAGCGGCGCGAGATGGCGGAGCGGATGGCGTTGAACGCGCCGATCCAGGGGTCGGCGGCCGACATCATCAAGGTGGCGATGCTCGCGGTCGACAAGCGGATCCGCGAGGAGGGGCTGCGGTCGCGCCTGCTGCTGCAGGTGCACGACGAGCTGGTGTTCGAGACCGCGCCGGGCGAGCGCGAGGCGCTGGAGGCGCTGGTACGCGACGCGATGGGCGCCGCGTACCCCCTAGACCTCCCCCTCGACGTCAGCGTCGGCGTCGGCCGAACCTGGGACGACGCCGCCCACTGATCTGGGCGGCCCGCCCAGAACGACGCTGGCAGGCGAGCGCGAGGACTTGAGACGCCAGGGCCAAGGTCGCGGCGTCCTCGCGCTCGACAGCCAGCGCCGCCCTGGGCGGGCTCCACGTTAGAACGATGCGCGGCCTTCGGCGCGCTCAGCCGTGGTTCCGCCCTGCTGTTGTCTCGAGGCCTCGCGCGGCCGTCAGGCTCGCCCCCTCAGCGGGCCGTCTCCAGGAGGCGCTGGGCCTCGTTGAGGTAGGAGCTGCTGACCAGGACGTCGTACCGGCCGGCGGCCAGGGAGCTGCGGGACGCGAAGTCTCGCTGCCCACCGCTCAGCGAATGCGCGGCCAGCCCGAAGATCGCCCCCCACACGGCACCGATCACGATCGCGGTCAGGATCACCGCGACCCACGACCCGAAGCTGTTGTCGGTGAAGATCCCGAGCAGCAGCCCGAAGAACAGCCCGAACCACGCGCCCGACCCGGCGCCGGCGCCCGCGGCCTTGCTGAGCGTCATCCGGCCGATCACCTGCTCCACGAGGCGCAGGTCGGTGCCGATGATCGTGGTGTGCTCCACCGGGAACTTCTGGTCGGAGAGGTGGTCGACGGCTCGCTGAGCGGAGAGGTAGTCGCCGTAGCTGGCGAGCAGCGTGCGATCGATGTCGTTCGCACCGGTGGGTGTGCCGGCCGACGGTCCGACAGGGATGGTCATAACGTACTCCCGGACAGAACGAGTGGACGCGGCGAGCACCGCGCCTCGCCGCACGGATACCCCGGCCGCGCCTCGCGAACCCCACCGTTACCGGGCCGAGATACTGAAACGGTCCTGGACTGCCACTGTGGACCAAAATCAGAGGTTTTCTGCCCCCGGCTGCGGGGACCCCCGACGCGGCTCGGGAGACCCGTGCCACACTCACCGCCATGTCCTTACTCCCGGGTAAAACAGCCGGTGGACCGCTGCTGCGCACGGTCGCGCTCAGCTGCGTGATCGTGTTGGTCCTGGCGGTGGCCGGGTGCACCGCCGACGGCGACGAGGACCCGACGGCGCCCCGATCGTTCCGCGACTGCGGCGAGATCGCCTGCACCGGCGAGATCGACGGCGCCCGCTACCAGATCCGGCTGCCGGAGGTCTGGAACGGCACCCTGCTGCTGTACTCGCACGAGTTCCGCTCCGCCGACCCGTTCCCGCCCGCGTTCGAGGAGCCGCGGACCGACGCGCCGGTCGCCGGCGACAACGGCGCCGCGAACCGCCTGCTGGAAGCCGGCTATGCGCTGGCCGGCTCGTCCTGGTCGCGCAACGGGTACGCGCTCCGCGAAGGCGTGCAGGCCGGGCAGCAGCTCTACGAGTTCTTCCGGACGACGGTCGGTGAGCCTGCCCGCACCTACGTCTGGGGTGAATCGCTCGGCGGTGTCGTCACCGAGTTGCTCGCCGAGCGGGAGGACTGGGTCGATGCGGCGCTGCCGATGTGCTCCACGCTCGCCGGTACGAACCCGAACTTCGACCTCGCGCTCGACATCGCGTTCGCGTTCAAGACGCTGATCTACCCGGAGATGAAGCTGACCGGCTTCGCCAGCTACGCCGAGGCCAAGGCCACCTGGACGGAGATGCGGCGCCGCGCCACCGCCGCGCTGTCCGGTGGCGCGGACCAGCTCGGGCGCCTGATGCTGGTCAGCGCGCTCGGAAACCAGGTGTGGAAGTCGCGGGACCACGACGACGCGACGATCGAGTCCAGGATCGACGCCGGGATGGACATCCTGTTCGAGGTCATGGGGTACGCGACGATCGTCCGCTACGACCTGGAGCAGCGAGTCGGGGGCAACCCGTCGACGAACGTCACCGCGCAGTACGGGCAGCGCATCTCGGCCAAAGAGAAGGAGGAGATGGCGTTCATCGACCCGGACGGGCTGGACGGCCTTCTCGCCGAGCTCGAGGCGGCGCCGCGGATCACTGCGAACCCCGCGGCGCGGAAGGCCGCCGACGCGCTGGGCGACCCGACCGGCAAGCTGCGGGTGCCGACGCTCACCGTCCACACCGGGTACGACGCGACCGCGATCGTCCAGAACGAGACGGTCTTCGCCAACCGGGCGCTGCGGACGACCGGCCGCAGCGGCGACCTGATGCAGATCTATACGACGCCGCCGCCCAAGTACACCGGGAAGGGCGCGCCGTACGGCGCCGGGCACTGCAACTTCACGACCGACGAGCGGGTCGGCGCGATCAGCAACCTCGACCGGTGGGCACGCACCGGTACCCGGCCCTCGCTGGTCGACATCGGGATCACGATGCGCGGCACGTCGAAGGCCACCGGCTTCGACCCGGTGTTCGTGCCCGGTCAGTGGCCCGCCGAGCGCGAGGTCCAGTAGTCAGCCCGCGAGGGTGGCGGGCTCCGCGACACGGTGGGCTGCCGCGGAGCCGACGCGCAGCAGCACCACCGCGACCAGCACGCTGCCCACCGCCGTCGCCAGCGCCACCACCGCGGTGTGGGTGAGCGAGTACGGACGCCAGGTCAGCACCGCCACGGCCTCGACCGCGGCGGCCGCCCAGAGCGGCGCCGCCACCCACCGGTAACCGGCCGCGATCCGCGCGGTCAGGAACAGGTTGACCAGGGCCCACCCCGCACCAGCGGCGGCGAACAGCCACACCTCGTCGGCCAGCCCCGCGTACTCGCCCTTGCCCGCGACCCGCACCGCGAGGTCACCGGCGACCACGGTCGCCAGCACGCCGATCAGCCCAGTGGTTGCCACGACCAGCCCGCTCACCAGCAGCGCACGCCGCTGCCCCTGCGCCAGCCGGGGGAGCGCGACGACCGCGACGACCTGCGGAGCCCAGTAGGCCGCGTTGGTGAGGATCGCGCCGACCGCGTACTCGCCGCTGACCTCCGCCGGCAGCACCGCCCTGGCCAGCAGCAGGTCGGCGTTGACCAGCGCCAGCATCGCCAGCATCGCGCTGCACGCCCCGAGCACCTCGCCGATCCGGGGCGAGCCGACGCCCGACGCCTGCCGCACCGGCCGGGACAGCGCGTACGCGGCCACCAGCGCCAGCGCCCCGCCGACCGCCACGCCGAGCAGCGTCCAGAACGCGCTGCGCCCGAGCACCAGGCCGATCAGCCCACCACCGGAGCGTCCGACCGCGACGACGCCGGTGAGGATCGCGAGCCGCCCGAACCGTTCGGCGCCCTGCAGCAGCCCCAGATGGATGCCGGCCGCGTTGAGCGGCCCCACCGCGGCGGCGAGCGCGACGGCCGGCCAGACGCTCGGCAGGTGCAGCACCGCGGCCAGCACCGGCGAGGCCAGCACCAGCACCGCGGACGTCGCGACCGACAGCCGGATCCCGGTCGTCACCAGGCGATCGGGGTCGCTGGTGCCCTTCGCGGTGCGGACGGCCGCCACGGTCTGCGTCCCGACCTGGAGCACGGTCGCGACGGTCAGCAGCGCGATCAGCGCGCCGAGCGCGCCGTTCTCGTCGGTGTCGAGCAGCCAGTTGCCGCCGAGCCGCAGCCCGTACGCGAGCACGTTCGCCGCCATCGCGGCGGCGGCGACCAGCGTGGCCCCAGCGGCAAATCGAGCTGCTGCGCTGCTGGTCGACTGCGGCGCGGACATGTGCCTCCTTGCGTGCGCGTCCCCCGGTTACGGTGACACTTCCGGACCCGGAAAGTGCACAGCCTAACTACTCGCGGGTAGGTTTCGGGCCGTTGAGCGCCAGATCGAGGAGGACGCGTGGCTCGACGCTCCGCCGAGCACGTGCTCGCGGCCGGCCTCGTGCTCCTGCTGCTCGGTCCGGTGCTCCGCCCGGGCTACGTGCTGGCCTACGACATGGTGGCCACCCCCGAGGTGCCGTTCACCGCGGCGTCGCTGGGCTGGGGCGACGGATTGCCCCGTGCGGTGCCGCAGGACGCCGTACTCGCCGTGCTGACCACTGTCGTGCCGGGCTGGGTCGTCCAGCTCGTCGCGCTGGCCGCGGTCGTCTGGCTGGCGGTGGTCGGGGCGGCCCGGTTGGTGCCGAGCGACCGGCTGCTCGTTCGGCTGGTGGCCGGCGCGGCGTACGGGTGGAACGCGTTCGTCGCCGAGCGTCTCCTGATCGGACACTGGGGGTTGCTACTCGGTTACGCCGCGCTACCGTGGATCGTCCGGGCGGCGCGGGCAGCGCGCACGGGTGCACCGGCTGCGCCGGTGGTGGGCTGGGCCGCGTTGGCGGCCCTGACCCCGACCGGTGGGTTGCTCGCCGCGGTCACCGCGTCCGTGATCCTCTGCTGGCCCTCCAAGCGCTCTTCGGACGCCGGGCAAGGCGACGCCGAGCAGGGCGACGCCGAGCAGGGCGACGCCGAGCGCGGGGAGCCCCGGACCCGGCCGCGGCCAGGGTGGGCACTGGCGGTGGCCGCGCTGAACGCCCCCTGGGTCGTCGCAGGCGCGGTCGCCCGGGTGAGCGCCGTCTCCGACCCGGACGGCGTCGCGGCGTTCGCAGCCAGGGCGGAGAACTGGTCCGGGACGCTCGGTGCGCTGCTGGGGCTCGGTGGCGTCTGGAACGCCGAGGTGGTCCCGGCGAGCCGGACCGTCGTCGTCGCGCCGCTTTTCACGCTGCTGGTCCTCGTGATCGCGGCGGTCGGGTTCGGTCGGCTCGCGCGCGCCTGGGGCCGCGGGCCGACGACGGCGCTGGCCGTCGTGGCGGCCGCTGCCCTCCTGGTCGCCGTGTTCGGTGCGCTGCCCGGCGGCGCGCACGCGCTGGGCGTCCTTGTGGAGCACGTGCCCGGCAGCGGCCTGCTGCGGGACGGCCAGAAGTTCCTCGCGCCGTACGCGCTCCTGCTCGCGCTGTGCTTCGCGCTCGGCGTCGAGCGGCTCACCGACGCCCTGCGGACGCGAGGCGCGCGGACGGCGGCGGTCGCTGCCACGGTCGCGGCTCTGGTGTACCCGGTGCTGGTGCTGCCCGACCTGGCCTGGGGCGGGGCCGGACGGCTGGTCTCGGTGCGGTACCCGGCCGACTGGGACCGGGTCGCGGCGACGCTGGCCGCCGATCCGCGCGGCGAGATGGCCGTGCTGCCGTTCTCGACGTTCCGGGCGTTCGGCTGGAACGGCAACCGCACCGCGCTCGACCCGGCTCCCCGGTACTTCCCGGTGGACGTGGTGGTCGAGGACGCGTTGCCGGTGGACACCGGCGGCGGCGACGGGATCGTCGGCGGCGAGAGCAGCCGGGCCGCCGAGGTCCGGGACGCCCTGGCCGGCGGGCGGTCGCTGACCACGGCCGGCATTCGCTGGGTGCTGGTCGAGCGGGGGACGCCGGGTCCGGTGCCCGCGTCCGCGCTGACCGGCTACCGACCCGTCTGGACCGGTAGCGACCTCGTGCTCTACCGGGCCGAGTCAGCGCCCCCGCCGCCGTCCGGCTCTGAAACGGTACGGGTGACCGCCGTGGTGGGTGGGTATGCCGTAGCCATTGGCGTTCTGCTCGGGGCCTTGGCATCATGGGCGGTCTTCAGGTCGCGGTCACGGAGAAGCGATTTTCGCGCTTCTCCCTCCGCAATGAGGTGAAGACTTCCCGCACCGAGCTACTGCTTGGTAACGTCACCACCGCTTCATATGTGGAGGGAGCCATAATGAGCTCGTTTCTCTCGATCATCGTCGCTGCCGTGATCGGCGTCGTACTTGCGGTGGCGACCACCATCGGGATTGTGAGCGTCAGCAAGCAGTCGCCCGACAACACGCCTGCGGTCAGCAAGCCGCTGGTGCAGTACGGGCACCGCTGAGCTCGAAGCTGGTCGTGTCGCTGCCGCGGGCAGTGGCCGACCAGTAGTTTTTGCACGGCGAGGGTCGGCGTTGCCGCGGTCTGGTGACTGCGGTACGTCGGCCCTTTATGCATTCAGGACACATCACCCATCAGTGTCGGCTTTTTGGGTCGCTGATAACAATTCGGTAGCGATGTTTTGGCAACTCGCCCATTGCTACTGAATTTTCGTGCTCGGTACCGAAATGCATGCGGTACCCAACGGATAACTGGCTGTAATCGACGGAACCGAGCGTTTTCGTCAGCCGGTGATGTCGTCGACCAGCGCGGCAAAGCGCTTGCCGGTTTCGTCCCAGGTGAAACGGCCGGCGTGTGCACGCGCCGCCTCGCCCATCGACGTTCGTAACCTGTCGTCCCGGACGATTCGGGCGCAATGCCCGATGAATTCGTCCTCGTCGTCGGCGAGGAAGCCGGTCTCGCCGTCCACGACCGACTCGGCGACGCCGCCGGCGTTACGGAACGCGACCGCGGGCGTGCCGTGGGCGGCAGCCTCGATGACCGAGAGGCCCCAGCCCTCCTTGAGCGAGGGCACCAGCATCGCCCAGGATTCGGCCAGCAGTCGCTGCTTCTCGTCCTCGTCGACGAAGCCGGCGAACCGGACCCGGTCGCTGATCCCGAGCCGGGCGGCCTCCTCGCGTAACGGTTCGAGCCACCAGCCCTGCCCGGCGACGACCAGCCTGATGTCCGGGTGGTCGGCCGACAGCCGCTGGACGGCGCGTAACGCGACCTCGACCCGCTTGTGCGGCACCAGGCGGCCGAGCACCAGGAGCGTGGGGGAGGTGGCGCGGGTCCGCGGCCGGGGGTCGGGCGGCGGTGTTCCGTTGTGGATGATCGTGATCCGCTCGGGGTCCACCCCGAGTTCGGTCAGCTCGGCGCGCGTCGATTCGGAGACCGCGACGTAGCGGCAGCTCCGGTGCACACGCGGCGACAGCCAGGATTCCACCCACCAGCCGAACCGGGCCGCGACCGGGCCGAGCACGACCCGCCACTGCTCCCGGTGGACGTGGTGCACGAGCAGGACGACCGGCGTGCGGGCGTAGAGCCGGGAGAGGAACGGCAGTCCGTTCTGGACGTCGACCACCACACCGGGACGTCCCAGGCGCCCACGTAAGTACTCCCAGGCAGCCCGCGCGTACACTGTGTGACGGCCGCCGCGGCGTACAATCCGGACGCCATCCGGAGTGGTCTCCTCCGGGTCGCCGTATTCGTGCGCGGCGCACAAGATCGTGACCGGGTGGCCCCGGCGGGCCAGCGCTGCGGCCACTTGCTCCGCGTACAGCTCGGAGCCGCCGCCCTCGGGATTGCGAAGATCCCGCCAGTTGAAAATGAGTACGGCGGGTAGAGCAGCGGTTTCCACCACGCGTCTCCCTACCAATCAGTAACCTTGCCGCGACACCGTACGACACTTGGCCCGTCCGGAGGGACGAATCGCGTTGATCGACGTTTCAGGGAGCTCGACCGGCACCGCAGCCGACGGGCGCCGACTGGTCGTGCCGCCGCCCGGGACCTTCCGCCGCTCGGTCGCGCTGTTCCGCGCGTTCCGGGTCGAGCAGACCGACCCGGACTACTTCTACGGAATGCTCGCGGCCGACTCGGCCCGGCAGGTCGCCGGCTACGCCGACCTGGACGGGAAGACCGTGCTGGACGTCGGTGGTGGTCCCGGCTACTTCGCGGACGCGTTCCGCCGCTCCGGGGCCCGCTACGTGGGCATCGACGCGGACCTCGGCGAACTGGCGGCCCGGAGCGAGCCGGGTCCGGGCACGCTGCTCGGCAGCGGGATGGCGCTCCCGATCCAGACCGGAGCGATCGACGTCTGCTACTCGTCGAACGTGCTCGAGCACGTCGACAAACCCGAGCTGATGGCCGACGAGATGGTCCGCGTCACCAAGCCCGGCGGCGTCGTCTTCCTGTCGTACATGCTCTGGTGGGGCCCCTACGGCGGCCACGAAACCGCGCCCTGGCATTACCTCGGCGGTCACTACGCCGCGCGCCGGTACGCCAAGAAGCAGGGACACCCGCCGAAGAACGTGTTCGGCGAGAGCCTCTTCCGGATCACCGCGGGAAGGATGGTTCACTGGGCCAAACAGCGCCGCGCCGACGGTAGGGTCGAGATCCTCGATATCGTGCCGCGCTACCACCCCAACGGCTTCAAGTGGGTGGTCCACGTGCCTGGTGTACGGGAGATCGTGACCTGGAACCTCGTGCTCGTGCTGAGGGTTCGGTGACCGCCACCGCGGTCACCGGTCCTGACGACGAAATCTCCGAAGAGCGCGCGCCGGGTCGCGCGCCGCGTCCGGCTGCGCCGCCCACCTCGCACACCGTCCGCAGACTCCGGCTGATCGGGGTCGCGCTCGCGCTCGTCGTCCTGGCGTTCCTGCAGAAGCCGGGCGACATCGCGGCCGACACCAAGCTCGACCTGGTCGTCGACCCGCTCGCGTTCCTCGGCAGGGCGCTCGGGCTGTGGGACCCGACCGGCTACGCCGGCCAGCTGCAGAACCAGGCGTACGGCTACCTGTTCCCGATGGGGCCGTTCTTCGTCCTCGGCGACGTCCTGCACATCGACGCCTGGATGGTGCAGCGCCTCTGGTTCGCCGCGCTGCTCGTGGGCGCCTGGGGCGGCACCTACCGGCTGCTGAACGCGCTACGCATCGGCACGCCCACGGTCCGGGTGATCGCGGCGCTGACCTACGCGCTGGCTCCCCGCATGCTCACCGAGCTGGGCGGCGTGTCGTCGGAGGTCATCCCGTTCGCGGTCGCGCCCTGGGTGCTCACGCCGCTGGTGCTCGGCGCCCGTCGCGGTTCCCCGCGTCGGGCCGCCGCCGCGTCCGGGGTCGCGTTCCTGTTCGCCGGCGGGATCAACGCCGCCGCCGCGCTCGCGATCCTGCCGCTGCCCGCGTGGTGGCTGCTGACCCGCGCCAAGGGCCCGCGGAAGAACCAGCTGATCCGCTGGTGGCTGGTGGCGATCGGGCTGGCGTCGCTGTGGTGGGTCGTCCCGCTGCTCGTGCTCGGCCGGTACAGCCCGCCGTTCCTGGACTGGATCGAGTCGAGCGCGTTCACCACGTCGGCCACCGACCTGCTGGACGCCTGGCGCGGCACCACCCAGTGGGTGGCGCGGATCGCCGGTCCGGACGGCCCGGAGTGGACGGCGGGCTGGGTCCTGCTCACCGCGCCCGCGGCCATCATCGCGACGGTCCTGGTCGCGGCCGTCGGGTTGGTCGGCGCCGTCCAGCGGAGCAACCCGCACCGGCTGTTCCTCGGCGGTGGCCTGGTGATCGGCCTGGCGCTGATCACGTTCGGCCACACCGGCCCGCTCACCCCGCCGTGGGCGACGTTCTCCCAGGACCTGCTCGACGGAGCGCTGAGCCCGTTCCGGAACATCCACAAGTTCGACCCGGTCATCCGGCTCGTGCTCGCGATCGGCCTGGCACACCTGCTGGCGGCGATCCATCCGCTGCGCGGGCTGCGGCTGCGCGACCTGCCGGTCGCGGCGCTGGTGCGGATCGCGGTCGCCGCGACGCTCCTGGTGAGCGCGGTCCCCGCGTTCAGCGGCGACCTGGTGAACCGGGCCCGCCCGACCGAGTACCCCACGTACTGGGCGGACGCCGCCGACTGGCTCGCCGACAACGCCGGCGAGAGCCGCGGCCTGGTCGTCCCCGGTGCGCCGTTCGGGCTCTATTACTGGGGCCGGACCAACGACGACGTCCTGCAACCGCTGGCCGAGAGCGGCTGGCTGGTCCGGGACGGCGTCCCGCTCAGCTCGGCGGGCAACATCCGCCTGCTCGACGCGTTCGACCAGCTGCTCGCCGACGGGCAGCCGTCGGCCGGACTCGCCACCGCGCTGGCCGGCGCGGGCATCGGCTACGTCGTCGTCCGCAACGACCTGGACTGGCGGCGCGGGCGCGCCACGCGTCCGGAATTGGTGCACGAGGCGCTCGACGGGTCACCCGGCCTCGAACGGGTCAAGACGTTCGGGCCGGAGCTGACCGCCGCGGGCGACCTGGTCGACCGCCAGCTCTACGACCCGAAGATGGCCTCCTACCGCGCCGTGGAGATCTACAAGGTCACCGACGTGCCGGCCACCGTCCGCAGCGTTCCGCTGGAAAACGTGCTGCGGATGGCCGGCGGGCCGGAGGCGACGCTCTCGCTCGCCGAGCAGGGGCTCCAGGTCGGCCGGCCGACCGTGCTGGCCGGCGACGACCGGCTCCTCGGCGACACGGTGGGCACGCCGGTGGTCACCGACACGCTCCGAAAACGTGAGGTCAACTTCGGCGAGGTCCGGCACAACGTGTCCGCGACGATGACCGAGGACGAGCCGTACCTCGCCGACCGGTCCGCGCACGACTACCTCAACGGCGACGACCCGTCGCTGCTGACCGTCGCGCGGTACACCGGCGTGTCCCGGTTCAACGCGTCCTCGTCCGGCTCGGACGTCGACGCCGCGGTCTCCCACGACGCGGCGCACGCGCCGTGGTTCGCAGTGGACGGCGACGCGAACACCAGCTGGGCGACCGGTAGCCCGGGAGCGGTCGGCCAGTGGCTGGAGCTGACGTTCGACGAGGCGGTCGACCTGCGGTCGATCACCCTGCAGTTCGACGCCGCGCTCAAGCTCGGGCCGATGCCGACGAAGCTCGACGTCACGACCGACCGTGGCACCCGCTCGGTGGAGGTGAAGCCGGACGGCGAGCCGCAGCGGGTCGCCACGCCGGGCGGCACGACGAAGAAGCTCCGCCTGACCGTGCGGGCCGTCGACGGCGACCCGGCGAAGGCGGGCGGCGTCGCGATCGCCGAGATCACCGTTCCCGGCGTGAAGCCGACCCGGACGCTGGTCACGCCTGAGGTTCCCGGCACCGACCCGGCGATCGTCGTGTTCCGGGCCGCCACCAGCGGCCACGGTGACTGCCTGACGTTCGACAACCACCCGGTCTGCCTCCCGGGCCTGTCGACGCCCGCAGAGGAGCCGACCGGGATCGATCGCACGTTCACGCTGCCGGCTGCGGCCGCCTACGCAGTGACGATCTCCGCGCTGCCGATCTCCGGCGACGCGCTCGACGCGCTGCTCGCGCCGAGCCCGGACGGTGCCGTGGCCACCAGCCAGGACACCGGCTACAACGACCCGCGGACCCGGCCACAGGCGGTGTTCGACGGTGATCCGGCCACGGTCTGGATCGCCGAGCCCGGCGTCCAGGCGCCGCTCCTGACCGTGACGCTGCCGGAGAAACGCCGAGTCACCGGCCTCACGCTCCGGCTGGAAGGCACGGCGAGCGCCGCGCCGCCGAAGACCGTGCAGGTGACCAGCGACACCGGCCAGACGCAGCTCGGCGCGGTGCTGCCCAGCGGGTCGTCGAACAGCGTGCGGTTCGCCAAGCCGATGACCGGGACGACGTTCGAGATCCGGATCGTGGAGACGTCGGCGGCGGTGACCACGAACGCGGCGAACGGGCTGACCGAACTGCTGCCGCCGGGCATCTCGGAGCTACGGCTGGTGGGTGCCGAGGACCTGGTCGAGCCGGTGGACCCCAGCACGGTCATCCAGCTGGGCTGCGGGCAGGGACCGACGCTGCAGATCGACGGACGGAGCGTGCAGACCCGGGTCGTCGGCCCGGCGACCAGCGTCACCGCGGACGCGCAGGCCGACAGCTCCTCCACGCCGCGCGAGCTGACGCTCGGCGACCTGCTCGAGGAGCGTCCGGTGCGGGTCGAGCCCTGCTCGACCACCGGCGTGAGCGAGTCCGAGAGCGACCGGCCGGTCGCCGACCTGGAGCTGGCCGCGGGCGAGCACCGGCTGCAGCTGGTCGGCACCGAGAACATCCGTCCGGTCTCGGTGATGCTCGCGCCGCTGGGCGCCACCGGCATCCGCACCACCCAGCGCACGGCCGACGTCCGGGACTGGGGATCGACCTCCCGCAGCGTCGACCTGGGCCCGTCCGACCAGCCGAGCGTGCTCGTCGTCCCGGAGAACTACAACGAGGGCTGGGTGGCGTCGCTGGCCGGGCAGGACCTGGTGCCGATCCGGGTCGACGGCTGGCAGCAGGCGTGGATCGTGCCCGCCGGTGACGGCGGCACGGTGCAGCTCAGCTACCGGCCGAAATGGATCTACTGGGGCGGCCTGTTCTTCGGGTTCGCGGCCGTGATCCTGCTGCTGGCGCTGGCCCGGATGGGACGGCCGATCGGCCGGACCACGCCGGCGACCGCGGAGGCCGGAACTCCGGAGGCGCTCCCGCCGGTCGAGGCGGGGCGGTCGCGGTTCGTCCGGCGGTTGCCGCTGGTGCTGCCTGCCGTGATCGCGGGCCTACCCGGCCTGATCGGCACCGTCGTGCTCTGGCTGGTCGTCCGGAAGACCCGGTGGGGGAACGCGCTGGTGCGCTGGCTCCCGCTGGTGGGCGGCGCCGCGCTGATCGTGGCGGGCGGTTTGGGTGCCTTCCGGCCGTACGCCGGTTCGCAAGAGCCGTGGGCCGACACCTGGTTCGTGCAGGCGCTCTGCCTCGCCGCGGTCGTCGTGGTGGCGGTCGTGGCCGTGCATCCGACGTCGTCCGAGGACGCCCCGGAGCTCACCGAGGAAGACCGCACCTGAGAGCGAAGGCCTGTCGCGGTGGGAACCGCGACAGGCTGCTACACAGCGGGAGCGGGATCAGTCGGCGGGACGCCGCGGCGGAGGAGCCGGCCAGCCGGGCGGCGGACCCACCGGCGGCGGCCCGACCGGCGGAGCGCCTCCCGGCGGTAGCCCGACCGGAAGCGAGTTGTCCGGCGGCGGTGGCATCCGGGGGATCGGCTCGGTGGACCGCTCCGCCTCGGCGTCGGGTGTCGTCGGCTGCTGCGGGACCCAGGGCCCGAGCTGCACCGGGTGCTGGTACTCCCACGGCACGGCCGGCTCCGGCGGGGGCGGCAGCGGCGAGCGCGGCGCGTCCGGATCGGGCGCGGGGAACTGCGGTGCTTCGGCGTCGGACGGCGTCGGCGTCGGGTCGGTCGCCGGTGCGGCGTCCTTGGCCTGGATGTCGGCCGCCCCGCGCCGGGTACGGCGTCGGACGTAGTTCTGGGCCGGACGTTCGAGCAGGCGGTAGCTGAGCGCCGCGACGACGATCGCCGCCGCCACGGTGAGCGGGAACAGCGTGCTGAAGCCGCCGCGGAACAGCTCCAGGTTCAACGCCTCCACCAGCGTGAACATCAGCACGAGGTGGAACAGGAAGACGCCATAGCTGATCTCGCCGAGCCAGCGCACCCGCTTGTCGGTGAGCACGGCCCGGAGCGGGTGCGTGCGTCCACCGGCCGGGGCGGGGGAGACCAGCGGCAGCAGCATGAAGAACGCGGTGGCGCCGTAGAGAAGGTGCTTCGCGATCCACTGCGACGTGGTGGCGGCCTCCAGCGTGTACGGGCCCGCGACCGGCGTCATCGAGAGCGCGAACAGGATCCCGGCGATGATCCAGCAGGTGCCGGGCGCGGTGGCCAGGTCCTCGGCGAGCTTGCGCAGCCGCGGCCACGCCCCGACCGACGCCGCCGAGGGCAGGCACGCGAGGATCATTCCGAGCGCGAACCAGTCCAGGTACGCGGGCAGCCACTGCAACGCGAGTTGGTCGCGCAGCACCGGGATCTGGTGGATGACCAGACCCCACAGCGGGCCGATCGCGAGCAGCACGCCGAGCGCGATCGTCTGGCGCCGCATGATCCGGCGGGGGCGGCGGCCCTTGAGCGACACCGCGGCGATCAGCGGCAGCGCGAGGTAGAACGACATCTCGACGACGAGGCTCCAGATGTGCGTCAGCGCCTGGTGCGGGTTGTCGCCGAAGTAGATGTGGGTGAGCGTCGCGTACTCGAGCCAGTCGGTCCACGTCGTGCGCTGGATCGTGAACCCGGTCGAGTGCTCCCACGGGCGGATCAGCATCGTGAGCGCGAGCAGCGCCCAGTAAGCCGGGAAAATCCGGGCGAACCGCCGTAATAAGAACGCCTTGGACTCCGGCCGGGGCCGGAGGTCGACCGCGGCTTCCACGAACGGCCGGTAGAGCAGGAACCCGGACAGCAGGAAGAACAGCGTCACGCCGAAGTCGAGCCGGGCGAGGAACGGGGCGAAGAAACCCTCGACCGCGCGGCCGGTCTGGAACCCGGCGTGGGTAGCGACGACCGCGAACGCGGCCAGCGCGCGCACGCCGTCGAGGACGTCGAGATGCCCGCCTGCCCGCGTTCCGGCCCGGGGCGCCGGGGCCGTCACAGCGCCGGCTCCGGGCGTCCGGCCTTCGCCGCCAGACAGATCATCGCGTCCGGATCGGTGCTGCTCACCACGACCCGGTCGTACGCCTTGTTCGGCGTTCCGAGCATCAGCGACGAGTACTTGCCGGTCGTCAGCGTCGTCTCGGCGAACCGGCGGGGCGCGAACCTGCGCGCACCGTCGGCGAGCTGGACGGTGACCGTCGTGGGCGTCTGCGACAGGTAGTCCAGCCGGAGGAACGAGTCCGGATGGGGGATCCGCTTGTCGAGCGTCACGGTCACCGACCCGACGCCGCGTAACGGATGCGCGCAGAACACGCCTGGCCGATCGGCACTGGTGGCCTCCTCCACGAAGCGGGCCCGGAGCAGGTGGCCTCCCTGGTCGAACATGTACATGGGTCGGGTTGCATCGTCCCATCGCACGGCGGCCGGTAGGTGCGGTTCGACCGGACGGAAGATGTCGGAGGTGCGCCGGTTGGTGCTGATGAAGTTCGCGACCGTGCCCGCGACGTAGGTGTCGAAGATCGAGATCTGGCCCTTCTCGGTGTTCGTTTCCAGATCCCGGAGCGCGGTCGTCATGTAATCCCGGATCGGGTTCTCCACCCAGCGCTTCTCGAACGAGCCGACGGTCGCACCGTAGCTCAGCGCGTAGGCGACGACCGCGATCACCAGGCCGATTCCGACCGGCCGGGTGACCCCGTCACCCGCCGGTGCGGGCGGGAGTGCGCCCTGGTCCGGCTCCTCGTCGTCCGGCGCCGCGTGGCGTCCGGCCGGTGCCGGGGCAGCCGGTGCGGCCGGTGCGGGCTCCGGTGGCCACAGACCGTGCCGGCCTCTGGCCGCGACCGCGTCCGGGTCGGGGACGACGAGCAGCATCACTTCGGCGAGCACGAGCGCGATCGTGATCTCGGAGAGGTAGTGGAAGTTGCGGGCCAGGATCACGCCGACGTACTCGAACCGGCCGGCGGCGAGCAGGACCGCGGTGCCGGCCAGCACGCTCCCGGGCAGCAGCCACGCGCGCAGCGCCCACCAGCCGTTCCGCCGGACGCCGATCACGCTCAGCACCAACGCGGCGACCTGCCCGGCGACGATCGCGACCGCTCCCGGCGACGAGGCGCTGTAGTAGACGATGTCGAGCGAGAACCAGGTCCACGGACCGCCGATCATCGCCGGGGCGATCGATCCCACCCACGCGTCCGAGAATAGGTCCCAGGTGGCGCCGATCGACGGGGTCTTGCCGGACGAGGCGTAGTCGCCGGTGAGGAAGACGACGAAGAACGCCAGGATCGGGAGCGCGTAGATCAGCCAGGCCAGCCACGAGCGGAACAGCGCGCCGATCCGCGCCCGGATGCCACCCCGGCTCAGGTAGAGCAGCGTGAGCAGCGGGGCCAACGCGACGCTGAGCGCCGCTTTCTCCCAGAAACACACCGCGAGCAGGACGCCGAGCGCGCCGAACGCCGCGTACTTCAACTGCCGGGTGGCTTCGTACCGGATGTGCATGACCAGCAGCAGCAGGATGCCGATGTGCGTCGGCACCAGGTTGACGCCGCTGGACAGCGAGAGCAACGACGGCACGAGCAGCGGCGAGAACGCGTAGACGCCGAGCCCGAGCAGCGCGGCCCGGCCGGGGCCGAGCAACTGGGCGAGCAGGTACGCCATCAGCAGCGTCGCCACCGTCTGCAGCACCAACCGGGCGACGACCGTCGAGTCGTTGTCGTAGGGCGCCAGATGCGCGCTGACCCAGTAGAAAGTGCGCAGGCCCGGCGTCAGGTGGTCGTTGAGCGGGAGCGTGATGTAGTCCCACCCGAACGGGTGCTTCGCCGCTTCCGCGGTCATGTCGATGTCGTCGAGGTAGAAGTAGCCCGCCACCCCCAGCGCCCCGATGACGACGGCGTGGACAGCCGCGATCACTGCTGTGACGAGTGCGTACGGATGAAGCGCTCTGGATCCACCGACGCGCCGACTCGGCTCACCCCGCGTCGGCGCCGTCGGCAGGTACGTCGTCATCTGCTCTCACACCGTCCTCGTCGCCCCGGTTCGGTCGGTCGTGCCACGCCTTCGCGACCGGCGAGTAGTCAACTCGTTCCGGACCGTGCAGGCAGCCCACGACCTGCGGAGATATCCCGCACAAAACTGCTTCGAGGGAACCATGCGAATGCGCCCCCGGTGAGTTTACTCACTGGTAACCTCTGCGGGATCGCTCGGGGAAAACAGCTTTGAAGTGCAGGTCTCCTGGGAGGAACCTCATGCGTCGTGTCGTGGGTGCCGTGGTTTTGGCACTCGGAACCTTTTTGGTGGTTGCAGCAGTCATGCTGCCCACCTATGTGGCGTCGAATCTGGTGAAAACACCACTGGATCAGTACACGATCAGTGTCGCCACATCCGACAGCGCAACCGTTTTCGACGTTGCTTCGCTCACCGTGCAGCAGAACGTCCCGGTTGAAGCGACCCGCACCGTGCGGGCCGACCCTGAGGAGAGCACCGACGACGTCGTTGTGTTCGACGCGTTCCTGGTCGTCGAGGACGCGCGGAACAACAAGCAGATCACGTTCTCCAGCGACCACGTGGGCCTCGACCGGACCACGGCTGAGTCGCAGCCCGGCTTCGACGCCGCGGTCGACGACGAGCCGACCGAGCACGAGGGCCTGATCTACAAGTGGCCGTTCGGCGCGGAGAAGAAGTCGTACCAGTACTTCGACACCACCACCCGCAAGCCGTACACCGCCAAGTACGTGAGCAGCGAGGACATCAACGGCCTCGAGACGTACAAGTACGAGATGGAGATCCCGCCCACCAAGATCGGTGAGCTGGAAGTCCCGGGTGAGCTGGTCGACAGCGCCGAGCCGGACGTGACCGCGGACCGGTACTACACCAACGTCCGTACGGTGTGGGTGGAGCCGAAGACCGGCATCGTGCTGAAGGGCCAGGAGCAGCAGAAGCAGACGCTGCGCGACGCAGCGGGCACCGACAAGCTGACGCTGTTCGAGGCCACGCTCACGTTCGACGAGCAGACCATCGACGAGGCCGTCGGCCTCGCCGAGGACTCGATCTCACAGATCACTCTAGTGAAGACCGTGGCACCGCTGGTGGTCGGCGTGCTCGGTGTCGTGCTGATCCTGCTCGGACTGTTCCTCGCGCTTCGTCGCGGCGGCACCGATGAATCGTCGTACCGGCCGTCGAAGCCGTCGACGCCTTCGGACAATCCGGCGCCGGCTCGAACGTAGGTTTTCGTCCGCTTAGGTACGGACACGTACCTAGGCGTTCGTACAAGCTTGACAAAACAGTGCCGACCCCCGGGAAAAGGGGGTCGGCACTGTGCTGTTTACGCCCGATTTATTCGGTCAGTCGCGGCGGCACACATATATCGACGTACCCGGCACCAGCGCGCCGCGCAGCGGGCTCCACTGCCCCCAGACCTCCTGGTGTCCCTCGGGCCATTCCGGCTCGACGAGGTCGACCAGCTGGAAGCCGGCCGCGACGAGCTCGCGGACCCGGTCTCCGAGGGTGCGGTGGTGCTCGACGTACGTCGCCCGCCCGTCGTCGTCGAACTCGGCGTACGGCGTCCGGTCGAAGTACGAGTGGTAGACGGTCAGCCCCTCCGGGCCCGGGTCGTCCGGGAACGCCCAGCGGAGCGGGTGGGTGGTGGCGAACACCCAGCGGCCGCCGGGCCGCAGCACCCGGTGGACCTCGCGCATCACGGCGGCGGAGTCGGCGACGAACGGCACCGCGCCGAACGCCGAGCAGGCCACATCGAAGCTGGCGTCGGGGAACGGCAGCGCGCCGGCGTCGGCCAGGACCAGCGGGACGTCGACGCCGGACCGGTCGTTGGCGGCGCGCGCGTGCCGGAGCATGCCCGCGGAGAGGTCCAGCGCCACTGGGCGCGCGCCCTGGGTGGCCAGCCAGCGCGAGCAGGACGCCGCGCCGCAGCCGACCTCGAGCACGTCCCGGCCCGCCACCGGCCCGAGCAGCCCGGCGTCCTCCTCGGTCAGCCCCTCCGGGCACCACCGGAACCGCACGTCGCCGAGGAACTCGCCGTGGGAGGCCTGGTAGTCGTCGGCGTCGGCGTCCCACCAGAGCCGGCTCGCCGAGCGGCTCTCCGCCGGACCGACCGGACGATGGATGATCCCGGTGGTGCCGAGCAGCTGGACGGCGCTGAACCGCTGGGGGCCGCCGTCCGTGTCCGTAGAGTTCTGCACGGTTCCAGTGAACTCTTTTCGACCGGCGACTGCTGAGGCCCCTCGACCCTCGGAGAAGGCCGGAGGTGGAAAAGGGTTCAGTTGTGCCGAGGGCTCGAACCTCCCAGGAGCCCCGGCCGACGCGTACGAGCCGGGCGGATCGACGCGGCGCGTCGATCCGCCGGGCCCTCGACGGTGCCGGTGACAGGAGTCGCCGGCGAGACGGTCGTTAGCCATGCCGGGCATTCCGGTTTCGGAGGGCGGAATTGCGGGCCCGGATCCGGTGTTGAGCAGGTGTCTACTCGCAGGTAGCGGTACGAGGGAACGCGCGTTGGACCTTAAGGCCGCCTGCACGGTAGGCTTGAGAACGCGTTATGGGCTGACCGTGCCTCAGTAGGGAGCAGGCTCGCAGCCGTATGCGTGATCGGGTCCGAGTGCGCCCGAGTCGCGCCCGTTGGCACCGGGGTGTGACTGGAGTGTTTTCGGCTCGCGTCCGCGGCGAGCCCACGACGCACGGCACGACTCATTGTCCCAATCCGGAGCAACCGCCCACATGACGAGCAGCACCGAGGCCCAGCCGACCACCCCGCAGGTAGCGGTCAACGACATCGGTTCGGAAGAGGCCTTCCTCGCCGCGATCGACGAGACCATCAAGTACTTCAACGACGGCGACATCGTCGAGGGCACGATCGTCAAGGTCGACCGTGACGAGGTCCTGCTCGACATCGGCTACAAGACCGAGGGCGTCATTCCCTCGCGCGAGTTGTCGATCAAGCACGATGTCGATCCGGCCGAGGTCGTCTCCGTGGGAGACCACGTCGAGGCCCTCGTCCTCCAGAAGGAGGACAAGGAAGGCCGCCTGATCCTCTCCAAGAAGCGCGCTCAGTACGAGCGGGCCTGGGGCACGATCGAGAAGATCAAGGACGAGGACGGCGTCGTCACCGGCACCGTCATCGAGGTCGTCAAGGGTGGTCTCATCCTCGACATCGGCCTCCGTGGCTTCCTCCCCGCCTCGCTGGTGGAGATGCGCCGCGTCCGCGACCTGCAGCCGTACGTCGGCCGCGAGCTCGAGGCGAAGATCATCGAGCTGGACAAGAACCGCAACAACGTGGTCCTGTCCCGCCGCCAGTGGCTGGAGCAGACCCAGTCCGAGGTCCGCAGCGAGTTCCTCAACAAGCTGCAGAAGGGCCAGGTCCGCAAGGGCGTCGTTTCGTCGATCGTCAACTTCGGTGCCTTCGTCGACCTGGGCGGCGTCGACGGTCTGGTCCACGTTTCCGAGCTCTCCTGGAAGCACATCGACCACCCGTCCGAGGTCGTCGAGGTCGGCCAGGAGGTCGAGGTCGAGGTTCTGGACGTCGACCTGGACCGCGAGCGCGTCTCGCTGTCGCTGAAGGCGACCCAGGAAGACCCGTGGCGTCAGTTCGCCCGCACGCACCAGATCGGCCAGGTCGTTCCCGGCCGCGTCACCAAGCTGGTGCCGTTCGGTGCGTTCGTCCGCGTGGACGAGGGCATCGAGGGTCTGGTCCACATCTCGGAGCTGGCCGAGCGCCACGTGGAGATCCCGGAGCAGGTCGTCAACGTCGGCGACGAGATCATGGTCAAGGTCATCGACATCGACCTCGAGCGTCGCCGGATCTCGCTGTCGCTGAAGCAGGCGAACGAGGGGGCCATCGACCCCGACTCGTTCGACCCGACTCAGTACGGCATGGCCGCCACGTACGACGAGCAGGGCAACTACGTCTACCCCGAGGGCTTCGACCCCGAGACGAACGACTGGCTCGAGGGCTACGAGAAGCAGCGTGAGGAGTGGGAGCGCCAGTACTCCGAGGCGCAGACCCGCTTCGAGGCTCACCAGAAGCAGATCGCGGAGGCCCGCGCGGCCGAGGCGACCGCTGCCGAGGAGACCTCGTACTCGTCCGACTCGGCGTCCACCGGTGGCGGCAGCTCCACGAGCTCCAGCAGCCCCCGGAGCGACGACTCGGCGGCGACCGGCACGCTCGCGACCGATGAGGCCCTGGCCGCGCTGCGCGAGAAGCTGGCCGGCGGCCGTAGCTGAGTAATGGGCGAGCGTTCGAACGCTCGCCGGGAACGCTGATGGGGGCGCCGCGAATTCGTTCGCGGCGCCCCTTTCGTGTGCTCGTCCTGGCCGTGGTCTGGGTGGCGCTCGCCGCCGCGGGGTTATCGGTCCTGCTGGTCTCGCCGCTGCCGGACCGCCACCGGGACGAGTCGGTCCTCGACGGACGGGTCGCCTCCGGCCTGATCGGCTGGGTCGTCGCGGCGGAGGCCGATCAGGTCACGATGGAGCGGATCACCGGCATCGACGGCCCGCGCCGTGCCGACGCCGCGGTGGAGCTCCGCCGGTCAGGCGACAGCGGAGCGTGGGCATTCCTCCTCGCCGGGCTGGCGCGACCGGACGAGTTCTTCCGGATCGGTCGCTCGTACCGGATGCAGCTCTACGTCCGCGACCTGAACGCGTCCGGACGCCCGGTGACCCTGCGGGTCACGAACGGCGCCGCGGATCGTGGCCCGACCGACGCATCCGTGACCGCCGCGTTCACCGACCGCGACTGGCACCTACTGACGCGGACGTTCGTCGCCACCGGAAACGCGTTCCAGGACACCGCGCTCTACCTCGCGCTACCCCCGGACGGACCGCTGCACTGGCAGGCGACGCTGGCCAGCGTCCGGCGGGTGGATCCCGGCTGAGCGGCGGATCGGCCGACGGCGGGCTCCGCGTCGGGAAGGATGGTGCCGTGCTGAGGATCGGGTTGACAGGTGGGATCGGTGCGGGGAAGAGCGCGGCGGCGACGGCGCTCGCCGAACAGGGTGCGGTGGTGATCGACGCCGACCGACTGGCCCGCGAGGTCGTCGAACCGGGGACAGCGGGGCTCGCGGCGGTCGTCGAGGCGTTCGGCACCGAGGTGCTGGCCGCGGACGGCACGCTCGACCGGCCGAAGCTGGGCCGCGTGGTGTTCGGCGACGACGCGGCCCGCGCCCGTCTCAACGGGATCCTGCATCCGCTGATCGGGACGCTGACCGCCGAGCGGGTCGCGGCCGCGCCGTCCGACGGGGTGGTCGTCCACGACATCCCGCTGATCGTAGAGGGCGGGCTGGCGGCGGGGTTCCACCTGGCTGTCGTCGTGATGGCGCCGGAGGACGTCCGGATCGAGCGGCTCACCGGCCTCCGCGGCATGCCCGAAGAGGACGCCCGCGCCCGCATCGCCGTGCAGGCGACCGACGAGCAGCGGGCCGCGGCGGCCGATGTCCTGCTCGACAACGCGGGCCCGCTGGACCGGCTGCGCGACGCGATCGCCGAGCTCTGGGAGCTGCGGCTCGCTCCGTACGCGGCCGGGCTGGCCAAGGGCGTACCGGCGCCGCTGCCGTCCCGGCCAGGGCCGGTGGACCCGACCTGGCCGGCCCAGTACGCCCGCGCCGCTGCGCGGCTGCGGACCTGGCTGCACCGGCCCGACCTGCTGGTCGAGCACGTGGGCCCGACCGAAATGCCGACGCCCGGTGCGACGGTGCCCGACGTGCTGGATCTGCGGGTCGTTCTTCCGGACGCCGAAGCGGTGCGATCCACGGCGGGTGCGCTGGCCGGATCCGGTTGGATCGTCGGCGCCGAGCCGTACCCGGACGGCGCCACCGCCCACTCCGCCGACCCCGGCCGCCCGGCCCGGCTATTCCTCGCGTCGTAAACGCCTGCCGCGGCGGGCGCGGCGGCCTGCCGCGGCGGTCGAGGCGGGCGTGACGGCCGGCCGCGGCAGGCGTGGCGGCCGGACTTGGCAGGCCGCCGCGGTGGGTTCAGCCGATGTCGCGGCGGCGGAAGCCGGCCAGGCCGAGGACGGTCAGCGCCGCCGCGAGCGCGGCCAGCCACGCGTACGGGGCGTAGGCGGACGCACCGTCCAGCGGCGCGCCGGGCAGCTTCGGCAGGTGGGTGAACGGGGAGAGGTCCATCAGCCAGCTCGGGAGCTGGAGGATCTCGCCGAACTGTCCGATCACGATCGCGGCCAGCAGCACCGCCCAGCTGACCGCGGTCAGCCGCGGGAGGAGCCCGAACAGTGCCACCGCGACCGCGGCCAGCAGCATCACGGCCGGCCACTGACCCAGGGCGGCGCCCACCTGGCGGACGATCTCGGACCCGAGGTCGCCGGCTCGCACGCCGTGAGCGAGCCCGGCCGCCAGCCCGGACGCGATCAGGATGGCCGCCGACCCGACCGCGACCCAGAGCACGTGCGCCCCGGCCCACCGGACCCGGCCGACCGCGGCGGCCAGCACCGGCTCGGCGCGGAGGGACTCCTCCTCGGTGCGTGCCCGGAGCACCGCGCCGACCGCGTAACCGGCGACGACCATGCCCATGATCAGATAGATCATCGAGAGGTAGACGTCGGCGAGGCTGCCGCCCGCGCCGGTGTAGTCGCGCAGGATCTCGACGGTCTCTGGGTCGTTCTCCGCGGCGGTCACCATGTCCTGGGCCAGGCCGCCGAACGCGCCGCCGCCGATCGCCGCACCGATCGCCCAGCCGATGATGCTGCCCCGCTGGAGGCGCCAGGCCAGGCCGACCGGCCCGCTGAGCGAGCGGGATGCGGTGGCCGGACCGAGCCCGGGCCGGAACACGCCCGCTCCGGCGTCCCGTCGCATCCGCAGCGCGACCACGGCGGCGAGCAGCAGCAGGACCGTCGCCGCCGGCAGCAGCAGCACCCACCAGCGGTTCCCGGCGTAGGGGCGGATCGCCTCGGCCCAGCCGATCGGCGAGAGCCAGGACAGCCAGGACAGCGACGAGTCGCTCGCCGCCGCGGAGTCGCCCGCAGCCCGGAGCAGGAACGCGGCGGCGAGCGTGCCACCGGCGATGCCGCCCGCCGAGCGGCCGTGCTCGGTCAGCTGGGCGGCGAGCGCGCCGACCGCGGCGAACACCAGACCGACCGACGCGCAGCCGGCCATCAGCGCCAGTGAGCCGCCTGCCGGGATGCCCTCGATGCTGGCCAGCGCGCCGACGGTGAGCAGCACGATCAGGACGTTGAGCAGCGTGACGTAGAGCAGGGCGGCGGTCAGCCGGGCGTAGCGGCCCACCGGCCCGGCGTCGACCAGATCGGACCGGCCTGCCTCCTCCTCGGCCCGGGTGTGCCGGATGACGAGCAGGAAGCTCATCAGCCCGAGGAGCACGGCGGCGAACGTCAGGACCTGCCAGGCCGTCGCGCCGCCGTACGTGTTGAGCGCACGCGGCGGGCCGGTGAGCGCGACCAGGCCCGGGTTGGCGTCGCTGCCGTAGGCGCGAGCGAAGCGGTCGAGGTCGGCCTGGGTCGGATAGAGCCCCTTCAGCGGAGCGGCCTGGCTGTAGGTGAACAGGACCAGGCCGAGCGTCCAGGCGGTGGCGCGGACCCGGTCGCGGCGGAGGGCCAGGCGGAACAGCGTGCCGGTGCCGGTGAGGCCACCGGCGCCCCGGGCGGCCCGCGTCCGGGCGTCGGCCGGACGCGGGGGACTGGCGAGCGTAGTCATCGGACGACCTCCCTTCCGGACGAGGCGGTCATGCCCGCGCGCCGTTGAGCGCGGGCTCGTCGCTGTAGTGGCGCAGGAACAGTTCCTCGAGCGTGGGCGGCTGGCTGACCAGGCTGCGGATGCCGAACTGCTCGAGCCGCCCCAGCAGCGTCCCGAGCGACTCGGCGTCCACCTGGCAGATCAGGCGGGTGCCCGCCACCGTGACGTCGTGCAGGCCCGGCAGATCGGCGAGGCCGTCCGGCTCGCGGGTGAGCTCGGCCTCGATCGAGGTGCGGGTCAGGTGGCGCAGGTCGGCGAGGGTGCCGGTCTCCACGACCCGGCCGGAGCGGATGATGCTCACCCGGTCGCAGAGCTTCTCGGCCTCGGCCAGGATGTGGCTGGAGAGCAGCACAGTGCGGCCGTTCGTCCGCTCGTCGTTGATGCACTGCTGGAACACCGCCTCCATCAGCGGGTCGAGGCCGGACGTCGGCTCGTCCAGGATCAGCAGCTCGACGTCGGAGGCGAGCGCGGCGACCAGCGCGACCTTCTGCCGGTTGCCCTTCGAGTACGTCTTGGCTTTCTTGCGGGGGTCGAGCTCGAACCGCTCCAGCAGGTCCGCCCTGCGGCGCGGGTCGAGGCCGCCGCGGACCCGGCCGAGCAGGTCGATCACCTCGCCGCCGGACAGGTTCGGCCAGAGGTTGACGTCGCCGGGAACGTAGGCGAGCCGTCTGTGCAGGGCGACCGCGTCCCGCCACGGGTCGCCGCCGAGTAGCCGCGCCTGCCCGGAGTCGGCGCGCAGTAGCCCGAGCAGAACCCGGATCGTGGTGGTCTTTCCTGCGCCGTTGGGCCCGAGGAAACCGTGGACCTCGCCGGAACGGACTGAGAGGTCGAGTCCGTCGAGTGCGCGGACCGGCCCGAACGTTTTCACGACCCCGGCGAGTTCGATGGCCGAGACACTGTCGTTGGAAGCCATAGTTCTGACGGTATCGAGTCTTCACAAATTTGTGAAGATTGGCGAGAATGTTCGAGGCAGGGCAGTATCGAAAGACGCGACGTCGGTGGAAGGGAGCGCTGGTGAGACCGGAGGCCAGCAGGGGTGCGGGAGGCGCGGAGGTCGCCATCGAGCTGATTTCGCAGCCGTCGTCGGACGCCGTCCCGGAGAGCGGCGATGCCGACGAGGCGATCCGGGCGGACTTCCGCGAGCGGTTCGCGCTCGTGATGACGAACTGGGGTCTCCAGCGCATGGTCGCCAGGGTGTACGCCGCTCTGGTCGTGACCGAGTCGCCGACGCTGACGATGCCCGAGCTCGCCGAGTTGCTGCAGGCCAGCGCCGGGGCGATCTCGGGTGCGGTGAAGTCACTCACGACGATCGGCATCGTCGAGCGGGTGCCGGCTCCCGGCAGCCGTCGCGACCACTACCGGATCGCCGACAACGGCTGGTACGAGGCGATGCTGGAGAAGAACAAGCAGGTCGTGCAGCAGATGATCGATCTGGCCGCGGACGGCGTCGGTAAGGTCGGGGAGGACTCAGTCGCCGGTCATCGGTTGGCCGAGATGCGGGACTTCTATTCGTTCATCAGCGCTGAGATGCCGACGATGCTCAGCCACTGGGAGCGGGCCCGCGACGAGCGCCGGGCGGCGCGGCAAGCGTCGAGCGACGCCGAGGCGTAGATCGCGACGCGTTCTGTCGGACCCTCGACGTACCGTGGTTCGCATGAGTCCGTCAGCCCGACCTGCCTCCGGTCCGAACGCGCCGGAGGGCCTGCGCGACGACGCCGTTGCCCACGGCGAGACGACGTCCATCGTCCGGCGTCCGGGCCGGTTCGAGGTGGTCAGCGACTACGACCCGGCCGGTGATCAGCCGGCCGCGATCGACGAGCTCGAACGGCGCATCCGGGCGGGCGAGAACGACGTCGTGCTGCTCGGTGCCACCGGTACCGGCAAGTCGGCGACCACGGCCTGGCTGATCGAGCGGCTGCAGCGGCCCACGCTGGTGATCGCGCCGAACAAGACGCTCGCGGCCCAGCTGGCCAACGAGTTCCGCGAGCTCCTCCCGAACAACGCGGTCGAGTACTTCGTCTCGTACTACGACTACTACCAGCCCGAGGCGTACGTCCCGCAGACCGACACCTACATCGAGAAGGACTCCTCGATCAACGAGGAGGTCGAGCGGCTCCGTCACTCCGCGACGATGTCGCTGCTGACCCGGCGCGACGTCATCGTGGTCGCGACCGTCTCCTGCATCTACGGCCTCGGTACGCCGCAGGAGTACATCGACCGGTCGATCCCGTTGAAGGTCGGTCAGGAGATCGAGCGCGACAAGCTGCTCCGCTGGCTGGTCGACGTCCAGTACACGCGGAACGATCTGAACTTCACCCGGGGCACGTTCCGGGTCCGCGGCGACACGGTCGAGATCATCCCGGCCTACGACGAGCTCGCGGTCCGTGTCGAGATGTTCGGTGACGAGATCGAGCGGCTCTACCACCTCAACCCGCTCACCGGCGAAGTGGTCAACGAGGAGACCGAGCTGCACGTCTTCCCGGCGACGCACTACGTCGCCGGCCCCGAGCGGCTGGAGCGGGCGATCCGCGGCATCGAGGCCGAGCTGGAGACCCGGCTGGCCGAGCTGGAGCGGCAGAGCAAGCTCCTGGAGGCGCAGCGGCTGCGGATGCGCACGACCTACGACATCGAGATGATGCGCCAGGTCGGGTTCTGCTCCGGCATCGAGAACTACTCCCGCCACATCGACGGCCGCGATCCCGGCTCGCCGGGCTTCTGCCTGATCGACTACTTCCCGGACGACTTCCTGCTGGTCATCGACGAGTCGCACGGCACCGTCCCGCAGATCGGCGGCATGTACGAGGGCGACATGTCGCGGAAGCGGACGCTCGTCGAGTTCGGCTTCCGGCTGCCGAGCGCGATGGACAACCGCCCGCTGAAGTGGGAGGAGTTCCAGGACCGGGTTGGGCAGACCGTCTACCTCTCGGCCACGCCGGGCAACTACGAGATGGGCCGCGCGAAGGGCGAGTTCGTCGAGCAGATCATCCGCCCGACCGGACTCATCGACCCGGAGGTGCTGGTCAAGCCCACCAAGGGGCAGATCGACGACCTCGTGCACGAGATCCGGGTCCGGGCCGAGAAGGACGAGCGGGTCCTGGTCACGACGCTGACCAAGAAGATGGCCGAGGACCTCACCGACTACCTGCTGGAACTCGGCATCCGGGTGCGCTACCTGCACTCCGAGGTCGACACGCTGCGGCGGGTCGAGCTGCTGCGCGAGCTCCGCAAGGGCGACTTCGACGTGCTGGTCGGCATCAACCTGCTCCGCGAGGGCCTCGACCTACCCGAGGTCAGCCTGGTGTCCATTCTCGATGCCGACAAGGAGGGGTTCCTGCGCAGCGAGACGTCGCTGGTGCAGACGATCGGCCGTGCGGCCCGAAACGTCTCCGGCCAGGTCCACATGTACGCCGACCAGATCACGCCGTCGATGCGGCGGGCGATCGACGAGACCAACCGGCGCCGCGAGAAGCAGATCGCGTACAACACCGAGCGTGGCGTCGACCCGCAGCCGCTGCGGAAGAAGATCGTCGACATCCTCGACGACATCTACCGGGAGGCGGCCGAGAACGAGAGCGGCGAGCTGATCGGCGGCTCCGGCAGGCAGCAGTCCCGCGGCAAGTCGCCGGTTCCCGGGCTGAAGTCGAAGGCGACCGTCGGCGTCGGCGCCCACCGCGAGGGCATGGCGCGTGCCGAGCTCGCCGACCTGATCCAGCAGCTCAACGATCAAATGCTGGCGGCGGCGCGAGAGCTGCAGTTCGAGCTCGCGGCCCGGCTCCGGGACGAGATCAACGAGCTGAAGCGGGAACTGCGCGGCATGGACGCCGCCAACGTGAAGTAGCCTCCGGGCTGCTCGAGGCCGCGAGGCGGCGAGGTTGCGGGACGGCCGGCGGTTGGATCCACAACCGTCCGGCTCCCGGACGACACTCGGCGCGACAACCCCCGGTTCCGATGAAGCCACCGTCAGAACAAGGATTGTTCTCACGGAGGATTCATGACGATGGACCGTCGTAAGTTGCTCGGCGCCGCTGCGATCGCCGTCCCCGCTATTGCCGGCGCCGCTCTACTCAGCGACCTCGACCTGGGCACCGACACTCGATCGACCGGCGAGAGCTTCGCCGGCCAGGCGGAGGAAGTATCCGGCGACGCCACCGTGGCGCAGAACGCCGCGCCGCCGGTCGTCGGCGCCCAGTTCCACGGCACGTGGGACATGTACTGGAACAGCCTCACGCCCAACGCGATGTTCTACAAGCACCTCGACACGCTCGCGGCCCAGCGCATCCAGGTCCTGCGCGTCGACGTCGGCTGGTCGTCCGCGCAGCCCACGAACGTCGCCCCGACCGCTAGCCAGTGGTACCACCAGCGGCTCGCGATCGTCATCGACGCGATCCGCGCCCGCGGTATGCAGGTCTTCCTCACGGTTCACCAGTCGCCGGCGTGGTCGCGGCCGAACACCGGTAGCGAGGTGAAGCAGTACCCGACCGACCCCAACGCGATCAAGCCCTGGCTGACGTGGCTCGCGTCGACGTTCGGCTCGAAGCTGCTCGCGATCGAGGTCTGGAACGAGCCGAACCTGGCCGAGTTCTGCGGGATCGGCGACGCCTACCAGCGTGCGGTGAAGTACGTGCCGATCCTGAAGGCGGCGTACTCGGCGATCAAGGCCGGGCGCCCGACGCTGCCGGTGATCTTCGCCGGGCCGAGCCAGACCGATGACGGTTTCATCCGGGATTGCTACGCCAACGGTGCCAAGGGTTACTTCGACATCATGGGCGTCCACCCGTACCAGGGGAACCAGACCAAGGCGCCGGAGTCTACGGACATCACCGGTAAGGCGCGGATGACGAACATGCCCGCGATCATCAACCTGATGGCGGCGAACGGTGACGGTGCCAAGCCGATCTGGTGGACCGAGTTCGGCTTCAGCGTCCACTCCAACGTCGGGATCCCGAGCAGCCAGGTGTGGCTGTTCGGCGTGCCGGACGACGAGACCGCGGCGTCCTACATCTCGCGGTCGTTCTACCTGGCGTGGAACCAGTGGCCGCAGGTCAAGCTCGCGGTGACGTACTGCGGGTACAAGACGCCGTCGGACAGCTACGGGCACCAGTACGGCTACCGGATCATGGAGGCCGACGGAACCGCGAAGCCGCAGCTGGTGGCGCTCGCGAACATCCGGCAGGCGTTCGGCGCGCTGCAGACGCTCTGACGATCACCACCGAGGGCCGGTCACCGGGCCGGCCCTCGGTGGTTCAGGCGTGAGCAACTCCGGCCTGCGCCCCCGCCCACCCGCCCTCACGCGGAAGTAGGAACATCCCTGAAGTGCTCGACATGCGGCGGGCCGGCGAAGAACGGTCCGATCGTCGCGCGCCACCGGCCGAAGCGGTCGGTCGCGCGGAAGTTCTGCTCGTGCGCCTCCACCGAGTCCCACTCCACCAGCAGGACGAAGCGGCTGGGGGTCTCGATGCCCTGCGTCATCCGGACCGAGCGGCAGCCTTCCACGTCGATCAGCTCGGTGACCGCGGTTTGGTACGCGGCCGCGAACTCGGCTTCCTGACCGGGCGTGACATCGATGAGCGCGACTTCCAGAACCATGCCGCGGAGCTTGCCAGCACCCGGCGGGCGTGCCGTGCGCGGGGTCGGGCGGCCGGTCGGGATGTTTCAGTGCGCATTCGGCGTGCTGCACGTACGATCAAAGCAAATCGCTCGGTGCAAGTACCAGGAAAGTACATCGGTGCTCGTCAGGTGAGGCGTCGCTGACACTCACCGGCCCCTGGCTGGCCGTGGGCGCAGGCGCGCCCTACTATGGGGATCCGACGAGGGGAGTAGCCCCACGGTCCACCCGGTCAATACGGCGAGCGCAGCAGGTGTGGCGCGGACCCCGGGCACCGGCTCGCTTCGGCGGGTAGCGAGACCTCGGACACGTTCCGCTGCGCGTGATCCGGGGGCAATATGTCCGTTTCGTTGTGGGTCTGGGCCGCGACCATTGCGGGTCTGGCCGTGATCGTCGCCATCGACATCTGGCATGCGAGGCGTCCCCACCACGTCGGATTCCGTGAGGCGACCACCTGGTCGGTCATCTACATCGTCGCGTCGATCCTGTTCGGCATCGGTGTCTGGGCGTTCGCCGGTGCCCAGCCGGGAACCGAGTTCTTCGCCGGCTGGCTGATCGAGAAGAGCCTGTCGGTCGACAATCTCTTCGTCTTCGCGGTGATCCTGTCGACGTTCGGCGTGCCCGACAAGCACCAGCAGAAGGTGCTGCTCATCGGCATCCTGGGCGCGCTGGTCATGCGGGCGATCTTCATCGCGGTCGGCGCCGCCGCGATCCACCGCTTCGCGTTCACGTTCGTCGTGTTCGGCGCGTTCCTGATCTACACGGCGGTCAAGCTCGTCCGCTCGCACGGCGAGCAGCCGGACGTCGGCAACAGCCGGGCGGTGCGGATGCTGCGCCGGTTCGTCCCGGTGACCACCGAGTTCCCGGACAATAGCGCGCTGACCGTCAAGGAGAACGGCAAGCGGCTGGCCACCCCGCTGCTGGTCGTCGTCGTCACGATTCTCTCGGTCGACCTGGTCTTCGCGCTGGACTCGATCCCCGCGGTGTTCGGGGTGACCGAAAGCCCGTACATCGTCTTCACGGCGAACGCGTTCGCGTTGCTGGGCCTCCGCGCGCTCTACTTCCTGCTGATCGGGCTGCTCGACCGGCTGGTGCACCTGCACTACGGCCTCGCGGTCGTGCTGGCCTTCATCGGCGTGAAGCTGATCCTTCATTACGCTCACACGGTCTGGCCGTCGGTCCCGGACATCCCGACGTCGGTCTCGCTCGGGGTCGTCGTCGTCGTGCTGGCCGTGACCACGTTCACCAGCCTTCGGTCCACTCGGAAGGCCTCCCGCGCGGTCGCCGAGGGCGTCGGCTCCCGGACGGCTGATCATGGCTAGTAACCGCCTTTCGCGACACTTAGCGACGAAACTGTCGCACCATGTAAGACCTGGTCTGCGGTTCGGGTATGAGCAACACACACGCTCCTGCGCCGGTAACGGAGCAGGGCACACCAGTCGTAGAGAGGCCTGACCGGTGGATGTTCCTGCCTGGGTGCAGTGGAGCGTGCTCGGCGCGCTCATCGTTCTGTTGGCGGTCGACGTCTGGGTGATCGGCCGGCGGCCGCACGAGCCGTCGATCCGGGAGAGCACCAGAGGCGTCCTCTTCTTCATCGGGCTCGCCCTGCTGTTCGGGGTCGGCGTGTATTTCCTGGCCGACGCGCGGTACGCGGGCGAGTTCTACGCGGGCTGGCTGACCGAGTACAGCCTCTCGGTGGACAACCTGTTCGTGTTCCTGATCATCATGAGCCGGTTCAAGGTGCCGCGGGTGTACCAGCAGAAGGTGCTGCTGATCGGCATCGTGCTGGCGCTGGTGCTGCGAGGCATCTTCATCGTGGCCGGCGCCGCCGCGATCGAGCGCTTCATCTGGGTGTTCTTCCTCTTCGGAGGCTTCCTCCTCTATACGGCGTGGAACCTCGCGTTCCACCACGAAGAGGAGGAGGAGTTCAAGGAGAACGTCCTCATCCGGTGGTCCCGGCGGGTGCTGCCGATCTCCAAGGACTTCGGTGACGGCAAGCTGCGGACGGTCGTCGACGGCAAGCGGATCTGGACGCCGATGGTCGTCGTCCTCATCGCGATCGGGACGACCGACCTGCTGTTCGCGTTCGACTCGATCCCGGCGATCTTCGGCCTCACCCGGGAACCGTTCCTGATCTTCACCGCGAACGTGTTCGCGCTGATGGGTCTCCGACAGCTGTACTTCCTGCTCGGCGGGTTGCTCGACCGGCTGGTCTATCTGTCGGTGGGGCTCGCGTTCATCCTCGGGTTCATCGGCGTGAAGCTGATCTTCGAGGCGCTGCACGAGAACTCGCTGCCGTTCATCAATGGCGGCCACCACGTCGAGTGGGTGCCCGAGGTGCCGATCTGGCTCTCGCTCGCCGTCATCGTCGGGACGCTCGTCGTGACGACCCTCGCCAGCCTCTGGAAGTCCCGCCGCATGAGCCCCGACCGGGAGCTCACCTCGGTCGACAGCTAGCGGGCCGCCACCAGGCACGCCGCCAGGAGAGCGGGGTAGAGGTCGGGATCGGCGGGGGCGTGACCGAGGAGCGACTCGATCCGCTCCAGGCGCTGGTAGAGCGACTGGCGGCGCAGGTGCAGCGCCGCCGCGGTCCGGGTGACGTTGGTGCCGTGCCGGAGGTAGAGCTCCAGCGTGCGCACCAGCCCCGTGCGGTGGCGCGCGTCCCAGGCGACGAGCGGGCCGATCGTCCGCTCGACGAACGCGTCCAGTTGGCCCGGGTCGGCGCGGCGGCTGAGCTCCAGTTCGAGCGCCAGCGTCCGCGCCGACACGACCACCGGCCGGTTGCCCGGACGGGCCGCGCCGCGACCGGTGCGGGCCAGCGCGAGCGCCAGCGCGGCCCGTGCCTGCTCCAGGGACGACGCCCAGCCGGTCGGCTCGGTGACCGAGTACCCCAGCGCCACCGTGATCTGCGGCGCGCCGGACCGGCGGCCCGCCTCGCCGAACGCGGCTTCCGCCGCGCTGACCGGGTTGCCGGAGTCCGGCGCGACGACCAGCGCGAGCACCGACTCCCGTACCCGCGCCCGCAGCGCGGACGTCCCGAGCAGCCGGGCCGCGTGGTCGATCAGCGTCACCGCGGGCCGGGTCTCCGGCGCGTCCACCGCGACGCCGACCAGCGGCCGTCCCGGCGGCGGACGAAATCCGGCGAGCCCGGTGCGGACCGCGGTCTCCGCCGGGGCCAATCCGCCGCCCGCGACCAGGTCGGTCAGGAGCGCGGCGGCGTGGCGCTCCCGCTCGGTGGGCGGGTCGCCGGTGCGCAGGATCTCGACCGCCAGCGCGGTCGCGGTCCGCTCGACGGTGGACGCCAGGTCCTCCGGCGCCAGCGCTGAGCCGGACCCGGCGATCAGCCGCCCCCAGGCCCGGCCGTGGACGATCACCTCGGCCTCCGCTCGACCGGCGTCGACCGTCGCCCAGGCCGCATGGTCGTCCGACACCCCGAAGAACGCGACCAGCGCACCGCTCACCGTGGTCAGGACGATCGGCGCGCCGGTGACGTCCGCCGCGGTCCGCAGCAGCCCGGCGACGCCGGCGCCGGAGATCAGCGCCTCGTTCAGCGCGCGGGTCACCCGGTCGCCGAGTCGCAGCCGCTGGGCGGCCTCGTCGACGATCGCGGTGTTCGCGGCCTCGCACATCCGGATGAACGGCACCACCGCGCGGAGCGCGATCAGCGGGAGCCCGCGTCGTTCGGCCTCGGCGACCAGTTCCGACGGGATGTCCGAGAAGCTGCGGCCGAGTTCGACCACGAGGCCGCTCACGCCCCGGTCGGCCAGTTCACGGACGTAGTGGCGGCGAGCGCCCGCGTCGCTGCCTGCCAGGCCGAGACCGGTGGTGAGCAGCAGTTCTCCGCCCGAGAGCAGCGGCCCGATCTCGTAGATCTCGCTCGAGTGCACCCAGCGCACCGGCCGGTCGAGGGCGTCCCGACCGGCCAGCACTTCCGGCTCGGCGTCCCGGACCGCGTCGAACTCCAGCAGTTCGGCCACCGTCAGCGCCATCGGCCCACCTAGTCAGAATGTCAGCGTCGGACCGGCTCAGTATGGACGCGATGTCAGTTGTCCCGGTGGGCCGGGCGGGCGCAGAGTGTGGGGCATGACGAACCACCCCGCGGATACCGCGCTCGACCCCGCCGCGCTGCTCGCGGTCGCGGTCGAGGAGGCCAGGACCGGGCTCGCGGAGGGCGGCGTCCCGATCGGCGCGGCGCTGTTCGCCACCGACGGCACGCTGCTCGGACGCGGGCACAACCGCCGGGTGCAGGACGGCGATCCGTCGCTGCACGCGGAGACCGCCGCGTTCCGCAACGCCGGACGTCGTCCGGGCTACCGCGACACGATCATGGTCACCACGCTCTCGCCGTGCTGGTACTGCTCCGGGCTGGTCCGCCAGTTCGGGATCGGGCACGTCGTGATCGGCGAGGCGACTACGTTCTCCGGCGGGCACGACTGGCTGGCCGAGCACGGCGTCGCCGTGACGCTGCTCGAGGACCCCGAGTGCATCGGCCTGATGACCGACTTCATCCGCGACCGGCCCGAGCTGTGGGCCGAGGACATCGGGGTCGACCCCGCCGAGCTCGAGGACGGTGAGCTGTGACCGAACCCGTACCCTCCATCGATCTGCGTCCGTGGTTCTCCGGGGAGGACCGCGCCGGAGTGGCGGCGCAGGTGGACGCCGCCCTGCAGCGCTCCGGGTTCATGCTCGTCACCGGCCACGGCGTCGCGCCGGAGCTGCGGGCCGCCACCCGGGGGGCGGCGCGGGCGTTCTTCGCGCTCCCGACCGCGGTGAAGCAGCAGTACGCGGCCACCGTCGGCGGCCGCGGCTGGCTGCCGACCGGCGTCGAGGCCAACGGCTACGCGGAGGGCACCGAGACGCCGCCCGACCTCAAGGAGACGTTCGCGATCGGCGCCGACCAGCGGGTCGGCGACCCGGTTGTCGACGCGGCCTGGTTCCTGCCGAACGTCTGGCCGGCCGAGGCTCCGGAGCTGCACGACGTGCTGACCCGGTACCAGGCGGCGATGCGGACGCTCGCCGACCAGCTGCTCGAGGTGTGCGCCGCCGCGCTCGGCCTGCCGACGTCGTTCTTCGTCCCGACGACCGACCACCCGACCTGGACGCTGAACATCAACTGGTACCCGCCGATGGGGGTCGTCGGTGAGCCGGAGGAGGGCCAGTACCGGATCGGTCCGCACACCGACTTCGGCACGCTGACGCTGCTCGACCGCGAGTACGGCAGCGGCGGGTTGCAGGTGTTCACGGCCGACGGGGAGTGGGTGGACGCTCCCTACGACCCGGAGGCGTTCACGATCAACGTCGGCGACCTGCTCGCCCGCTGGACCGGCGACCGCTGGCTGTCCGCCCGGCACCGGGTGCTCCCGCCGCAGGCCGACGCCCCGGACGAGGACCTTGTCTCGCTCGTCTACTTCTACGAGGCCAACCACGACGCGGTGGTGGAGGCGCTGGAGCCCCCGATCGGCCGCGCGGCCCACCCGCCGGTCGTCAGCGGCGACTTCATCCGCGAACGCCTCGACGCCATCACGATCGCTTAGTCGAAGACCCGGCGGCTGCACCCGCCGGCGTACCGGGCGCCTACCGGAGTGACGACCGTGGACGCGGGCAGACAGCCCCGGCCGGGAGAGGACGACAGATGGCTGTAACCGAGGACGCGGGAGTCGAACCGCTGCGCGAAGGCACCTACGGCACCAAGGTGGTCGCCGTCGAACCCGGCGGGATCGAGAAGATCCCGCTCGCCGACCGACACGGCCGACCGCTCAACCTGTTCTGGACCTGGGCGTCGCCGAACCTGGAGTTCGCGACGATCTACCTCGGGGTGCTGTCCACGCTCGTGTTCGGCCTGACGTTCTGGCAGGCCGTGCTCGCGATCGTGCTCGGCAACGCGCTCTCGTCGATCGCGCACGGCGTGCTCTCGGCCAGAGGTCCGGTCCACGGCGTGCCGGAGATGGTGCTGTCCCGCGGTGCGTTCGGCTACTGGGGCAACCTCCTGCCCGCGGGATTCCTGGCGGTCACGGCGGGCATCGGGTGGTTCGCGGTCAACAGCGTGAGCGCCACGTTCGCGCTGAACGCGCTGACCGACCTGCCGAAGTGGCTGTGCCTGGTCGTCGTGGTGGGCGCGCAGGTCGTGATCGCGTTCCTCGGCCACAACTTCGTGCACTCGTTCGAGCGCTGGGTGTTCCCGGTGCTGGCGGTCGTCTTCGTGGTCGGCGCCGTCGTCGTGCTGAGCAAGTCCAGCCCGGGTGCGCCTGCCGGGGAAGGCATCCCGGGTGTGGGCACCGTCGGCGGGTTCCTGCTGACGCTCGCCGCGGTCTTCGGATACGCGTCCGGCTGGAACCCGTACGCCGCGGACTACGCGCGGTACCTGCCGCCGGACACCAACCGGCGTGCGGTGGGGCTCTGGGCCGGCGCCGGGCTGTTCGTCGCCACCACCGGGCTGCAGATCGTCGGTGCGGCGTCGGTCACGATCGGGCCACCGACCTCCGACAACCCGACCACCGCGTTCGTCGACACGATGCCGTCGCTGCTCGCGAACCTCACGTTACTGGCGATCGCGATCGGCGGTGTCGCGGCGAACGTCCTGAACATCTACTCGGGGTCGATGGCGTTCCTGACGATGGGCGTCAAGCTGCCCGCGCACCTTCGCCGGGCGCTGGTCGCGGTGACGTTCGGCGCGGTGGGGTTCGTCGTCGCGTACTTCGGGCTGGAGGACGCCGGGCACAAGTACGAGAACTTCCTGCTGGTGATCGGGTATTGGATCGCGCCGTGGCTGGGCGTCGTGCTGGTCGACCTCTGGCTGCGCCGGAAGGACAGCGACGGGTCGGCGGTGGCGCCGGTGCTGTACGACACCCGGTACACGAACTGGGCCGGACCGATCGCGATGGTCACGGGGCTGGTCGTCTCGATCGGGCTGTTCTCGAACCAGGCGAAGTACACCGGTCTGGTGGTCGAGTCGAACCCGGCGATCGGTGACGTGACGCCGATCGTGGGGCTCGTGCTCGCGGCCGCCGTGTACTTCGCGCTGCGCGCCCGGAACAGTCGGCAACAAATAGGGACATAGGTAACTTATGCTGTCGCCAGATGCGAGCTTTGCGGGAGGCTGGCGTGGGCGACACAGCGCACGGTACGGAGAGCGGCGGGAACGAGTACCGGGAGATGGTGGACGCCATCCCGGACTTCGGATTGGTCCGGCTGGACCGCGACGGCCTGATCCGGGGGTGGTACGGCGCGATCAGCGACATCACCGGATACGCGGCGGACGAGGTGCTCGGGCAATCGGCGTCGATACTCCATCCGGAGGGCGAGGCGCAGGACATCCGCAGCGAGCTCGAGGCCGCCGCGTCCACCGGACGGTTCCGCACCGAGGGATGGCGCGTGCGGAAGGGCGGCGAGCGCTTCTGGGCGACGGTGTCGCTCACGCCGATGGCGGGCGGCTACCTCAAGATCGTCCGTGACCTCACCGAACGTCGCACCCAGGAACTCGCGCTGCGCAGCGTCGAGGAGATGATCAACAGCATCACCGACTACGAGGTCATCCGTCTGGACGCGGATGGCCTCGTCCGGTCCTGGAACCCGGGCGCCGAGCGTCTCCGGCAGTTCACCGCCGCCGAGGTCATCGGTAAGCCGGTCTCGACGTTCTACTCCGAGGAGGAGGTTCGGCGCGGCGTCCCCGAGCGGGAGATGGCGGCGGCCGTTCGCGAGGGCCGGTTCGAGTCCGAGGGCTGGCGCCTGCGGCGTGACGGCAGCCGGTTCTGGGCCAACGACGTGCTCAGCCCGATCCGTAACCCGGAAGGCGACGTGGTCGGGTACGTCAAGATCTCCCGCGACCAGAGCGAACGCCGCGAGGCTGAACAACTCGTCTCCCGGCAGCGGGACGAGATCCTCGAGCTGTCCACCCCGGTCATCCAGGTCTGGGACGACGTCCTCGTGCTGCCGGTCATCGGGACGCTCGACAGCGCCAGGGCTGCCAGGCTCACCGAGAACCTCCTGGAGCGGATCGCCCGCGACCAGGCCGAGGTTGTCATCCTCGACGTCAGCGGCGTGCCCGCCGTCGACACCGAGGTCGCGCAGCACCTGCTGAAGACCGTGGAGGCGGCCCGCCTGATGGGCAGCATCAGCGTGCTGTCCGGCGTCCGGCCGGAGACCGCGCAGGCCATCGTCCACCTGGGCATCGAGCTGGGCACGCTGCGCTGCCGCAGCAGCCTCAAGGACGCACTGCAGCTCGCACTCCGGCTGGTCGGTGCCCCACTGACGTCGGAGAGGCCGGCGGTCGATGCCTGACGAGGTCCCGATCATGCGGATCGGCCGCAACCTCCTGGTCACGCTCCAGGGTGACCTCGAGGACGCCACGGTCGAGCAGATCGAGCGCGTGGTCACCAGAGAGGTGGCCCGGACCGAGGCGACCGGCATGCTGATCGACATCAGCGGGCTCACGCTCGTCGATTCGTTCGTCGCCCGGGTGATCGCCCGGCTGGTCGGCATGGTCCGCCTGCTCGGCGCGCGGACCACGGTCGTCGGCATGCAGCCGGCCGTCGCGATCACGCTGGTCGAGCTGGGCGTCTCGCTGAAGCACGTCCACACCGCGCTCAACGCCGAGCAGGGCATGGCGCGTCTCCGGGGACGGCAGGATGAGCGCCTCGACTGACGGCGCCGTGCAGACGGTCACGATCGGCGGCGAGTCGGACCTCCTGCGCGTCCGGACCACGCTGCGTGCGGAGTCGCAGGCAGCCGGCCTCGGCCTCACCGCGGCCACGAAGTTCGTAACCGCTGGTAGCGAGCTGGCCCGGAACATCATCCGGTACGCCGTGCACAGCCAGGGTGAGGTGCTGATCGAGCCACTACTGCAGCACGGTGGCAAGCGTGGCGTCCGGGCGACGTTCACCGACTCCGGCCCCGGGATCCCCGACCTGGACGCGGCGATGACCGACAACTACACGACCGGAGGCGGGCTGGGGCTCGGTTTGCCGGGCAGCAGGCGCCTGGTCGACGAGTTCTCGATCGACACCGGGCCGGACCGAGGCACCACGGTGGTGATCACACAGTGGGGCAGGTAGGCCACCGCGCCACCGTCCGATTCCCGCACCACCGCCGGGTGGAGGTGGGCGACGACACGGCCGTCGGCGAAGCGCGGCGGATCGCGAATCGGCTCGCCAGCGACCTGGGCGCCGATCCGGTCGGCGTCACCCGGGCCGAGCTGGTCGCCACTGAGCTCGCGACGAACCTGTTGCGGCACGCGGACCCGGGCGGGTGGCTGCTGCTCCGGGCCGCACGACCGAGCCGGGTGGAGATCCTCGCGGTCGACCGCGGCCCGGGGATCCCCGACGTGGCTACGGCGCTGGCGGGCCACTCGCCCGCGCCGAAGGGCCTGGGCTGCGGGTTGGCCTCGGCCCGCCGAGCGTCCTGCCTGCTCGACGTGTACAGCCGCGCCGGGTCCGGCACCGTGGTGCTGGCCCTGGTCGACGTCGCCGACGCCGAGGCGTCGGCGGACCCCCGGCGGTGCGCCGGGGTCTCGGTCGGGCTCTTCGAGGCCTGCGGCGACGGATGGTCGGTGATCGAGCTGGACGACGGGCGGCTCGCGGTCGCGGTGGTCGACGGCGTCGGGCACGGCGTCGCGGCGTCGGTCGCCGCCGACGTGGTGCTGGACGTCTTCGGCGAAGCGCCGACCGACCTGGCGACGTTCTCCCGGCGCGCCAACGAGGCCGCGCGGGGCACCCGGGGCGCCGTGGCCACGGTGTGCGTGCTCGACTCCGGCGCCGAGCGGCTGTCGTGCGTGGCGGTCGGCAACGTCAACGGACGGGTGTTCGCCGAGGCCACCGAGAAGGGCCTGTTGACGTTCAGCGGTGGCCTGGGACTGACCGCGCGGCCGCCGTCGGCGAAGATCCAGCATCCCGCGTGGGCCGCGGGGGCGACGCTGGTGCTGTGGACCGACGGGCTCCGCAGCCGGTTGGACCTGACCGGCTACCCGGGGTTGTTCGAGCACGACCCGGCGGTGGTGGCGGCCGTGCTGCACCGCGACCACGCCCGCGGTACGGACGACGCGACGGTCGTCGTCGCGCACGACGGCGGACGCCCCGGCTTCGGTCACCCGGACGGGCCGTGAGCAACGAGCCCGCCGACCTCACCGCACTCACCGCGGAAGTGGAGGCACTGCGCGCCGAGTTGGAGGAGACCAACCGCGGCCTGATGGCGCTCTACGCGGAGCTGTCCGCGCAGACCGACGAGCTGGACCGCGCCCGGGTCGTCGCGGAGGAGGCGACCAGGGCCAAGGCCGCGTTCCTGGCGGACATGGGCCACGAGATCCGCAACCCGCTCAACTCGGTGATCGGGTTCGCCGAGTTGCTCGACGAAACCGAGCTGACCCACGAGCAGTCCGACTACCTGAAGCCGATCCGCGCGGCCGGCGACCACCTCCGCAGCCTGATGGACGACCTCCTCGACTTCTCCAAGCTGGAAGCCGGGTACTTCACGTTCGAATCGGTCCCGTTCGACCTGGTCGGTTGCGTCGAGGACGCGCTGGCGATCGTCGCGCCGCAGGCGGCGGCGAAGCACCTGGGGCTGGCGGCGGTATTCACGCACGACACCCCGGCCACCGCGCACGGCGACCCCACCCGGCTCCGCCAGATCCTGGTCAACCTGCTGGTCAACGCCGTCAAGTTCACGGCGGAGGGACAGGTCTGGGTCGAGCTGACGACCCGCCGCGCCGGCTCCACCCCGGCCTGCCTGTCGTTCGCCGTCCACGACACTGGCATCGGCATCGCGCCGGACGCGCTGGAGCGGATCTTCGTCCCGTTCGCCCAGGCCGACGCGTCCACCCACCGCCGGTACGGCGGTACCGGGCTGGGCCTCTCGATCGCCCGCGAACTCAGCCACCGGATGGACGGCGAGCTCACCGTGGCCTCCGAGGTCGGCGTCGGGTCGACGTTCACCAGCACCGTCCGGATGGCCGTGGGTCCCGAGACGCTCACCGACCCGGACGACCGGCCGCTCTGCGGCCGGACCGTGCTGCTCGTCCACGACGATCCGGTGACCGAGCGGGCGCTCCGCACCCACCTGACGAGCTGGGGAGCCGTCGTGCGGACGGAGCCGGGACCGGTGGACCCGGCCCTCGCGGTCGTCGATGCCGGTGCCGAGCGGTTCCTCGGGCTCGGGCACTCGGTGCCGGTCCTCGTCGTCGTCCCGCTGGCCCTCCGGCGGCAGACGCCCGACGGTGTCGCCGCGGTGCTGCACAGCCCGGTGCGTCGCAGCCAGCTCCGGCTCGCCGTTGACGCGGTGCTGTCCGCCATCACCGCCTGAGCCGACCCGGCCGCTTCTCGTTCACAGTCCGTTCATGCTGCTCGGCGACGGTTCAGCCAGCGGCGCGGACGGGTAGCCGGGAAGTGGATGCACCACAGAAGGGGGTCAGGGATGACGGGCGGCGCGCCGTTTGGTGGCACCGAGCTGGATCTCTTGTTCGACGAGACCGGGGGTTTCCTCCTCGACCGTGCGCACGACTATCGCGTCGAGGACATCGACGACGACGATCCGGTGCTGCGCCGGTCGGACGGCGCCCCGGTGGACACCTGGCGCGAGGGGTACCCGTATCAGGAACGGATGTCCCGCGAGGAGTACGACCGGGTCAAGCGCCTGCTCCAGATCGAGCTGCTCAAGCTCCAGTACTGGATCAAGGACGCCGGCGAGCGCCTGGTCGTCCTGTTCGAGGGACGGGACGCCGCGGGCAAGGGCGGCACGATCAAACGGTTCCTGGAGCACCTCAACCCCCGCGGCGCGAGCGTGGTCGCGCTGGAGAAGCCGAGCGAGCGCGAGCAGAGCCAGTGGTTCTTCCAGCGCTACATCCAGCATCTGCCCGCGGCGGGCGAGATCGTGTTGTTCGACCGCTCCTGGTACAACCGCGCCGGCGTCGAGCGGGTGATGGGGTTCTGCACCGAGGAGCAGTATCAGCAGTTTCTCCGGGACGCCCCGCGGTTCGAGGACATGCTGGTGGAGAACGGCACCCGCCTGATCAAGCTGTGGTTCTCGGTCACCCGGTCCGAGCAGCGGACGCGGTTCATCATCCGGCAGATCGACCCGGTCCGGCAGTGGAAGCTCTCGCCGACCGACATCGCTTCGCTCGACAAGTGGGACGCCTACACCGAGGCGAAGGAGGCGATGTTCCTCCACACCGACCTCGCCGAGGCGCCGTGGACGGTCGTGAAGAGCAACGACAAGAAGCGCGCGCGGGTGGAGGCCATGCGGTACGTGCTGTCCCAGTTCGACTACGCCGACAAGGACGAGGAGGTCGTCGGCCGACCCGACCCTCGAATCGTCGGGCCGGCCGCGAGCGTCCTTCCGGATTGATCGATCAGAACGGGCAGGTGTTCATCGACGCGCTCACCGGGGCGAACAATCCGGTGGACGGTCCGGGGCAGAGGAACTGGGTGTAGCGGGTGTCGTTGTCCACCCAACGCTTGAGCCACGAGATGAAGTATTTCGCCATCGTGGTGTTCGCCGACGTGGGGAAGAAATGGTCGGCGTTCCGGAGTTCGATGTAATCCTTCTCGGCTCGGGTGATGCTGTTGTAGAACGGCTTCGCGTGGTCGTTCGGCGAGGCGACGGCGTCGGACGAACCACCGAAGAACAGCGTCGGCACGGTGACGGCGGACCAGTTGCGCTCGCCGTTCCAGGGCGCCATCCCGACGATCGCCTTGAGCGACGGGCGTTGCAGTGCGGCCCGCCGCAGGCCGCCGCCGCCCATCGACCAGCCGGCCGCGGCCAGCCGGGTCCGGTCGATCCGGCTCGCGACCGGGCTCCGGGTCGTCGCCCAGTCCAGCGCGGCCAGCGCCTGGTCACCGCGCGGGTCGGGCAGGTCGGTGATCACGCTGGTCTCGATGCCGATGACCACAAAACCCTGGGACGCCAGGCGCGGCCCGAGCCAGTTGAGCTGGGCCCAGACCGAGATGAAGCCCGGCACGATCACGACCGCCCCGTACGTCTGGCTGGTGTCGGTCGGGTAGTAGATCTGGCCGCCGCCGAAGCCGGAGGCACCGACGATCGGCTGCGTGCCGACCGCGAACGGGCCGGTCGCCGCCTCGATACTCGCGTTCGTGGGGTCCGGACCGCGTTGGTAGGGGTTGTCGGCCGCCTGCGCGGCGGGGGCGGCGGTGAGCCCGCTCGCGACGAGCGCAGCGGTGAACAACAGGAGCGCCGGTAACGACGCTCGTCGGCGCTCGGGGCGGCCGGTACTTCGGAGAAAGGACAGCACGTCGTCGTACACCTTTCGTTCGGGTGCGACGGCGCGGAATCAGTTTTCGGGCAGACCGCGGAAACGCGTCGGGTGACGATTTCCCGCGCGCGCCGTCACGAGGGTGCGGACGACGGAATTATGCGGCTGCGGGAAATGGAAATGGGGGAGTGCTGACGAAGATCGCCGCCGAATGACAAAACATTTCTCGCTCAATTCGGATGGCGAAAATTCGTTGTCACCCGGCTCAGCGGTCGCGGAAGAACCGAGCCGGCCCGAACGCGCGCCCGAACAGGTAGGCGCTGAGCAGGATCCCGAACACCGCCACGGCGAGGCGCGGCGCGCCGTGGTCGAGGACGTTCACCGCGGCGCTGGAGAGCAGCAGGACCAGCGCGGGCGCGGCGGGGTGTACGCCGCCCGCGCGCCGGTTGCTGTCCCGGGGTAACGGCCTGGTCACGCCTCGATGGTGAGGCGGCGCGGAATCCCCCGCCGGTCCGGGCCGCGCAACATCATCCGAACGCTGGGCGAACACCGTCCGCCGCCTCCCCCGTGGCGCCGGGGGAGGCGACCGGCGTCAGAGCTCTTCGGTGCGCGCGCGTTCGAGCGTCGCGAGCGTCTCGCCGGCCAGGTCGTGGAGCGGATGGTCGGGCACGGTCGCCTCGCGCAGCGTCCGGTAGGCCGCGATCGCGGCGTCCAGATCGGCGAGCGCGCCCCGCCGCCCGAACCGCTCGCTCAGCGCCAGCCCCAGCCGGAACGTGACCGCGTTGCGGCCGTCCTGCTCGGACGCGAGGGTCTCCGCGTCGCCTGCCTCGGCCGTGTGCGCCGTGTGCGCCTCCACGGAACCGGGCTCTCCGGCGCCGGGCCCCGTGGCGCCGGACCCCGTGGCGCCGGACCCCGTGGCGCCGGACCCTGTGGGACCGGACCCCATCGGACCGGGCTCCGGGCGACCGGGCTCCGCTGCGTCGGCCGGGGCGGCGGCGGGCTCGTCGGGCGGCGGGTTCGCCGCGATCGCCTGCTGCCGGGCGTCCCCAGTGGTGGGGGTGACCGGAGGGGACAACGGCGGCTCGCCGACCGGGGGTGTCCGGAGCGGGGCGCGCAGCGCCTCGCGGAGCAACGCGACGGCCTCGTCGAGGTCGGCGTCGCGGCCCGGCCGATGGCTGCTCGTCTGCAGCAAGTACCCCAGCGACGCCACCCGTGCCGGCAGGTCGGGGTGGTCGTCGCCGGTGGCGGCGACGGCCGCCTGGCCGAGCTCGAGCGCTTCGCCGATGTCCGCCTCCGCGCCGTACCGCTCGAACCGCTCGGCGAGCACGGTCGCCAGCCGGATGTTGACCGCGGCCGCTTCCGGCGTGCCGGTCCGATGCGCGGACACCGACGCCTGACGCAGCGTCGCGACCGCTTCGTCCAGATCCTCGCGCCGCTCGTGCAGCTCGAACCGCTCGAACAGCGCATCACCGAGCTGCCAGCGCCGGACCGCGAGCCCTGGGTGGCCGCTCGGCCCGCTCATGATCGAGGTACGGGCGTGCGTGATCGCGTCGTCCAGATCCGCGGCCTCACCGTCACGGTCCCATCGTTCTTTGAGGACCGCCGCCAGGCACCACGACGCCTCGTGCTGCTCCGGGCTCTCCGACGGCAACCCCTCGACCGCACGCCGCAGCGCGTCGATCGCCGCGTCGAGGTCCTCGTCGTTCCCGGCGTGCGCGTGCCGGTCGGCCAGCGCGAGCCCCAGGTTCGCGAAGTACCCGGGGCGGTTGGGGTCGGCGTCCACCGACAGCTCGGCGGCCTGCCGGAGCGTCGTCACCGCGGTGTCGATGTCGGCGGGCCGGTTTCGCACCCGGAACCGCAGCCGCAGTCCCAACCCGAGCGTGCACAGCGCGCTGGGCGTCCGGTGGTCGCCCTTCGCCATCGCGTCCACGGCCGTGCCCGCGGTGCGGATCGCCTCGTCGAGGATGCGCGCGTCCTGGACCGCCTCGGCCCGTGCGAGCAGCGCGTCGGCGTAACCCGCGAGGAAGCCGGACCGCGCGGGGTGGGCGGCGGGCAGGTCGGGGAAACCCTCCTCGTAGAGCGTCATCGCTTCGGCCAGATCGGATTCGCTCCCGGTCTCCCGGTACCGGCCGAGCAGCGTGTCGGCGAGGTCGGCGCGGGCGTCCACGACGGCGGGGTGCTGTTTCGGCGTGCCGGCCAGCAGTTCGCGGAGCAGGGCGACCGCGTCGTCGAGGTCCGCCGGGTGGGCGTAGACGCCGAAGCGGACCTGCAGTGCCGACTTCAAGCTCCACAGCGGAGCGAGACGGGTCGGGTCGTCCGGCGGGAGCTCGGCGGCCACCCCGCGGAGCAGCACGACGGCCTCGTCGAGGAGGTGCGGGTCGTGCTCCTCCATCGCCTGCTCGATGAGACGGTCGGCGTGCGCGACGCGGGCCGTCGTATCAGGCTCGGTGTTTTGTGCGGGGGCTGCCACCATTCCTCCACCATCGTTAACGGGTGACCCAAATGTCTCCGATGGCTCTCAGTATCGGGGAAGTCACGGAAGTGTGGGGGACGCCCACGTCCCCGTAACGGTGTGCACCTGCGCAACTCAGTCGAGGGGGAGCCGCACCCGTACGGTGGTGCCGACGCCTGCGGTGCTCAGGATCTCGACCTCGCCACCCAGTGCCCTGGCCTGGTCCCGGATCCCCGCGAGGCCACCGTCCGCGACCGCACGCGCACCACCGGCGCCGGCGTCGACGACCTCGCCGACCAGGTTCCGGTCCTCGGCGTAGACCCGCACGACGACCTCGTCCACGGACGCGTGCCGAGCCGCGTTCGTCAGCGCTTCGGCCAGTGCCAGGTACAGCGCCCGCTCCAGACCCGGCGACGGCTTGACGTCGGCGATCTGCAGTTCGACCGCGAGGTCCAGCCGCTCGGCCAGGCTCTCCAGGGCCGCGGGCAGCCCTTCCTCGGTGAGCTGTCCGGGGTGGATGCCGCGAGCGAACGCGCGTAACTCGCCGAGCGCCTGGGTCGCGGCCTCCCGCGCCTCGCGCAGCGCGGCCCTGGCCTCCGGTTCCTGGACCGACGCCTCCACCGCCGCCAGCCGCATCGCCAACGCGACCAGCCGCTGCTGCGCGCCGTCGTGCAGGTCGCGCTCCATCCGCTGGCGCTCGGCGGCCTCCGCCTGCAGCACCCGCATCTGGGCGACCCGGACCTGTTCGATCCGGGCCTGCACCTCGGTCTGCAACTGGGCGTTCTCCAGCGCGCGCCGCCCGGCGAGCAGCGCCGACATCACGAGGCCCTCGTGGCGCCGCAACGCCGGATCGGTGTCCACGACCGCGAGTGGCTCGCCGCCCTCGGTCACCACCGGCAGCCGCCAGCGTTCGGCGTCCGGGTCGGGCGGCGGCACCACCCGACCGGCGTGGTCGACGTACTGGCCCTGCCGCGGAACCCAGAACCAGACGTCGAGCGTCGGGTCGCGGAGCACCGCGCGGAACGCGTTCCGCACCTGCTCGGCCGAGGGTGGCCGGGTGAGCTGCAGCAGCTGGTCGGCCACGGCGACCTCGGCCCAGCGACGCCGCAGCCCGACCGCGAGCAGGGCCAGCGGCACCGAGAGCGCGAGCGTGCCCTGCACCAGGTACGTGTCGAGCTGCCGGTCCAGGCCGGTGATCGCTCCGGTCTGGACGAACGCGGAGAGCACGCCGACGACCGCGACGGCGGTCAGCACCGGGAGCGTCAGCGCCCGCTCGACACCGTAGAGCCGCCGCTGCCGCCACCAGATCACGGCCGCGAACCCGGCCGCGATCGCGAGCGTCGCCGCCGTGACGGCGCCGAGCGCGACGGTCTCCAACCGTGCGGAGTGGACCAGCCGCGGCCAGACGATGTCGTCGTCGTACCCGTAGAGCGACGGAGGTGTCGTCAGGCAGAGCACGACCTGGCCGCCGACCAGGACCACCGCGGCGGCCACCGCCCACCACCGCTCGGGCCGGCCGTGCAGCCGTCCGTCCGGGTAGTACAGGATGCCGACGCTGCCCGCGAGGAAGAAGAACGACTGCGCGAACGCCGAGATCAGCGGGCTCGCGCCGGTGTTCCACGCGGCCAGCCACACGAACGCCCAGCAGAACGCGGCCGTCAGCAGCAGCAACCCGGTCGGACGGGTGCCGCGGCCGGTGCCGAGCAGGACGCCGGCCGCTGCGGTGGTGCCGCACTCGAGCAGCGTGATCCCGGCGGCGAGCGAGTGGGTCTGCCAGTGCGGCCATCCACAGGCGACCGCGATGAGCGCGACGACCAGCCCCACGCCGATCGCCCACTGCCGTGGGTGGCGCTCCAGGGTCGTGTACGGGCGGATGCGCTTCCGCTCGCCCGGCACGCCGACCTCGGTGACCACGTGGTCACCCTAGGGGCAGCACCAGTGTGCTGTGTTCGCTTGTGCCCGCTCCGTATCCGAGTTGGGCGTCCGCACACGGTTCAGAGGTCGCCGGCACCGTCCTGCCGGGCCCGCAGGTACGCGAGAACCGCGGAGACCCGCCGGTGGTGACCGGTCTCGGTCGCGGGCAGGCCGAGCTTGGCGAAGATGCTCGCGATGTGTTTCTCGACCGTCTTTTGGTTGAGGACGAGGACCTCGGCGATGCCGCTGTTCGAGCGGCCTTCGGCCATGTGGCGCAGGACGTCCTTCTCGCGGTCGGTCAGCTGGGAGACGCCGGGGCTGGTCGCGCGCTTGCGACGCTGTTCGAGCAGCCGCTCGACGACCTCCGGCTCGATCACGGTGTCGCCCGCGGCGATGCGGGTCAGCGTGTCCTGGAGCGTCGCGACGTCGGCGACCTGCTCCTTGAGGCGATACCCGACGCCGCGCGAGCCGATCTCCAGCAGGCGCATCAGGTACGGCGTCTCGGTGTAGTGGGAGAGCATCAGGATGCCCAGTTCGGGCCAGGTCTCCCGGAGCCGTTCCGCGGTGGCCAGCCCACCGTCCGGCTTCGGGGGCATCCGAATGTCGAGGATGACGACGTCCGGCAGGTCGGCCGCGATCTTGCCGAACAGCTCGTCACCGTCGGCGGCCTGCGCGGCGACCTCGACGCCCGCCGCCGACAGCAGAAGGCAGAGGCCGTCCCGGAACAGGGCCGCGTCGTCGGCGACGGCTACGCGCATGGGATCCTCGCCGCGACCGTGAAGTCGGTGCCGTTCTCACTGGGTGCGAGTAACTCGCCGCCGATCGCCCGGATGCCCCCACCGAGCGCGGCGAAGTACTTCTCGCTGTGGTCCCCGCCGATCCCCACCGCGGTGGTTCGCACCCACAGGTCGCCACTGCGGGCCGAGACCTCCACCCGGATCTCGGCAGCATTCAACTGTCGTGTCACGATCGTCAGCACCTCGGTCGTCGAGTAGTACGCCACGGCTTCCACCACCGGCGGGAAACGGCGGGCCGGCGCAGTAATCGTGACCGGGACCGGGAAGCGGTCGGCGACGGCCTCCAGCGCCGGTCCGAGCCCCGACTCGGTCAGTGTGGACGGATGGATCCCGTCGGCCAACTCGCGCAGCTCCCGGAGGACCTCGCGGATCTCGTCCTGGACCTCGCCCATCAAGTCCCTGGCCCGGGTATCCAGCGGAACCGTCGCGCTGGCGGCCCCGAGCCGCATGGTCAGGGCCGCCAGCCGATGCTGGGCACCGTCGTGCAGGTTCTGTTCCAGGCGTCTTCGCTCCGCCCAGCGGGATTCTTCGACCTTCCGGTGGGCCGCGGTGAGGTCCTGACGTTCGGCGCGAATGCCCGCCTGCAGCCCGGCCAGTGCCAGCGCCGGGCCGGCGGCCTGGACGGCGGTGGCGACCAGGTCGGTCCGGTGGCGGTGGTGCGGGCTGCCCACGAGGATCGCCACCGGCACACCCGCGTCGAACCGCACGTCGGGGACCGGGACGCGCTCGGCGGTCTCGTGTTCGAGCGTCCGCCCGTCCTGGCAGATCACCGCGAACCGGTCGTTCGCCGGTACCTCGACCTCGCGGCCCTCGGCATCTACGTACCGGCGTAGGCCGTCGACCCAGTAGCCGATCTGGATCGACGGGTCACGCAGTGCCCGGCGGAGCGCGGACTGCAGCCGGTGCGGGCTGGCCGGCCAGGACAGCCCGGTGACCGCGTCGGCGACGTCGGCCCGCTCGGCGGCCAGCCGCGCGGTCGCGGCGACCACCGTGATCGGGAGGGCGAGCAGCGCGATGCCGATCACCGTCGGTACCCAGAGTGCTCCCGTCCCGGACGGCGACCCGGCCAGCGCCCAGGCCGCCAGCACCGCGACCGCGGCGACGACCGCGGGCACCTGGGCCGTGCGCAGCGTCCGCCGCTCCAGCCCGCGGACCCGGCCGAGCCTGCGGGCGACCAGCGTGAGGAACGCGGCGATCAACGCGAGGTCGCAGACGTTGGTCAGCGCGCGGACGGCCGGGGCGCCGTCGGTGATCGCCGTCAGCACGTCGGTGCCGACCATCGTGACGGTCGCCACCACCAGGTAGCGGCGCTCCCACCGGTTCACGTGGTTGGACCAGTAGAGGATCGCGGCGGTCAGCAGCAGCCAGAACGCGGAGTTGAAGAGCGAGCCGACGATCGCCGGGATGGCGTCGTGCCACTCCCCGATCCAGGTGCCGGAGCGGCAGACCCCGGCCACCCCGAACGCCCACGGCACCGACCGGCCACGCGTCCCGGCACCCGCGCCACGCAGCAGCGGGGCGACCGCGGCGTGCGCGACGGCCAGCACCGTGTTGACGCCGGCCAGCAGCGGGCTGATCTGCCAGAGCGGCCATTGGAGCGCGGTCGACGCCGCGGCAGCGGCCACGACGACCACCCCCACGGTCGCTGCCAACCGGGCCCGCTCGGGCAGCGAAGGCCGAGCGGGCCGGGTCAGCGTGACGCGCTCCGCGTACATGTCATGTGCTTATCCGGTCGTCAACTGGGAGAACAGGGGGCCTACCCCCAACTCGGCCACCGTGGGGCCACCCGAACGGATTCGGGGGGTCGCACGGGCGCCTGTTCCGACCGTGACCGGCAGGCTGTGGAACGGTCGGCCGGCGCGGAGGGGTGGGGCCGGCGGTCGCTGGGTCGCGCTCTGCCCGCGGGGGCAGATCGCACCAGCGTCCGGCGGCCCGGTCCGGTCGACCTCCTACCAGCCCCGCTCCCGCCACTCACCGAGGTGCGGCCGCTCCGCGCCCAGCGTCGTGTCGTCGCCGTGGCCGGGGTAGACCCAGGTGTCGTCCGGCAGGCGGCCGAACACCTTGCGCTCCAGGTGGTTCATCAGCGACGTGAAGTCCTCCGGCGACGTCGTCCGGCCGGGGCCGCCCGGGAACAGCGAGTCGCCGGTGAACAGGTGCGGGTGCCCACCCGGCTCGCGGTAGAGCAGCGCGATCGCGCCGGGCGTGTGGCCGACCAGGTGGATGACGTCCAGGGTGACGTCGCCGACCGTGACCGTGTCGCCGTCGTCGACCAGGTCGGTGGCGACGACCGGCAGCGACTCGGCGTCGGCCGGGTGGGCGACGAGCCGCGCGCCGGTCTCCTTGGCCACCTCGGCCAGCGCCTGCCAGTGGTCGGCGTGCCGGTGCGTGGTGACGACCGTGGTGAGCTCCGCGTCGCCGAGCAGCCGGAGCAGCGTCCCGGCGTCGTTGGCGGCGTCGATCAGCAGCGCCTCGCCGGTGGCCGTGCTGCGGAGGAAATACGCGTTGTTGTCCATCGGGCCGACCGACACCTTGGTGATCGTCAGCGGACCCGCGTCGCGGGTGGCCGGAGCGCCCTGCGGATCGACGTGGCCGGTGTAGCCGAACTCGATACTCATGCTTTCATCCTGGTGCATCCGTGTTACGGCGGCGGCGGGGGAGTGATCCGCGTCACCACTGCGCTGCGTTCTCTCGAACATGCGGTCGAGTGCGGGCAGAAACTGTCGTACGCCGCCGTTAGATTGGGTGCCGGCTTCGTCTGGGTAATCCGTGCCGGTGAGCGCCGGTCACGGATCGCCGTGACGACACCCGGGGCTGGCGCGTATCCGCCCAGCTCAGCCGTACCGCCGACGAACGGAAGAGAATCACCGTGGCCGACCGGCTCCTCGTGCGTGGAGCACGCGAGCACAACCTGCGGGACGTCAACCTCGACCTTCCCCGGGACGCGCTGATCGTCTTCACCGGTCTGTCCGGGTCGGGCAAGTCGAGCCTCGCGTTCGACACGATCTTCGCCGAGGGCCAGCGTCGTTACGTGGAGTCGCTGTCCGCCTACGCGCGGCAGTTCCTCGGGCAGATGGACAAGCCCGACGTCGACTTCATCGAGGGTCTGTCGCCCGCGGTCTCGATCGACCAGAAGTCCACGAACCGCAACCCGCGGTCGACCGTGGGCACGATCACCGAGGTCTACGACTATCTCCGGCTGCTGTTCGCGCGCGCGGGCGTGCCGCACTGCCCGGTCTGCGACGAGCAGATCAGCAGGCAGACGCCGCAGCAGATCGTCGACCGGGTGCTCGCGATGCCCGAGGGTTCACGCTTCCAGGTGCTGGCGCCGGTGATCCGCGGTCGCAAGGGGGAGTACCTCGACCTGTTCTCCGAGCTCCAGGCGAAGGGGTACGCCCGGGTCCGGGTCGACGGCGTCGTCCAGCCGCTGACCGAGTTCACCGAGGGCGACACCAAGCTGAAGAAGCAGGAGAAGCACACGATCGAAGTGGTGGTCGACCGGCTGGCGGTGAAGGAAAGCGCCCAGCGCCGGCTGACCGACTCGGTGGAGACCGCGCTGGGGCTGGCCGGCGGCATCGTCGTGCTCGACTTCGTCGACCTGCCCGAGGACGACCCGGCGCGGGAGCGGAAGTTCTCCGAGAACTTCGCCTGCCCGAACGACCACCCGCTGGCGATCGAGGACCTCGAGCCGCGCACGTTCTCGTTCAACGCGCCGTACGGCGCCTGCCCGGAGTGCACCGGGATCGGCACCCGCAAGGAGGTCGACCCGGAGCTGATCATCCCCGACCCCGAGCGGACGCTCGGCGAGGGCGCGATCCAGCCGTGGTCGACCGGCCACAACCTGGAGTACTTCCTCCGCCTGCTCTCCGGCCTCGGTGACGCGCTCGGCTTCGACCTGGACACCCCCTGGGAGAAGCTGTCCGCGAAGGCGAAGCGCGCGATCCTGCACGGGCACGACACCCAGGTGCACGTCCAATACACGAACCGGTACGGCCGCAAGCGGTCCTACTACGCGAGCTTCGAGGGTGTGATGCCGTTCCTGGAGCGGCGGCACGCCGAGACCGACTCCGACTGGAGCCGGGAGCGGTACGAGGGCTACATGCGGGACGTGCCGTGCCCGGTCTGCCGCGGCACCCGGCTCAAGCCCGAGGTGCTGGCGGTCCGGCTCTCCGGCCGGAACATCGCCGAGGTCTCCGCGCTGTCGATCGACGAGTGCGCGGCGTTCCTCGGCGACCTGCAGCTGAACGACCGGCAGCGGATGATCGCCGGCCAGGTTCTCAAGGAGATCAACGAGCGGCTGCGCTTCCTGCTCGACGTCGGGCTCGACTACCTCTCGCTCGAGCGGCCGGCCGGGACGCTGTCCGGCGGTGAGGCGCAGCGGATCCGGCTGGCCACCCAGATCGGGTCCGGGCTGGTCGGCGTCCTGTACGTGCTGGACGAGCCGTCGATCGGGCTGCACCAGCGCGACAACCGGCGGCTGATCGAGACGCTGGTGCGGCTGCGCGAGCTCGGCAACACGCTGATCGTCGTCGAGCACGACGAGGACACGATCGCGGCGGCCGACTGGGTGGTCGACATCGGCCCCGGCGCCGGCGAGCACGGTGGCAACATCGTCGTCTCCGGCACCGTGGCCGAGCTGCTGGCCAGCGAGAAGTCGCTGACCGGCGCGTACCTGTCCGGGCGGCAGAACATCCCGGTGCCGGTGGTTCGCCGTCCGGTCGACCCGAAGCGTCGCCTGGTCGTGAAGGGCGCCCGCGAGCACAACCTGCGCGGGCTGGACGTGGCGTTCCCGCTGGGCACGCTCACCGCGGTCACCGGCGTGTCCGGTTCGGGCAAGTCGACGCTGGTCAACGACATCCTTTACACGGTGCTGGCGAACACGCTCAACGGCGCGCGGCTGGTGCCCGGGCGGCACCAGCGGGTGACCGGTCTGGACCTGGTCGACAAGGTCGTCGGCGTGGACCAGTCGCCGATCGGCCGGACGCCGCGCTCGAACCCGGCGACGTACACCGGTGTGTTCGACCGGATCCGGAAGCTGTTCGCCGAGACCACCGAGGCCAAGGTCCGCGGGTACGGGCCGGGCCGGTTCTCGTTCAACGTCAAGGGCGGGCGCTGCGAGGCGTGCACCGGTGACGGCACGATCAAGATCGAGATGAACTTCCTGCCGGACGTCTACGTGCCGTGCGAGGTCTGCAAGGGCGCCCGGTACAACCGGGAGACGCTCGAGGTGCACTACAAGGGCAAGACGATCGCCGAAGTGCTGGAGATGCCGATCGAGGAGGCCGCGGAGTTCTTCGCCGCGATCCCGGCGATCCGGCGGTACCTGGCGACGCTGGTCGACGTCGGGCTCGGGTACGTGCGTCTGGGGCAGCCCGCGCCGACGCTCTCCGGCGGTGAGGCGCAGCGGGTCAAGCTCGCGACCGAGCTGCAGAAGCGGTCGACCGGGCGGACCGTGTACGTGCTCGACGAGCCCACCACCGGGCTGCACTTCGAGGACATCCGCAAGCTGCTCGGTGTGCTGGACCGGCTGGTCGAGCAGGGCAACACGGTGATCGTGATCGAGCACAACCTCGACGTGATCAAGACCGCGGACTGGATCATCGACATGGGTCCGGAAGGTGGCAACAAGGGCGGCACGGTCGTCGCCGAGGGCACGCCCGAGCAGGTCGTCGCGGTCGACGCGAGCCACACCGGCCGGTTCCTCGAGCCGCTGCTGCGCGGCGAGGGCGCGGGTGCCGCGGCGCTGCGCGCCAAAGCCGAACGCACGGTGGCCCAGCGTCCGAAGCGCGCACGCAAGGCCGCCGTAGTCGGCTGAGCCGCCGACCGCCTAACGCGGCCGCGCCCCCTGCGAGCCCGCAGCGGGCGGGGCGTGGGGCGGGCCGCCGCCCTCCGAGCAACGCCGAACGGCCGCCCCACGCGAGCGGGGCGGCCGTTCGTGTGCGTTGATCAGGCGGTAGCGGACGACGCGCGACGGGACGCCTGGTACGACGGGAGGGAGATCATCGGCGGCCTCTCCTCCCACGGAATGTCCCAGGTCACCGGCACGACCTCGCCCTCTACCCGGCTGAACTGGACCAGGTCGTGGCCCTCCGGCCGGGCGGGGCCGATCCGTGCGGTCAACGTCTGAATGATCGTGGCCGACATCCGCCCGAGTGCGGCGGTGTCCTGGTGGCCGTGCCCGCGCTCACCCAGGTCGACCTGGGCCACGGCGTCGATGCCGTGAGCGAGCACCGTGTCGATGAGGATGCCGGTCTCCACCCCGTACCCGGGGGCGAACGGCAGGCGCTCGAGCAGGGAGCGCCGTCCGGCGTACTCCCCGGCCAGCGGCTGGACGACACCGGCCAGCTCCGGCAGGAACGCGTTGAGAAGCGGTCGGGCGGTCAGCTCGGTGACCCGTCCACCACCGACCGGTGAGACCCCGGCCAGCGGCCGGTCGTAGAACGCCTTCACCAACTGGACGCTCGGATCGCTCAGGATCGGGCCGAGCAGCCCGGTGACGTAGTGCGGACGGAAATCGGTGAGATCCGCGTCGACGTAGACGACGATGTCCGCGGTCGTTGCGTGCAGTGAACGCCAGAGCACCTCGCCCTTGCCCGGTCGGCTGGGGAGGTCGGGGACGATGTCGTCGCGGTGGACGACCCGCGCCCCGGAGGCGGCGGCCCGCTCTGCGGTGCGGTCGGTGGACCCGGAGTCGACGACCACGATGTCGTCGACGAGGCGGCTGCGGTCAGCCAGGCTCACGATGCGTTGGACGATCGTGCCGACGGTTTCTTCCTCGTTGAGCGCCGGCAGCACCACAGCGACCGTCGTCGAGCCCTTGCGATCGGCAAGGACCTCGACGGGCCAATCACCTGCGGTGGAGGTCCGGCGGGAGAACCAGGCACGGGTGTCGGCTCTCATCGGCGACCCCTTCCGGTCAGGACCGAGCTGTCGTGGATGGCCAGCTCAGTGTGACGGGTGAGAACAACCACGCTGTCGGACAATGGTTTCTTGTGAGTTTCGTCCTGTGGTCACTCAAGTGACCTACGGTGACCGGTTTGGAAGGGGCAGCGCATCCGGCCCCGAACAGCAGGCCGTCTCTACCCCTTCACTCCTGTTTCCATGCGGCTGAGTGACGACGAAGCGAGGCTCACGCATTTCCATAGTGCGCCATCCTGTGTCGATCAAGCACCGTTTAAGTGATCGAGCTAATGCATAACGGATTTTCTCGACGTTTCTCGGCGCGAAGAAGACGTGGCGAGTGCCACTCGGGGCAGGTGAGACCGGTGCGGCGCCCCCGCGGACCGTGCCGCGACGACCTCGGGCGCGGTCCCCGACGCCACGCGCACCCCCATCCCCCTGCGTGGTGACGCCCGAATACCCGAGGCCGCCCGGATCTACCGTCCGCGACGGGTGCAGTTTGGGCGGGAGAATGGGGCTGTTGAGACCGCGTTTGCACCGTTTACCGGGTCCCGGATTCCTCGTCCGGGGGCCGGTGGCGGCAGAATGAGGGAATGGCACCGCTCCGCCGCATCTTCTACGACACCGAGTTCATCGAGGATGGGCACACCATCGATCTCGTCTCCATCGGAGCGGTCGACGAGGACGGCAACGAGTTCTACGCGGTCTCGACGGAGTTCGACGACAGCCGGGCGATTCCGTGGGTCCGGAAGAACGTCCTCGACAAGTTGCCCGGCCCGGCGTCGCCCGTCTGGAAGTCCCGGGAACGCATCCGTACCGAGCTGCTCGAGTTCCTGACCGCCGGGGTGACGAACCGGGGCTCGGTCGAACTCTGGGCCTGGTACGCCGCGTACGACCACGTGGCGCTCTGCCAGCTGTGGGGGCCGATGCCCGCGCTGGCCCGCCCGATCCCGCGGTTCTCCAAGGACCTGCGGCAACGCTGGGACGACCTCGGCCGCCCCGAACTGCCGCCGGCGGGTGCCGACCAGCACGACGCGCTCGCGGACGCCCGGCACAACCTCGCGCGCTGGCGGGCGATGGAGAAGGTCCGCATCTCCGGCGTGGAAGGTGTCCGCATCGGTTCGGCCTGACGACTACGGTGTGCGTCGAGGCGACTACCGCGTCGGCACGTCAGTCCCCGCAGCACAGGACGCGGCCCCTCCGTCGTCCCCGTGCTACGAAAGGACCGCACCATGCACATCGGCGTGCTCACCGGCGGCGGTGACTGCCCGGGCCTCAACGCCGTCATCCGGGCCATCGTCCGGAAAGGTGTCAGCGTCTACGGCCACGAATTCTCGGGATACCGGAACGGTTGGCGCGGCCCCGTCGAGGGTGACGCGCGGCCGCTGGGAATCGAGCAGGTTCGCGGGATCCTGCCGCGCGGCGGGACGATCCTCGGCTCCTCGCGGACCAACCCGTACAAGGTCGAGGACGGCGTCGAGCGGATCCGCCGGTCGCTGGAGGAGCGGGGCGTCGAGGCCCTGATCGCGATCGGCGGCGAGGACACGCTCGGCGTCGCGAAGAAGCTCACCGAAGAGGGCATCCCGGTCGTCGGGGTGCCGAAGACGATCGACAACGACCTGGGCGCGACCGACTACACGTTCGGCTTCGACACCGCGGTGACGGTCGCGGTCGACGCGATCGACCGGCTGCACACCACCGCCGAGTCGCACCACCGCGCGCTGGTGGTCGAGGTGATGGGGCGGCACGCGGGCTGGATCGCGCTGCACGCGGGCCTGGCCGGGGGCGCGAACGTCATCCTCGTGCCGGAGCTCCCGTTCGACCTCGACGACGTGATCAAGCACGTGGAGAGCCGCTTCGCCACGCAGTACGCGCCGATCCTCGTCGTGGCCGAGGGCGCGATGCCCCAGGAGGGCGCCGAGGTGCTGCAGAGCGGCGAGCTGGACGCGTTCGGGCACGTCCGGCTCGGTGGGATCGGGCAGTGGCTGGCCAGCCGCATCGAAGAGCGAACCGGCAAGGAGTCGCGGGCCGTGGTGCTGGGGCACGTGCAGCGCGGTGGGTCGCCGACGCCGTTCGACCGCGTGCTGGCCACCCGTTTCGGCCTGCACGCGATCGACGCGGCGCACGAGCGGGACTGGGGCCAGATGGTGGCGCTGCGCGGCACCGACATCGTCCGCGTCCCGATCGAGGAGGCGACCCGGGAGCTGAAGACCGTGCCGCTGGCCCGCTACGCCGAGGCCGAAGTGTTCTTCGGCTAAGCGCTGGTCAGTCCTTGTCCTTCGACAGGTCGAGGGCCAAGTTGAGGACGAAGCTCACGATCCAGACGACGATCGCGCCCCAGAAACCGGCCCAGAAACCGTCGACCTCGAAGCTCAGCCCGAACTGCTCGGCGAACCAGCCGACGAGCAGGAACAGGAGCGCGTTCACGACGAGCCCGAACAACCCGAGCGTCAACACGTAGATCCCGCAGCCGATCAACTTCACGATCGGCTTCACGATCGTGTTGACCAGACCGAAGATCGCCGCGACGACGAGCAGCGTGCCGACCTTGGCCGGCCAGGTCGCCTCGGTGACGTCGATGCCGTCGACGACGTATGTCGACGCCAGCAGCGCCACCGCGTTGACGAGCACCGTCAGGATGAGGTTCACGTCCCGATCCTGGCAGACCGGGTCGAGTGTTCCGGCCGACTCGGTCACACCAGCCCCAGGCGTTTCGCGGGAGGCCCCGGGATCAGTCGACCAGGTCGATCAAGTCCGGCGCCGCCGGGTAGTTGACCTCGAGCACGCCGAAGTCCACGCCGGTCGGCGTCCGACCCTCGGCGCGGTCGATCACGTCCTCGTCGAGCCGGTACGCGAGGCACGGGATCCCGGCCGCGCCGGCCAGCCGCACCAGCTCCCGCAGCGTCCATGCCAGGTCAGGCAGGTCCACGACGCGTCGCCCGGCGGCGTCCACCAGCGCGACCCGGTCGACGTCGCCGACCAGCCGCCGCAGCGCAGCCTCGGTGTCCGCGTCGAACGTCGGCTCGTCGCTCTCGGGCTTCAGCCCCGCGGCGACGATCACCACCATCGACGCCACCGGGCCGCCCGGCGCGTCCGGATCCGGCGTCGAGAGGCCGCGGCCGCCCACGAGCAGCGTCCGCTGCCGTCCCGCCTCGTCGATGATCTCGATCCGGCGCGGATCGGCGCGCACGGTCAGCTCCGGCTCGGAGATCCACTCCGCGTACTCCGCAGGCGAGTCGAAGTCCTCCGGGTCCATCGAGTCGTCGAGCACCACCAGCGTCACCGGCTCGTCCACCTGGGGGCGGAGCAGCACCGGGGCCGGTAGTGCCGGGAAACGCTCCGGCGTCCGGGTCTTCTGCGCCTGCACCTCGTCCCGCTGCGCCAGCCGCTGGTACCGCTCCAGCACCGGACGCTCCCGCTGCTGCGCCCGCGAGGCGATCAGCAGCCAGGCCGTCGCCGGCATCAGCCACCCGAGCGTGAGGCACAGGATCCCGCCGACGCCCCCGACCACGACGAGCGTGTCGACGTCGGTACGCACGAACCCGACCAGGAGCCCGAGGCACCCGAGAGCCAGCGTCACCGCCTGTAACCAGTCGCCGACGACCCGAGCGGCCTCCGACCGGGTGCTCCACCCGCCGAACGACGCCAGCGGCCACGACGTCAGCCCTCCGAGCGCGATCAGGGCCAGCGCGCCGAACGCGACGTAAATGGTCCACTCGTCGTTGGTCACCGCCCAGCCGGCGAAGGCGGCGGCCGAGACCAGCGCGAGCACGACCCGTGCCACGCGCACCACCCGGCGGATCGGCCGGCGACCGGCGATCGCGACCCGTAAGTCGGTGTCCGAGCGCCCGGACGGCAGCGCTGCCGTACCGATCGAGTCGGGGAGAGCTTCTAACATCTGTGCGGACCTTCCGATAACAGGCGTGTGACGCATCACCCCGATCCCACGGAGCGGGTGGGGACCGCACCCTTCCGGGGCGGCCAACTACTCTGGGGGCGTGATGGACACCGTCGTCGACGACCTGGATATCTGGCGCTCTCTGCCCGCCGCACAGCAACCGACCTGGCCGAATCCCGACACGCTCGCGGAGGTCGGCCGCACGTTGTCGACCGTTCCGCCGATCGTCGCGCCGTACGAGGTCGACGCTCTGCGCGAGCGGCTGGCCGAGGTGGCGCACGGCCGGGCGTTCGTGCTCCGCGGCGGTGACTGCGCCGAGACGTTCGACGACAACACCGAGCCCCACCTGCGCGCGCTCACCCGGGTGCTGCTGCAGATGGCGGTCGTCCTGACGTACGGCGCCTCGATGCCGGTCGTCAAGATCGGGCGGGTCGCCGGGCAGTACGCGAAGCCGCGATCGTCGGACATCGACTCGCTCGGCCTGCCGTCGTACCGCGGTGACATGGTCAACGCGTTCACGCCCGACCCCGAGCTGCGCATCCCCGACCCGAACCGGATGATCCGCGCCTACGCGAACGCGGCCGCCGCGATGAACATGATGCGGGCGTTCAGCCGCCGCGGCGGCATGGCCGACCTGCACGCGGTCCACGACTGGAACAAGGAGTTCGTGAAGAACTCCCCGGCCGGAGAGCGCTACGAGGCGATCGCGGCCGAGATCGACCGCGCGCTGAAGTTCATGCAGGCCTGCGGCGTGGACGACGTAGCGCTGCGCACCACCGACCTGTACGCGTCCCACGAGGCGCTGATCCTGGACTACGAGCGGCCGCTGACCCGGCGCGACGAGCGCGGCATCGCGTACGACCTGTCCGGGCACATGATCTGGATCGGCGAGCGCACCCGGCAGCTGGACGGCGCCCACCTGGACTTCGTCTCCCGCATCGCGAACCCGATCGGCGTCAAGCTCGGCCCCACGACGACGCCGGACTTCGTGATCGAGCTCGCCGAGCGCCTCGACCCGGACCGCATCCCCGGTCGGCTCACGCTGATCTCCCGGATGGGCAACCACAAGGTCCGGGACGCGCTGCCGCCGATCGTGGAGAAGCTCCGCGCGACCGGGCACCTGGTCGTCTGGGAGTGCGACCCGATGCACGGCAACACGCACGAGGCGTCCACCGGGTACAAGACGCGGCACTTCGACCGCATCGTCGACGAGGTGCTCGGCTTCTTCGAGGTGCACCGCGCGCTCGGCACTCACCCGGGCGGCATTCACGTGGAGCTGACCGGCGAGGACGTCACCGAGTGCCTCGGTGGGGCGCAGGACATCCTCGACGCGGACCTCGCCGACCGGTACGAGACCGCGTGCGACCCGCGGCTGAACAGCCAGCAATCGCTGGAGCTGGCGTTCCTGATCGCGGAGATGCTGCGCGGGTGAAACCGGTAGACCTCCGCTCGGACACCGTCACCCGTCCCACGGACGGGATGCGGAAGGCGATCGCCGAAGCCGAGGTCGGCGACGACGTCTACGGCGAGGACCCGACGGTCAACGCGCTCGAGGCCGAGGTCGCCGCACTGTTCGGCCACGAGGCGGCGCTGTTCGTGCCGTCCGGCACGATGGCCAACCAGCTCGCGCTCTCGGTGCTGCTCGGGCCGGGGGACGAACTGCTCTGCGACGCCGACGCGCACGTCGTCACGTACGAGGGCGGCGCGGCGGCGGCGATCGGCGGGGTCAGCACCCGCACAGTCGTCGGCACGTCGCCCGGTGCGCTGGACGTCGACGCCTGGCTCGCTCAGGTACGGCGTCCGGGGTACCACGCGCTGCCGACGAGCGCGGTCGCGGTCGAGAACACCCACAACCGGGGTGGCGGCTCCGTGTTGCCCTACGACGACCTGGTGCGGTTGCGGGCCGGCGCCCCGGCGCTGCACTGCGACGGGGCGCGGATCTGGAACGCGTCGGTGGCGTCCGGGGTGACGTTCGCCGAGTACGGCCTGCTGTTCGACACGCTCTCGGTCTGCCTGTCCAAGGGGCTGGGTGCGCCGGTGGGCTCGCTGGTGATCTCCACCGCGGAGCGGATCGAGCGGGCCCGGCGCCGCCGACAGCAGCTCGGCGGCGGGATGCGGCAGGCGGGCGTCCTCGCGGCGGCCGGCCGGTACGCGCTCGCGCACCACGTCGAGCGGCTGGCCGACGACCACGCGCGGGCGTCCCGGCTCGCGGCAGCGCTGGCCGAGTTCGGCGTGGTGGATCCGGCAGGCGTGTGGACGAACCTGGTGCTGCTCACGGTGCCCGATCCGCACGCGTTCGTGCGGGCGGCGGCCGAGCAGGGCGTCCTGGTGGGCGTTTTCGGTCCGCGCACGGTCCGGGTGATGACCCACCTCGACGTGGACGACGACGGCCTCGAGCGGGCGATCACCGTACTGTCGGCCGTACTGCGCGGCTGAACTAGCTCAAATTCCCGGGTGGGACCCTCCGAACGGTCCCTTTCCTCGCGCGGTGGGACACAGCAACGATGTGTCATGCGCACCTTACGCCGGGTGGTAGGTGACCAGTCGCTCATCCTGACGTGGGCCGGTGGCACGACGCTGGTGCTGCTGTTCGCCGCGTGGTTGCTCGGACGCTTCTCGCCGATCATCGTCGCGGTTCTGATCGGCGTCGTCGTCGGTGTTCTGCTGCTGACGATCCGGGACCTCGCCGCGGCCGAGGAGGCGGCAGCCGACGCTCTGGCCGGCTCCACCGAGCGCCTCGACCGCACCACCGCCGACCTGCGTGAGCTTCGCGCTCGCCTGAGCACGGTCGAGACGTCCCAGCGGGACCTGGATCAGCTGGGGGACCGGCTGAGCCGCTTGGAGAGCGTGCTGGCGCTGCTGACCCGCTGGCCCCGCGACCCGATCGCGGACCCGGTGACGAGCAGCGTGTTCCTCCGACCGGCCGGCGCAGTGGCCGCGCGGAACGGCCTGGCGGGCGCGCGGGACGCCGGGGCCGGTCTCCAGGGGCTCCAGCGGCGGCGCGCTGCCCAGGACCAGGCACGCAAACGCGTCGCGCGGTGGCGGACGCAGCTCGCTTCCGGCCCGGACCGGCTCGGCGTCTACGCCGACGTGTTCTGGCTGCCGCGTTGTACGACCGTGCGCGGTCATCCGATGCTGTTCGTCCGGCGGACGCGAATGGAGGCGCCACCGTGGCCACCGGTGACCGAGTCCGGCCGCCCGGTCCGGGAGGACTTCGTCGCGGCGATGGAGGAGCGTTTCACGGACTCGCGGTCCCGGCGGGAGGTGGCGTTCTGGAGTTCGCCGGTCGGCGACGACCTGAGCACGCTCGTCGCCCGGCTGGCCGCCGACCACGACCGCTGGCAGGACCTGGTCGACGGACTCCCGGCGGTCGTCCGGGAGTCCGACGGCGACCGGCTCGGTCCGGCCACCGTTGCCGAGATCGGGGCGCTCGCCGCCGACGGGGAGCCGGTGCGGATCGCCCGGTACGCGGGGCTGATCGCCGGTGCGCGGACCGCCGAGCCCGCGTTCCGGCACGCGTACGTGGTCTGGACCGACGGTGACCCGGTGGCGGCGCTGGTCGCGGACACCGTCGTCCGTGCGCTGGACGGGCTGGCCGCCGAGCGCGGTGGCGCCGCCGTCGGGCCGGACGTCCTGGTGGGCACGGACGCCGCCGGGATGACCCGGTGGCACGGCGTGGACGGCCTGCGTGCGGACGCGCGATCGGTGCTCGACCAGCGGCGCGACCGCGAGGCGAGCGGCGGACGCCGAGCCCACCGGGTGCGACACCGGGCCTGAGCCGCAAAACCGCCGCGACCGGCCGCGGCGGCCGCGCCCAGGGGGCCGCGCGCAGGCGGCGCTCAGGCCGCTAGGGGAGCGGCGACCGGGGCGAGGTTCCCGTCGGACTGGCGGGCGCACTTCGCGGCGCGGTCCCCGCGTGCCACGAACGCGCTCAGGCACCGTGCGAACTGTGCGTGCCCGCGAGCGTTCGGGTGCGCGGACTGCTGCAGCACGTTCATCCCCAGCCCGTGCCGGATGGCGGCCAGGTCCACGGTGACGCCGCGCGACCACTCCTGGAAGCGGCTGATCCCGCGCGCACACGCCTCCCGGCCGCGCAGCGCCGGTGCCAGGTCGAGGAACCGGACGCCCTCGTCGGCGGCGATCCGGGCGAACGCGGCGGAGAACTGCGCGGCGACCCAGTTCTTCGCCCAGTTGCCGTCGTCGTCCCTCACCGGGCAGCCGAACAAGCCGCGGGCCGCCGTGCCGTACCGGATGTCGCCGGTGACCGGGGACGCGTACGACTGCAGGACCAGCGTGTAGTCGTCGCTGCGGTAGCCGGCCTCCCGCAGCACGCTCCGGATGTCACGGACGTCTTGAGAGATCCGGGGGACCGCGGCGGCCAGCCGCTGCCGGATGCGCGGCGCCCAGGTGTCCTGGCAGCGGTCGGCGAGCCGGAGGTAGGCCAGGATGCAGTCGTAGGCCAGGTTCGCGTATCCGACGTCGTTCACGCCGACCGTCAGCACGATGAGCCGGACGTCGTACCGGCGCGCCACCGTCCGCAGCTGCTCGGCCTGCGGCGCCTCGCCGTAGCGCGGGTTACCGCCGAGCCGGACGTTCGCGGTGGTGGCTCCGGCGCAGGCCAGGTTCACCCGGGCCGGGTCGGCGACGCCGGGCAGCGTCGTCTGCTGGAGGGCAGCCGCCCGGGAGCGGTGGCAGAAGTTGCCGCGGCGGTCGGTGGCGGGCAGGTAGCGCCCGGCGCCCTCGCCGGCGACGAGGCTGTCGCCCATGCCGACGATCGCCGGGCGACGTGCGGCCGCGTCGGCGGGGTTGGTGAACAGTAGCCCGCTCAGGACCAGTGCCACTGCGGTGAGGACGCGCCAGGCAGCCATCCGAACTCCCCAACCCGATCGACGAGTGGTTTGATGATCCCACAGTGATCGCGTCGATACGGGTGGTTAACGTGCCGAGGCCCGTGCCGGCGGTGGTGCCGGCACGGGCCTCGGACGATCAGCTAGCTCAGTCCGATTCCGGGTGCTTTGTCAACCGGGACAGGTATAGCGGCTCGCCGAGCTTCTCGATCAGGTCGAGTTGAGTCTCGAGGTAGTCGATGTGGCTTTCCTCGTCCTTGAGGATGTCCTCGAAGATGTTCGCCGACGTGACGTCGCCGACCGACCGCATGTGGGCGATGCCCTCGCGGAGCCGAGTCACGGCCTCCTGCTCGATCAGCATGTCGCACCGGAACATCTCCGGCACGGTCTCGCCGATCCGCAGCGCCAGCAGCTTCTGGTAGTTCGGAAGCCCTTCCAGGAAGAGGATCCGATCGGTGAGCACCTCGGCGTGGCGCATCTCGTCGATCGACTCGTGCTTGGTGTGCGAAGCAAGAGTCGTGTAGCCCCAGTTCTCCTGCATCTTCGCGTGCAAGAAGTACTGGTTGATCGCGGTCAGCTCGGCGGTGAGCTGCTCATTGAGGAACTCGATGGTCCTCGCGTCGCCTTGCATGCCGGAGATCCTCCGTTCGGGTGTGGAGGCCTCACCCTAACTCCGCTCCGGCGTATTTTCCTGTTGTAGGGCACGACTCGCCGGTCGCAGACGTGTTCGTGTCTGCGACCGGTCGGTACTGACCTTGCAGGTCAGGACGCTCGAGCCAGGGGCGCCTCACTGTCGCGAAGTAATCCACAGATTCGTTCGACGCAGGAACCGCAACCGGTGCCCGCGCCGCATGCCTCGCCGACGTCGAACTCGTCCTGTGCGCCGGCGTGGATCACCGACCTGATCTCGGCCTCGCGAACTCGCGCGCAGATGCAGACGTACACGAGCTCACCCCCGGATGGTCGGTCAGGCTGTTGGTTAGCCTTGGCTCAGTAAGGCTTACCTATCCTTCTCCGGGATGCAAGTGGTTGCCGGGATTCGCTCCCGACCCTGGGCATGTTGCGGTCTTAATGTCCGATATTTTTTGGGTCCGGAAACGGCCGAGGCGCCGCCGTAAGGCGACGCCTCGGATCAGCCTCCGCGCTGGTCAGGGTGCGGGCGTGAGGGTCTTGCCGAGGGCGGGCGGGAGCGTACGCACCGCGGTCTCCAACTCGTCGAGGTCCGCACCGTGCAGGGCCTGCGGCCCGTCGCACTTGGCGACCTCCGGGTGCGGGTGGACGTCGATGAGCAGCCCGTCGGCGCCCACGCCGATCGCCGCTCGCGCCAGCGGCACGACCAGCTCCCGGCGGCCGGCCGCGTGGGACGGGTCGATCAGGACCGGCAGGTGGGAGAGCTGGTGCACCATCGGCACGGCCGAGACGTCCAGCATGTTCCGGATCGCGGACTCGAACGACCGCACTCCACGCTCGCACAGCACGATGTCGAGGTTGCCGCGCTGGGCGATGTACTCGGCGGCCATCAGCCACTCCTCGTACGTCGCGGTGAGACCGCGCTTGAGCAGCACCGGCTTGCCCACCGCGCCGACCGCCTGCAGCAGCGCGAAGTTCTGCATGTTCCGGGTGCCGACCTGCAGCATGTCGGCGTACTCGGCGACCACGTCGACGTCCGCCGGGTCGACGATCTCGGTCACCACCGGCAGACCGGTCTCGGTCCGGACGTCGGCCAGGATCTTCAGGCCGTCGACGCCGAGGCCCTGGAACGCGTACGGCGACGTCCGGGGCTTGTAGGCGCCGCCGCGGAGCAGGGCGGCGCCCGCCCTCCGCGCCATCAGCGCGGCTTCCAGCGTCTGTTCCGGGGTCTCCACCGCACACGGACCGGCGATCAGCGTCACGCTGTCCGGACCGATCGGGACGCCCCGGACGTGAACGGTGGACGTTCGTAGATGGTTCTCGTGGCTCACGAGTTTGTACGGAGAGGTGATGCGGACCACCTCGGCGACGCCGGGTAGTCCCTCCACCTCCAACGCGGCCAGGACCGATTCGCCGGCGACCACGCCGACGATCGTGCGGGTGACGCCGCGCGAGACGAACGCGGAACCGCCTGCCTCCTCGACCGTCGAGACGACGGTGCGGAGTGCGCTGTCCGCGGCGTCAGGGCTCATCACGATGACCATGCGAAGTTCTCCTCTAAAACGACGAGCCCCGGGCCTGGGGCCCGGGGCTGTCGGAAGGATTCCTGCGGCGTGCGCTTCTAGTACAGCGCGACTGGCCGCCGGGGGACGCCCGGGCGGTCGCCATACCAAAAGAAACGCTGCTGCATGATTCGAAGCCTAGCCGATCACATGCGTACTGGGCTGTCGGGTGTCCGTCACCCCGCGGCGAGGCGACGGAGGAGCGTGATGTCGGCGGCGTGGCCGGCACCGTCGTCCTCCGACGGCGTCTCCACGACGATCGGGACACCCGCCGCGGCCGGGTGCGTGAACAGCGCGGCGAAGCCGTCGACGCCGATCGTCCCCTCGCCCAGCGTGGTGTGCCGGTCCCGCAACGAGCCGGCCGGGTCGCGGGAGTCGTTCGCGTGCACCAGCGCCAGCCGACCCGGTCCCACGGTGTCGACGAGCGTGTCGAGCGTCTTCGTCAGGCCGCCGGGTTCGGCCAGGTCGTGTCCGGCCGCGTGCGCGTGGCAGGTGTCCAGACACACGCGCAGCCGCGGATGGGCGTCCACCGCCGCGAAGTACTCGGCGAGGTCCTCCACCCGGGACGCGAGCGCGAACCCGCCGCCCGCGGTCGGCTCGACCAGCAGGTCCGGATCCTCCGGGGTGAGTTCGTCGAGCAGCGGCAGCAGGTGCTCGCGCAGCTGTCCGTAGGCCGCGGCCCGGCGCTCGGTGGCCAGCGACGACCCGGCGTGGAACACCACCCCGCGCGCGCCGATCGCCCGGCCCCGCGCCACCGCATGGCGCAGCGACGCGACCGACTTCTCCACCGTCGCCTCGACGTTCGAGCCGAGGTTCACCAGGAACGTGGCGTGGATGAACACCGCGATGCCGCGCTCCGCCGCCCAGGCCGCGAACCGCTCGTCCTGCGCGGGCACGCCGGCCGCCAGGGCCCACCCGCGCGGGTTGGAGACGAACACCTGCACGGTGGTCGCCCCGATCCGCTCCGCGTAGGGGATCGCGCGCTTCGCGAGCCCTCCGGAGGCCGGGACGTGAGCCCCGAGAACGGGCTGGTTGAGAGGCAGCGGAGACACGATCGGCCAGGCTACCCGGTGATGATGCTGACCTCGGTGCCTGCAGCCACGAGCGTGCCGGCCGGTGGGTACTGGAAGATCACCCGCGCGTCGTCATCGTCCCCACCGCCCCGCCGGGACACCTTCAGCCCGGCTTCGCGGAGCTCGTCGCGGGCGTCGTCGAACTCCTCGCCGGTGACGTCGGGGATCTCCACCTGCGACTGGCCCTGTGCGACCTTCAGCACGATTTTCTGGGAGCTGGAGACCTGGCCCGGACTCGGCGTCTGGTTGGTCACCAGACCCGCCTGCTCCGGGTCGGTGACCGTATCGTCGATCTGGATGTCGTACGCCAGGTCGAGTTCCTCGAGCGTCTGTTCCGCCTCCTCGCGGGACTTGCCCTTGAGGTCGGGCAGCGTGATGCCCTTGCCCTTGCTGAGGATGATCGTGACCGTCGATCCGCGCTCGACCTTGGTGCCGAGCGCAGGAGACGTCGAGATCAGCTTGTTCGCGTCGATGTCCTCGCTGAACTCGAAGTCGGGCGTGGTCTTGAACCCAACCTTCTTCAGGGCTTCCTCGACGTCACCCTTGCTCTTACCGCGGAGGCTCTTCGGGATCTCGACGACGTCGGGGCCCTTGGAGATCGTCACGGTGACCGTGCCGCCCTTGCGGATCCGCCCGTCCGGCTTCGGTGACTGCTTGAACACCCGGCCGGCGAGCGCGGTCTTGTCGAACTCCTGGCGGATCTCGATCTTCAGGCCGGCCGCCTGCGCGCGTGCGGTCGCGTCGGCCGAGTTGAGCTCGTAGAACTGCGGTGTCGACGTGTAGCGGCCGATCCCGAGATACCAGCCGGTGCTGGCTGCGACGAGCGCGAGCACCAGCCCGACGGCGATGATCGCGAGCTTGCGCTGCTGTGGGTTCAGCCGTCCCAGCGGACCGGGGAGCGCGGCCGCGTGGCCACCGCCGCCCGGACGGTGCGGTGGCGGCATCCCGCCGGGCATCATCGCGGTGCCCCGCGGGTCACCGGCCCTGGGGACGACCTGGGTGTGCTGACCAGGCGCGGTCGGCACCGGCACCGCGGCGGACGCGGTGACGGTGTTCGTCGGCGGGCCGCTCTGCGGGCTCAGGCCGGCGAGGATGCCGGTGCCCGAGACGCTGCGGGTGCCGCGTCCGTCGATCTCGTCGCGCACCGCACGCAGTTCCTCGAGGAACGCGCCGGCGTCGGCCGGGCGGGCGTTCGGGTCGCGGCGGGTCGCGCGCATCGTCAGCTCGTCGAGTGCGGGCGGTACTAGCGGAGCCCGGGACGACGGCGCGGGCACGTCCGCGTGGACGTGCTGGAACGCGATGTTCACCGAGGAATCGCCGCCGTACGGCACCGACCCGGTAAGCATCTCGAACAGCATGATGCCCGCTGAGTACACGTCGCTGCGCGTGCTGGCCTGGCCGTACGTGATCTGCTCCGGCGAGACGTAGGCCACTGTGCCCATCACCACACCGCGGGTCGACGTGGGCCCGACGGACGCGACCGCGCGCGCCAGCCCGAAGTCGGCGACCTTGACCGCGCGGCCGTCCGCGCCGATCAGGACGTTCTCCGGCTTCACGTCGCGGTGGACCATGCCGTGCCGGTGGGCCGCGGCGAGCGCGTCGAGCACCGGGTCGAGGATCGCCAGCGCGTCGGCGGCGGGGAGCCGCCCGCGCGCGGCCAGGACCTCGCGGAGCGTCCGGCCCTGAACCTGCTCCATCACCAGGAACGCCAGGCCCTCGTGTACGCCCTGGTCGTACACGGCGACGACGTGCGGGTGGCTCAGCGCCGCCGCCGAGCGCGCCTCCTGGATGAACCGATGGACGAACGACGGGTCGGCGGCGTACCCGGGGTGCATGATCTTGACCGCGACGGTCCGTTCCAGACGCTCGTCGACGGCGTCGTACACGGTCGCCATGCCGCCGCGCGCGATCCGCCCCCGAATTCGGTAGCGGCCTTCGAGCACGGTACCCACCAAGGGGTCGGCCAGCGTCCTGTCCACGGGCATCAGTGTACGGAGAGACTGTCAACGAGACAGCCGACCTGCCATGCCGGTGGCCAGTTCCCCATCTCTGGCGTCAGATGGCGGCCTTTGGTCATGATATGACCGCGGAGCTTCATGCCGAGCACACGCATCCGGACGACAAATGGTTCGCCGGGGGACCGCAACCGTCACCGAACTGAGATCTCGTGGGATCGTGGGTGCGTGGAACCGAGTAACGACACGGTCGGCCCCGACGCTTGGCTCACGGTCCCCGAGGCCGCCGAGCGGCTGGACGTCCGGGTGACCAAGGTGCATCAGATGGTGAAGAGCAACACGCTGCTGGCGGTCCGGCGCGACGGGGTCTGGAAACTGCCCGCGGATCTGGTGCCCGACCTGCGATCGGCGGCCGGGACCAAGTCCAACCTGGCCAGGCACCTCGGCGGTGTGCTGATGCTGTTGCACGACGCCGGCTACTCCGCGGAGGACTCCGTGCGCTGGCTGTATACGCCGGACCCGACGCTGCCCGAGGGCACCGCCGCGGCGGCGCTGCGGGAGCGGCCGACCGAGATCAAGCGCCGCGCGCAAGCGTTGGGCTTCTGACGACGTGCGCCATCTGAGCTACCTGGCCGTGCTGGCGTTCTGTCTGCTGGGCTCCGGCTGGCTCGAGGTGGTGCTCCGGGTGCGGGTCTACCGGCGGTGGCGGCGGCTGCTCCTGGCGCTGGCGCCGACCGTGCTGGTGTTCGTCGTCTGGGACCTGGCGGCGATCGCCGCCGGTCACTGGACGTTCGACGCCGAGCAGATGACCGGGATCCGGTTCGGTTCGCTGCCGCTGGAAGAGCTGCTGTTCTTCGTCGTGGTGCCGATCGCGGCGATCCTCGCGTTCGAGGCGGTACGGACGGTCACGCGCTGGAAGGCTGGCGACGAGTGACGTACACCCAAGCAGCGGTACTGGGCGTCGTCGTCGCGCTCGTCGTCGACCTGTTCGTCTGGCGCACCCGGCTGATCACTCGTCGGGTGTGGTGGGTTTCCTACGCGATCGTGATGTTTTTCCAGTTACTGACCAACGGGTTCCTCACCGGACGGCGGATCGTGCAGTACGACCCGGACGCGATCCTCGGCGACGGCGGCCCGCAGCTGTTCGGCGACGGCCGGATCGTCTACGCGCCGGTCGAAGACCTGCTGTTCGGGTTCGCGCTGGTGCTGTTCGCGGTCTCCACCTGGGTCAGGCTGGGACGCCGCTCCGGCGGGCGCGCACGGCCCGAACCAGCGCAGGAACCGCGACCGCGGCCCGGCGGACGTCGCTGACCGCGACCCGGCGGTCGAGCACCTGGTAATCCGCGCGCTCGACCGCGTCCAGGATGCCGCCGTACAGCCGGAATGCGGTTTTCATGCACTCCTGGCTCGCCGGGTGCAGCAGCCGGAAGCCCGGCCACGCGGACCGGTAGACCTCCCGGCAGCGAGCCACCTCGAACGCCAGCAGCCGCCGGACCGGTCCATCGACGACGCCGCGGGCCAGGTGCTCCCGGTCCACGCCGAACAGCGCCAGGTCCTCCATCGGCAGGTACACGCGGCCGCGCCGGAGGTCCTCACCCACGTCCCGGATGAAGTTCGCGAGCTGGAACGCCACCCCGAGGTCGTGCGCATACGGTTCGACCACCGCGCGCGGCACGCCGGGGTGTTCCAAGATCGGCACCATCTGCAGGCCGATCACCGCCGCCGAGCCGTAGACGTAGGTCATCAGGTCGTCGTAGGTGGCGTACTCGGTAACGGTCAGGTCCATCCGCATCGACGTCAGGAACGCGTCGATGTAGGCGGTGTTGATGTCCCAGCGCGCGACGGTGTCGACCAACGCGCGGGTGATCGGGTGATCGGAGGCGCCCCGTTCCAGGTCGGCGCGCACCGAGGCCGCGAACGCGTCGAGCTCCGCCGCCTTCTCCGCGTCCGAGCACGTCGATGCGAGGTCGTCGACGATCTCGTCGGCGTACCGGGCGAAGCCGTAGAGCGCCTGCACGTACGGCCGCTTCGCCGGCGGCAGCAGCAGCGTCGCGAGGTGATACGTCTTGCCGTGCTCGGCGAGCAGCGCGCGGCAGGCCGCGTAGGAGGCACGCAAGGCCGGGTCGGTGATCCCGGCGGCGTCCAGTTCGCGAGCGCTCATGTCAGGGATCCCTTCCGGAGCCGGTGGACGCCGTACCCGATCGCGAGCACGGTGCCCAGGAGGACGACGATCGTGCCCGGTACGACCGTGGCGCGGGCCAGGTTGTAGCCGTCCGGCAGGATCAAGAAGCACAGCGCGCCGGACGCCACGGCGTAGGCGGTCGTCCATTTCTGGCCTGCGGCGACCAGGGGTACCGCCGGCCAGAGCAGGTACCACGGGTGGAACGCCTCACCGAGCACGCCGACCAGCAGCAGGGCCGCCGCGCAGGCCGCCAGCACCCGCTGTCCGTACGGCCACGCGTCCGGCGTCGTCGTTGCTGGTTTTCGGACGCGCCACCAGAGCACGACGAGCAGCACCACCGCGACCGCGGACCCGACCAGGCGCGCGGCCTCCAGCACCGCGTCGTCGCGGTCGGTGAACCACCCGGCCGCCAGGCCCCAGGCAGTCGGAATCGACGTCCACTGGACGCTGATCCCACCGGTCACCGACAACGCGTGGATGAACCCGGGGCCGACGCCCGCGACCAGGCACGAAGCAGCCAGCGCCAACAGCGCGGCCCCGACCGCGACGGCGCCGGTCTGCACCAGCCGCAGCCAGCGGCGCCACTCGGTTGCGGCAGGCAGACCCGCGGCGACCAGGACGACGACGAACGGCAGCGCGACGATCGCGGAGAGCTTCGTGGCGGCGGCCAGCCCGGCCAGCGCGCCCGCACCCGCCCCGACGGCCAGCACGCGGGAGGCCGGGCCGACGGCTCGGGCCGCGACGAGCAGCGCGGCGGCGAGCAGCGGCAGCATCAGGGCCTCGTTGTGACCGGCGGAGACCAGCTGGGTGAGCAGCAGCGGGTTGGCGATCACCAGCCACTGCGCACCGGCGGCCGGGACGCCGTACGCGGCGGCCAGCCGGGGGACGAGCAGCGCGAGCGCGACGACGCCGAGCACGGCCAGAGCGCGCAGCGCGAGGACGGCGACGATGAGGTTGCCGTCCGCGGCCTCGGCGATCCGGCTGCTGAAGAACAGGAACAGCGGCCCGTACGGCGCCGGGGTGTCCGCCCACGTCGGCGAGATCGACGTCAGCCAATCGACGCCAGGCCCGTCGGTGAGGGCCGACGGGCCGACCTCGTACGGGTCGAGCCCCTGGGCCAGCACCAGGCCCTGCGTGGCGTAGATGTAGATGTCGCGGCTGAACATCGGTGGGGCCAGCGCGAGTGGAACGGCCCACAGCGCGGCCGTCCTGGTGACCCAGGACACGTTCCGCGCGGTCCGCGTCCGCCACCAGGCGAGCACCAGCAAGCCGATCCCGACCATGGCCAGCGTGACGCAGACCGGAACACCGGCGCCGTGCCGCAGGACGCGCAACACCGGAGCGTCGGACAGCGGATCGGGACGCGGCAGCACGCCGGCGCCGAGACCACCGACCGCGATCAGCACCGACCCGGCGAAGCCGACCCATCGTTCTCGAGCGAACCGGTCGTGTGCTGCGGGGAGGTCGGTGGTGGTGGCTGACGGCACTGACACGGCCATCATGCTCGCATGGGGCCGGTGATGCGCTCGGCGGCGAGCCTGCCGGAGACCAGGACCATCGGCACCCCGACGCCCGGCTGCGTGCCGGACCCGGTGAACACGACGTTCGCCAGCCCCGGTGCCAGGTTCGACGGCCGGAACGGACCGGTCTGGCCGAACGTGTGCGCGGCCGCGAACGGGGCGCCCATCGCCAGCCCGGAGGCCTGCCAGTCGGCGGGCGTGACCATCCGCTCGACCTCGATGCCGTCCCCGAACCCCACGTAGCCGCGCTGCTCCAGGACCGCGATGATCTCGTCCCGGTAGCGCGGTCCGATCACCGACCAGTCGATCGGCGCACCGGCGTGCGGCGTCGGCGCGAGCACGTAGTACGTCTGCTTGTCCGCCGGGGCCAGCGCCGGGTCGCTCAGCGTCGGGTTGCACACCAGGATCGAGGGGTCGCTCATCAGCTCCTGGCGGTCGATCAGCTCGGTGAACGTCCGCTTCCACGCGCGTCCGAAGTGGATGTTGTGGTGCGCGGTCTTGGTGTACGCGGCGGACGAACCGATGTGCAGCAGGAAGCAGGACGGGGAGTAGCGCAGGTACTTCAACCGCCGCGGAGCGGCGGACGGCGGCAACAGGTCGCGGTAGGCGACCGGCAGGTCCGGGTTGAGGACGACGACGTCCGCCGCGATCCGGTCCCCGTCACTCGTCCGGACGCCGACCGCGCGGCCGTTCCTCGTCTCGACCTGGGTGACCGTGGTTCCGTAGCGGATCTGCGCGCCGTGCTTCTCGGCGGCGCCGGCCAGCGCGGTCGGCACCGCGTGGATGCCGCCGCGGGGAAAGAACACGCCGGCAACCGAGTCCATGTACGCGATCACCGCGTAGATCGCGAGTGCCTGGAACGGGGAGACGCCCGCGTACATCGCCTGGAAGCTGAAGACGCGCTGGGTCCGCGGATCCTTGAGGTACTGGCCGACCTTCGGCGCGAGCCGCCGGAACCCACCCAGCGCGAGCAGGCGCGCCAGTCCGGGCCCGAGCAGGTCGAGCGGCGAGTCGAGGTTCCGGTCGATGAAGTCATCCATCTCCAGGCGGTAGAGCTCGGAGACGAACCCGACGAACTTGCGGTACCCGTCGGCCTCCTTCGGACCGCAGACGGCCGCGATCTCCGCGGCCATCCGCTCGGTGTCCGGGTGGACGTCCAGCGTCGAGCCGTCCGGGTAGAACGCCCGGTACAGCGGGCTGACCGGGTCCAGCGTCAGCCAGTCGTCCATCCGCTCGCCGACCGCGCCGAACGCGTCCGCGATCAGGTTCGGCATGGTCAGCACCGTCGGCCCGGTGTCGAACTGGTAGCCATCAACGGTCAGCCGGCCGGCGCGTCCGCCCGGGACGGGTTCGCGTTCGACGATCGTCACCTGCCTGCCCGCGCCGAGCAGACGGAGCGCGCAGGAGAGACCGGCGAGGCCTGCTCCGACGACGACGACGTGATCGCTTGGCCCGGTTGTCGTGCGCACGTCAGAACCGTAGGGCACCGCGGGCGACACGGCATTTCGAGGCCTTACCGGCGATCGCTGCCCAGCGTGAACGGGTTGGTGCCGGTCGCGGCGAGCAGGTACCAGGCCGTCGTGCCGACGTGCCGGTACGGGTAGTAGCCGGTGTCGCCGACGCCGCTGTGCAGCGCGCTGGACGCGGCGATGAGGCCCTCGCCGTCCGGCAGTGGCTTGGACCCGGCCGTCTCCCGTGTGCCCAGCCGGCTCTGCACCTCGGCCAGCGTGTTCAGCCGGGCGTGCGCGGCCTCCAGGTCACCGACACGAGCCCGGACGAGCAGCGCGGCCGCCAGCTGCGCGGTGCCCTCCAGCCAGACCGCGTCCGGGTCCGGCCGGTGCAGGCCCGGCTCGATCGGTACGTCCGGGTCGACCAGGCGGCTGCGGTCGGAGAACGTCACCCCGGTCACCGTGACGCCGACCGGCAGCGCGCTGTGGTCCCGCTCGGCGGTGTCGGTGACCGTGAGCTCGTTCACCACGTAGTCCAGCGCGGTCTCCTGGGCCGGGCGGGCGCTGTCGTGCAGGGCGAGGACGGTGGTGACCTGCGCTGTCGTGGTGACCGGGAACCGCGCGACGACGATGCCGTCGTCCGAGCCGCACGCGTAGAACCCGCCGTCCTCCTGCCACATCCGGTGGACGAACGCGGCCGCCTTGGTGCGGCGCTCCACCCAGATCTCGTCACCGGTCAGCGTCGCGAGCTGGCCGAAGAACGCCGCGAGCACCGCGTTCTGCGCGGTGTCCGTGCGGGTCAGCGTGGTTCCGGCCCGGTTGATGCCCGCCCGGTAGCCGCCGAGCGCCTGGTTCGTGCCGCAGGTCGCGGCCACCCAGTTGCCCAGCTTGGTGGCCGCGGTGAGGAACGCCGGGTGGAGGCCGCGCCGGGCCAGCGCGACCAACGCGAGCCCGGCCCAGGCCTGGTCGCCGGTCAGGCTGGCGCTGTGGTCGAAGACGTTCCCGGCATTCACCATGCCGTCGGGCTGCACGAACCCGTTGGGCTGGACCACGCCGTTCCGCTCGTACGGGCCGACCGTGTACGACTGGCGCAGCCGTCCGTCCCGGTAGCCGGGGTCGTGTTCCTGGGCGAACCGGAGCGACTCGCCGATGACCCGGGCCCGCTCGACCGAGGCGGGGGAGCCCTCGGCCAGGTACGCCAGCGCGGCGAGGGCCGCGTCGTACGTGTAGGCCGTGCCGTACAGGCCGACCTGGTCGGCGTACGACTGGGGGAGCCGGAGCATCCCGTAGGCGGGGTAGTGGACGTCCATCGCCGCGTTCAAGAACCGGTATCCCGCCCGGAGCGCCGGGTGGTGGACGATGCTCGCCGCGGGGGCCGCAGGTGCCGCCGCGGCCGGTGCTGTGGTCAGCAGCCCGGCGCCGACCAGGCCGGCTCCTCCGACCAGCATCCCCCGCCGCGTGATCGCCCGGGATGCCACCGCTGTCTCGCCCTGACCTGCCACCGTGCCGCCCCCGTATGCGTTCGTGCGCGGCGGAACCGCCGCAGCCTGCGCTCATTGCGCACGGTCACGGTTGCAATCCGCCCCGACACGCCGGACGGTGGCCCGATCGACGCCGCGGCCCCGCTCAGAGACGCGAAACCGGCCTGTAAGCCGACGTTAGAGCCCGGTTTCGCGTCAGCGGCCGCGCCCGCGCTGCTACGCCTTGCGGGTGGTGGCTGCGCCGGCGAGTTCGGCCAGGGCGTCCGCGGCTTCGGCGTCCACATGGGCGTTGTTCAACGCGTCGAGAGCACGGCGGGTCAGCGAACCGATCCGCTCCTCGGTGCGCGTGAGCGCACCGGTCTCCACCAGCACCCCGCGCAGCGCCTCGACGCCCTCCGCGCCCAGCTCCGGGTCGCCGAGGTAGCGGTCCAGCAGCTCTTCCTGCGCCGGTGTCGCGCGCTCGGCGGCGTACGCGAGCAGCAGCGTGCGCTTGCCCTCGCGCAGGTCGTCGCCGGCCGGTTTGCCGGTCTCGGCCGGGTCGCCGAACACTCCGAGGACGTCGTCGCGGAGCTGGAACGCCTCGCCGAGCGGCAGCCCGTAGCGGCTGAGCGTCTCCACCAGGTCGGGCGCTGCCCCGGCCAGCGCGGCGCCCAGGTGCAGCGGACGCTCGACCGTGTACTTCGCGGCCTTGTACCGCACGACGCGGATCGCCCGGTCGACCGAGTGGCCGCCCTGCGCCTGCGCCAGCACGTCGAGGTACTGGCCGGCCATGATCTCGGTGCGCATCTCGTCCCAGACCGGGCGGGCGCGCTCCAGCGCGTCGGCGGGCATGCCGGACCGGTCGAGCATCTCGTCGGCCCAGATCAGGCAGGTGTCGCCGAGCAGGATCGCGGCCGCGGTGCCGAACCCGTCGGCGCTGCCCCCGTACCCCTCGTCGGCGTGCAGCGCGGCGAACCGCTTGTGCACCGCGGGCTTGCCACGGCGGGTGTCCGAGCCGTCCATCACGTCGTCGTGGATCAGCGCGCAGGCCTGCACCAGCTCGAGCGCGCCGACCGCCCGCACCACGGCCTCGGAGTTCGCGCCCCCGGCCGCCCGGTACCCCCAGTACGCGAACGCCGGACGCAGCCGCTTGCCGCCCTCCAGGAAGTCGGCCAGCGCGTCAGCGACCGGGCCGAGTTCGGGACCGACCAGCGCGAGCCGTCCGCGCTGGCGGTGGAGCTGGGCGCGGAGCGCCGCGCTCACGCGGGTCCGCAGGTCGTCCCGGTCGAGCGGGGTCGCGGGCACGCGGGGTTCCTCCTCTGCTGGCTACCTCCGGGCACGCTATCCGGTCGACGCGGTCGGGGACGCACTGACCGGGGCTAACTCGGCCCGACTACAGTGTGGCCACATGGCAACCGGTCTCGTTCCCCCCAAGGTCGGGCGGATCCCCAAGGTCGGGCGGGTCCCCAAGGTTCGGCGGATCTCGGTGGGGGATCTGGTGCGGGACGACGCGCCGACGTTCTCGTTCGAGTTCTTCCCGCCGAAGACCGACGCGGGCGAGCGCCAGCTCTGGCAGGCGATCCGCGAGCTGGAGGCGTTGCAGCCCTCGTTCGTCTCGATCACGTACGGCGCGGGCGGCTCCAGCCGCGACCGCACCGTCTCGATCACCGAGCGGATCGCGTCCGAGACCACGCTGCTGCCGATGGCGCACCTCACCGCGGTGAACCACTCGGTGGCCGAGCTGCGGAACGTGATCGGGAACTACGCCGCGGTCGGCGTCCACGACGTGCTGGTGCTGCGCGGTGACCCGCCGGGCGACCCGCAGGCCGAGTGGCTCGCGCACCCGGAGGGGTACTCGTACGCGTCCGAGCTCGTGAAGCTCGTGAAGGACTCCGGTGACTTCTGCGTCGGCGTCGCGGCGTTCCCGGAGAAGCACCCGCGGTCGCCCGACTTCGAGTCGGACGTCCAGTTCTTCGTCGAGAAATGCCGGGCGGGCGCCGACTTCGCGATCACCCAGTTCTTCTTCGACTGGCAGGACTGGGCGCGGCTGCGCGACGCGTCGGTCGCCTCCGGATGCGACGTGCCGATCGTGCCCGGCGTGATGCCGGTGACGAACGTTTCGCAGATCGAGCGGATGGCGATCCTGTCCGGGGCGGCGTTCCCGGTCGATCTCGCCGAGCGGCTGCGCGCGGTCGCGGACGACCCGGTGGCGGTGCGGGCGATCGGCGTCGAGGTCGCGACGGCGTTGTCGTCGCGGTTGCTGGCCGAAGGCGCGCCGGGCATCCACTTCATCACGCTGAACCGGTCGGCGGCGACCCGCGAGGTCTGGGCCAACCTCGCGCCCGCGAAGGTCGCGGCCCGCTAAAAATCTGTCCTTTGATCGACGTTCATGCGGGGCCCACGAGGCCGGCGACCGTCTGGGCGGAGAGCGTGACCAGGGGAAGCCCCCCGCCGGGGTGGGACGAGCCGCCGACCAGGAACAGGCCAGGAACGACCGCCCGGTTGCCCGGCCGGAGGAACGCCGCCCGGGCACCGTTGCTCGACGTCCCGTAGATCGCGCCGCCCACCGCGTGCGTGCGCGTCTCCAGGTCGGCGGGCGTCCGGACCTCCCGGAACAGCAGCCGATCGCACAGGTCGTATCCGCGCTCGGCCAGCCGCTCGAGCAGCAGGTCGGCGTACCGGTCGGCGAGCCCGGGCGTCCGCCAGTCGACCGCACCCCGGCCCGTCCCCTGCCGCGCCGCGTTGACCAGGACGAACCACGCCTCGTGGCCGTCCGGCCGGACGTCCGGGTCGTCGGGCACCGAGAGGTAGAGCGTCGGCTCCGGCACCGGACGCCCCGGGTCGCCGAAGACGTGGTCGAACTCCGCGTCGTAGCTGCCCGGCAGCGGGCCGGGCGGGAACAGCACGGTGTGGTGCGCGAGGCCGGGCGTCCGGCCCCGCACCCCGAGCAGCAGCACGAACCCGGACAGCGACGGCGTGGTTCGCCGCAACGCCCGCGCCGCCGACGGCACCGCGATCAGATCGGAGTACACGTGTGTCGCGTCCGCGTTGGCTACGACGACGTCCGCGCGAAGCCGGCCGCCGTCCGCGAGCAGGACGCCGGTCACGCCCCGGGCGTCCGCGGTGATCCGGGTGACCTCGGTGCTCGTGCGCACGGTGACACCCCGCTCCGCGCACCGGGCCAGCAGCGCGTCGGCCAGCCGCCGCAGCCCGCCCCGCAGGTACCAGCCGCCGAACGCCAGCTCGGCGTACGGCACCGACGCCAGTGCCGCCGGGGCGCGGCGCGGGTCGGAACCGGTGTAGGTCGCGTAGCGCTCGACGAACTGCCGCAGCCGCGGATCGCGCAGGTAGGTCGCTGCCAGCCCGCGTAGCGTCCGGGCCGGTGCGATCGTCGTCAGGTCCCGCAGCCGGGTCGCGTAGCGGGCCAGCGTCCGCGGGCCGTCCAGCGCCGACGCGAGGAACGGCTCGTAGGTGGCGGCCCAGATGCGTTCGGCGCGTCGCCAGAACTCCGCCCAGTCGGCGCCCGCGCCACCGCCGAACGCGTCGTCGATCCGCCGCCGGAACTCGAACGGGTCGGCGCAGGACGCCAGCGACGTGCCGTCGCCGAAGCGGTAGTGCGCGATCGGGTCGAGCGGCACCAGGTCGAGCACCGATTCCAGCCGGTCGCCGGTCTCCCGGAAGAAGTCCGCGAACACCTGCGGCATCGTCACCAGGCTCGGGCCGGTGTCGAAGCGGAACTCGCCGCGGGTCAGGAGGCCGAGCTTGCCGCCCACCTCCGGAGCGCGTTCGCACACCGTGACCCGGTGCCCGCCCACTGCCAGCCGGACCGCCGCGGCGAGCCCGCCGACACCCGCCCCCACCACCACGACGTCAGCCAAGCCTCCGGCCCTTCCAGGTCAGTGTGCCGCGGCGGTGATGCACGAGCGACCGAGCCACCAGGTACCCGAACGTGACGATCGACGCCGGGTGGGCCAGCGCGTCGGGCCAGGCGCGGCCGCCGCTGGCCCGTGCCGCGACCACCCGCCCGGCGACGCCGGCCGCGTATCCGAGCAGGCCGAGGCGGTTGCCCCGGAGTGCGGTGGTGACGGGCAGGACGTACAGCAGCCCGAGGAAACCCACGGTGGCTGCCGCGCCGGTGGGCGACCCGAATGCCGCCCACAGTGACTTACCGTAGCCGTCCCGCAGCTCCGGCCAGGACTCGTACATCCGGCACGCGGCGATCGTCGAGCCGTCGGTGACCACGCCCCGACCGCCTGCCCGCTTCACCGCCCGCAGCAGCCCGATGTCCTCCAGCACGTCGGCGCGCACGGCCGCGTGGCCGCCCGCGGCGTCGTACGCCTTGCGCGTGACGAGCAGGAACTGCCCGTTGGCGGCGGTCAGCGACGGCCGCGGCGACCGCTCGGCGATCCCCAGCGGCAGCGTCGTCAGCCACGACCACTGCAGCAGCGGCTGCACCAGGCGTTCGGCTGCGCCGGCCGCCACCTGGCGCGGGTACGGCGAGATCAGGTCCAGCCCGGATTCGTCGAGGACGGCGAGGGCCGCTGCGACCGCGTCCGGTGTCAGTACGACGTCCGCGTCGACGAAAACCAGCACCTCGGACGCCGGGTCAGCGGCATCGGCGAGTTGCTGACAGGCGTGCGGCTTACCGAGCCAGCCCCGGGGGAGCGGGACGCCGGTGAGCAGCCGGACACGCGCGTCACCGGCGGCGATCCGCCGGACGACGGCCGCGGTGCGGTCGGTGCTGCCGTCGTCCAGGACGACGATCTCCAGCCCCGGGACGCCACGCTGGGCGAGCAGCGCCCGCAGGCACGGTTCCACCCGGTGCTCCTCGTCGCGCAGCGGGAGCAGCACCGAGACGCGGACCGGCGTCTCCGGGGGGTCGGCCGGCGGCCGCCGCAGCCGCCGGGCGTTCACCGCCGCATGCGCCGTCAGCGCGACCGCCCCGACCGTTCCCCACAGCACCGGGTCCGCCAACCGGCGCGCCCAGCCGGATCGGGTGGTCCAGCTCGATCGGATGGCCCCGGCGTGTTGAGCGGCTGCCTCGCGGTTCATCGGGTGCTCGCGAGCCGGGTCGGCCGGGGCGCGCGGGCATGGCGGGCATCACGGTAGAGCGTGACGGCGAGCGGGATCGCCACCAGCCCCATGCCGAGCCCACCCCACGCCGCCGACGCGGGCAGGCCGAAGAACGCCGCGTGCGCCAGCACCGAGGACGCGTAGGTCCACAGGTAGAACCCGAGCATCGGCGCGTCGTGCCGGGCGTCCGCATCGACGTGCAGCAGTTGCAGTAGGCCGCTCATCACCACCGCGACCAGCAACCATCCGGCGTAGTTCGACAGCGGGATCCCGGGGACACCCGGCAGGGCCGGGTCCGTCGTCGCCCACGTCCAGTGCCCGGCGTCGACCATCTGCGGGTCGAGGAACAGGTCCCAGGACGCCAGTGCCCATCCCGAGACGAGCACCCGGAGCCACCCGGCGGAGGCCAACCGCCCGGCCACCAGCCAGGCGGGCCAGGCCATCATCGTCCAGGCCAGCGGGATCACCCACGGCACACCGAGCACCGCCGGGCCGAGCGACGAGGCGTACGTGTACTCCCCGAACGGGACGCCGGTCGCGGTGCCGACCGCTTCGACGACCAGCCCGCCCCCGGCGGTGACGACCACGACCACCGCCGCCGGGCGCACACCCCGCGTCACCGCGGCATGTGTCACCGCCGCAGCGAACCCGAGCACCACCGTCGCCACCGTGAGTCCACTGCGCACTCCGCCACCGACCAGCGGATACGTGATCTGGGCCAGGACGGTCAGTCCCACCAGGACGGCCGGTACCCGGCGCACGTCAGGGGGTGGGGTCGTCGAGCGGAAGGCCTCGTCCGAGCACGGCGAACGGCCGGTCGTCGCCGGGGAACACGACGTTGCGCAGCACGTCGAGGAAACCCAGCCGGCGGTAGAGCCGCCAGGCCCGTGACTCGCCACCCTCCGGGGTGGAGAGTGCGGTGGTGCGACGGGCCACGCCGTCCAGCAGCAACCGGATCTGCTGCTCCCCGATGCCCTTTCCCTGGACGCCCGGCGCCACGTGCAGCTCGACCACCTCGAAGCAGTCCGAGAGCCACGCGCGGTACCCGGCCGGGTCGAGCCGGGAGCGGACGTGCTCGTGCCACCACTGGCCCGGCTCACCGCGGTACCCGTAACCGAACCCGACCACGCGGCCGTCGGCGTCGAACGTGCCGACCGCGCGGAACTCCGGGCGGCGGGTGTGCGCGACCAGGATCCCCCGGCGCCCCTCGACCAGCGCCGGCGAGTAGTTCATCGCCGAGCCGTACACGCCGAGCACCTCGTCGAGGTGGGCGACGACGTCGCGAGCGGACCAACGCGTCGGGGTCAGTGGAGTCACGTCAGCGGATCTCTGCCGTCCAGCGAGCCGTCCGCCCGCACCACGCCGAAACGGGCGAAGAGTTCCTCGGCGTACCACCCGGTCTCCTTCGTTCTGCGGATCGCCGCGACGTGTGCGGCTCCCTGATAGGCGAACGCACGGAGGTCCTCCGCGTTCCGCCAGACGCTCAGCGTCCCCTGCCACCCGGCCGGGGCCTCGCCGACGCCGAATGCGGCCAGCAGGCCACCGCTCGCCCGGTGCTCGTGCAGCGCGGATGCCACCGGCGGCACCGCCCGCCAGAACGTTCCGGCCTTCCGCGCGGACAGGCGCGCCCTGGTCACCGCGGCGACCGGCCCGTCCCAGCGGCGGGGCACCGGCTTCCCGAACGGTTGCCGCCGCGCCCAGAGCCCGTGCGCGGCGAGCGGCGTCAGCTCCAGCCGCCACTGCTCCTCGGCGAGCCGCCGCCAGCCACGTGCGGTGGGCGAGCGTTCGAACGCGGCCGCGTCGGCGTCACTGGCCCAGCACGACAGCAGTGCCCAGCGATTGAGGTGCGCATCGCGGAGCGCGAACGTGGTGCCGTGGCCGGTGCCGAGCAGGCGCGCGAACCGCAGACCGGTCGTCGAACGCAACCGGACGCGGTCGGTGGCCATCCGGGTGAGCGCGGCCGCCACCCGGCGACCGGGCACCCGCCACACGTGGACGGTGACCAGCGCGGGTGGCGAACCGGACTCCCGCGCGGATGGCATGGAGCCAGCCTAAGGGGGACGCGTCGGAACGGCAGAAGCGAGGCGGGCTCAGGCAACCTCGGCCGCCACGCCGCCGGTGATCCGCAGCAACTCGTCGTAGGTGGTGGGGAACACCGCGTGCGGGATGCCACCGGCCGCCCACACCGTGTCGTACGCGGCGAGCGCCACGTCGACGAGCGTCCGGAGCCGAACCGGGTGCCCGACCGGCGCGACGCCGCCGATGGCCTGCCCGGTCACGTCCCGGACGAACTCCGGCGTGGCCCGGTGGACCGTGCTGACCTCCACCAGCGCCGCCACCATCGTGGTGTCGACCCGGTGCGAACCGGACGCGAGCACCAGCAGCGGCTCGCCGTCCGCGTCGAACACGAGCGAGTTCGCGATCTGCCCCACCGTGACCCCGAGCGCCTCCGCGGCCTGCGCCGCGGTGCGGGCGGCGTCCGGGAGCAGCCGGACGCGGTTCTGCGACCCGAACGCGGCGAGCACGGCGTTCACCGCGTCGACGTTCGGGTGGGCGGGACTGTCGGAGGTGGGCGTCGAGGTCATGGCGCTCATCTGAGCACATCCGGAGTCGAAGTGTGCACAGCGTTCCGAGTAGAACTGCTCTCGGAGCGAAGCGCCGGAACATGGACCGTGAGGCCATGACTTCCTCCGCGATACGGACGGCGCCGTTGTCGGCCGCCGCACTGGCGGCGGCGACGCCCGCCGACCGCGACCGGTACGTCGACGCGCTCCGGGTGCTGTCGATCGGCGTGGTGGTCCTCGGCCACTGGCTGATGCTCACACTCCAGGTGGACGACGGCCGGCTGCGCGCCGGGAACGTGCTGGCCGAATTACCGGCGGCCCAGCTGCTGACCTGGGTCTTCCAGGTGATGCCGCTGTTCTTCCTCGTC